>JAHCHD010000001.1 GCA_026129915.1 Bryobacterales bacterium
GGCGCAGGTTAACAGTGTTAAGGCGCTACGCCGTTGCAAATAGGCGAGATAGAAATCGCAAACCGTGGAAAAGTGCATGGAGGGTGGTTCGCGTGTGGCCGGAGATGGTGGGGTCGCAGGCGCAAATGGGCGCCTGCTCCATGGTCGCTGCGCGGCTGTTTGGCTGTCGGTATGGCTGGCCATGGGTTTGCTCGCGTTGCTCGCTGCACCCATGGCAATAATTGTGTCGCCGCGTTGGGGCTGGGACGGGTGACGGCATGTTGGATTGCGTTCTTGTAGCTGACTGACATACCGAAGTGTAGGAACCAGCGCGGGGATGGATGGACCTTGGCATGGGAATTGGCTTGGCCAATCGGCTAGGCCAGCGAAGCGGTCTTGCCTCGCTGGACCCTTCCGTGCCCCGTGCCTGAAGATCCAGATGTGAAGGCCATAGCGCAACTCGCGGCACCATCCAGGAGTATTCTTTAAGCATGCGGACATTCCAGGTTGTGGTGGAGCGTGATCCGGAAACGCGGCTGTACGTAGGGTACGTCCCTGGCTGGCCGGGCGCGCATAGCCAGGGCGAGTCGCTCGATGAACTGCAGAGTAATTTGCAGGAGGTCGTGGATATGCTCCTTGAGGACGGCGAACCTGAGTTCGAGTCTGAATTCGTTGCGATTCAGACGATCCAGGTGGCCTAGTGTCCGCGTTACCGGTACTCAAGCCACGCGAGGTGGTCGCCCTGCTGGAATTCTTGGGGTTCAACGAAGTCCGCCAGCGGGGTTCCCACAAGCAGTTCCGGCATCGGGACGGGCGGGGAACAACCGTTCCGTTTCACTCCGGACGTGACATCTCTCCAACGCTGCTGCGCAAGATCGCAAAAGATATCGGAATGACGGCAGAACAGTTTGTGGGGAGCCACCGTAGCACCTGACGACGGGATGCCGGCGCATCGACTTTGCTGCGCTTGGTGGAAGTCCTCAACGCACAAACACAGTACGCCGTTGGGCTTCGCCCTTCGCGCTCCTTGTGGAGACGGCCATTGAATTGTCTTGCGGGAACCCTGGTGAAGGAAGCGGGCTAGCAATTTCGAGGGTCTCCCGGCGCCTCCCCCTACTCGCCAGCAGCTGTTTTACGAGAGACCGACTGCCCGAGAGAAGCGGAAATCTGGGCGGTAGCGCGCTGAGGGGAGTTGGTTGTCCGGTTCCCGTTTCCCGGGACGCATCGGCGCTTTCGACAACAATGTGCGCTGGCGGCCGTGAACAGGGGAAGCCCCGAGTTGGCACGTCAACGCCCGTGAGGCCGGGATGGTGGGGTCGCGGGCGCAACTGGGCACCTGCTCCATGGTGGCTTCGCCGCTGTTTGGCTGTCCACGGGTTTGCTCGCGTTGCTCGCGTCACCCATGGCAACGATTCTGTCGCCCCGTTTGGGCTGGAACGGGCAACGGCATGTGGGTTTGCGTTCGTCAGGCTGCATGCGTGTAGCGGCCGGCGCGCGGGAGTTCTGGCGTGCTGGCGCAAGATGGGCCTGAGGCTGGGGCTGTAGGTGCCTTGTTGTCAGAATGTTGCAGGAACTTTGGAAATTTCTGGCAGTGGCGTGACGGGTGGCGCGACGGGCCGCATGAATTGGCACGAAGGTCGCGAGATTCGGTCCGGGAGGCTGCTGCAGGTGCAGAGGTGCCGACTCAGAAACCCGGAAACACGGAGGCTGTCACCAACGCGCAGTCACCAACGCGCGCCAATGCAAACGGCAGGGACCGCACCTTCGAATGGCTGCGTCGCGGTATCGAGGAATGCGCCAGAGAGCCCATCTCCTTGGTCCAGCAGCCCGCGCTAAACGATCTGCGTGCAGACCCGCGCTTCGGCCAACTTGGATGATAAATCTGGGGCCAACCCGGGGCTTTCGAGAACGCAGCCTTTGCCGATGCGTACCGGATAGCCCTTGCCTGGCTGGCCCCTCAGATGCCCGCTAGAACTCCAGCCGGAGCGCAAGCTGAATGGATCGCGGACCACCCACCTGGAACAAGGGGTTGGGTCCGCTCACCGCGCCTACACTGCGAATCTGTGTGGAGACTCCAAAGTTCGGACTGGTGAGCACCCCTGTGGGGTTGGCGAAGTTTGTCGTGTTGGCGAGGTTGAAGGCTTCGGCCCGAAAGCTGAGGGCTATAGTATCGGTGATGGCAAAACGACGGCGCAGCGCCAAATCCACCTGGGATAAACCGAACCCACGCACCACATTGCGGCCTAGTGTTCCTTGACGGGCCTGCGCCAAGGGGGTGGCTGCATCGAAGGCCGCGGGGTTAATGCGCCAGCCACCGGGCAGCGTGTCGCTTTCGATGTAGAGCGGCTGGCCAGGAACCAGGTCAGGACGGGACACGTTGGTGAGACCAAGGCCAAGCACATCGCGCCCGCTAATGATGTTCACGGGCAGCGCGGAAGTGAAGCGCACCACAGAGTCGAACGCGAAGCCACCGGTGACGGACTGCAGGAAGCGGCTGTTACCCAGTGCGGGCAGCTCCCAGGTTGCTGACCCAGTGAAGGCATGACGGATATCAAACTCAGAGGGACCTCGGTCCGCCCTTGGGTCTGAGCGCAAGACAGGCGTCTGGAAATTGGAGATGGACTCATCCGAAGCAGTATCCAGGCTCTTGCCCCAGGTGTAGGCAAGCAGAGCCTGGAAGTTGCGGGTCATGCGGCGCTTGAACTGCACCTGAAGGGCATCGTAATCAGAGAAGGCTGCGTTGGTGACGTAGTCAATGCGGGTGAAGGCAGGGTTTTGCAACACAGAGGGACGCAGACTCTCGACACGCGCCAGCATTCTGCCCGCTGCGCCGACGTAGCTGATGGACAATGAGTTTGCCGCACCGAGTGGCTGTTCCACGGCAAGGCTGTACTGCCGGGTACGAGGTAACTGGTAGCCCTCCTCGAAGGCAAACAGTCTGGGGTACGGCGGCTGCATGGACACGGGAGGCACTGGCTCGAAGAACAACGGATCCTCGATGCTCGTGTTGGGCAGTACACGCTGCCTGGAGTTGGGGAAGAAGCCTGGGCTCTGCGCGGTTCCCGCGAAGGCGTTACCCAGATCGTAGAAGACACCGAAGCCTGCGCGGATGACGGTAGCCAGGGAGTTGAAGGGCTGCCAGGCTACGCCCACGCGCGGCGCCACGTTGCCCCAGGTGGTGTCGTAGAGACGGGTCCCGGCGGGATCCAGTGTGGCCGTCTGCGGGGTGTCGAGCCCGCGCACGGTCAATGGGGGATCCCCCCCGGCATCGCCCGGTGCGGGATTCACCTCCCAGCGTGCGCCATAGGTGAGCGTGAGGCGAGGCGCAATCCGCCAGGCGTCCTGCACGAACGCGGAGAAGTTATCGTAGCGCGGCTCCAGAAAGCGATCCACTTCGGTCACGCTACCCGTAGGCACAATGCCGGTAATCAGGTTAGTGATGCTCGTGAAGGTGAGCGTCTTGCCATACAGCCTGCCCCCGATGTTCGGCGCAAGCCGTCGGTAATCGGCGCCAAACTTCCAGGCATGCGCACCGGTGGTCCAGTTGGTGGTGTTGACGAAGTTCCACTGTTGTTGGCTGTTCAAACTGAAGGTTCCCGGGCTGAGGGTGTTGTCGTCATTCGGGTCAACCTGCAGGTAGAGGAGCGCTGTTGGTCCAGCGGCATAGCCGGGAATGAGGATGTTCTCCGGCAACAGCTTGGCGCCGCCGAAGGTGTCCTGCTGGTAGATCTGCCCTGCCCGGGAGCGGCTCCAGTTCACGCGGAAATCGTTGTTCACGGCGGGCGAGAGCACGGCGGTTGCGCCGACAGTGGCGGTTTCCGTGAGCGCCGGCAACACCGCCACAAAACTGGCGGCGGCATAGCGCGCCCGTTCGCGACTCTCCGACGGGGCGTAGTTGTAACGCCCGAAGAGCGTCACGCGATCGTTGAAGGCATGATCCAGCCGGACACTGGTGGCATCCAGCGTGGAAGGGTTTGAGAAGCTGGCCAGAAACGGGGCCTCCAACGGGGCATCGGCAAAGGCAGGCCCGGTAGGCAGCGGGTAAGCCTCCAGCAGATTGCGCAGGATGCCCGTCGCCTGTGCGCGCGCTTCTACGGTTGGCACACGCAGCGGCCGGGAGATGACAGGCTGCACCAAACGCAGACCCTCATGCGACACAAAGAAGAACGTGCGGTTGCGGCCATCATAGAACTTGGGTACGAACACGGGCCCGCCCAGCGTGAAGCCGTAGTTATTTTGACGGAGCGCCGCGCGGGGAAGCCGGTTGCGGTTGCCAAACCAACTGTTGGCATCCAGCTTGTCGTTGCGCAGATAGTTGAACAGGACACCGTGGAGTTCATTGGTGCCAGAGCGGGTCACGATGGCTACCTGGCCGCCGGGCTGCCGACCATACTCCGGGGCATAGGTGGAGGTTTGGATGGTGAACTCCTGCACGGCGTCCACGCTGGCCAGGGTGTTTGTGCCACCCAGCGCGGAGAAAGAGGGAATAGAGCCTGAGGCGCCCTCGTAGGGCGTCGTCGCGAACACCATCCCGAAGTTCGCGCTGACGCCATCCACCGTGAAGTAGTTGGCGGCGGTGCGCTGGCCGTTCACTGAGAACTGCCCGTTGTTGACGATGCTGGAGTTGGTGAGCACCACACCCGGAGAGAGATTGATGAGCGTTTGAAAACTGCGGCCGTTCAGGGGTTGGTTTTCAATGAAGCCGCGATCCACGGCAGTGGCAACGGCCGGGGCCAGACTTACCAAAGGCAATTCCCCCACCACATTCACGGCATCGGACTGGGCGGCAATGGCAAGCTGGAGGCGCAGCGTGCGCTGGTCTTTCGCATTCAGCACCAGTGACTCCACGCGCTCTGCGCGAAAGCCCGGTTTGGCCACGGTGAGCTCATAGTTGCTGGGCGCCAGTTGCGGCAACGTGAAATAGCCGCTGTCGTTGGTGAGGGTCTCGCGGACCAGGCCGCGCACGGGATCCTTCAACGTCACGGTGGCGCCCGACACGCTGGCGTTCTGTTCATCCAGAACAACACCCGTTAGCGTGGCCAGCGTGCTTTGGCCGAGGAGCGCCAGGCTCCCCAGCACAACAAGGACAAATGATCGGAAGTACAAGTTCATTTCCATTCCTTTGGGATGATGGCGGACAAAGGCATTCGTTGAACACGAATGCCGTCTTCCCGCCAGGCGACAAATAGCTCTTGGTGGGCAACCAGCAACTGTGGGAAGCCGGTGGTGCGGGCGGCAGGGACGGTGGCCAGCGTGGCGGCAATCCCGCGGCCTTCCGTGCGGTGGACGGCACGCACGCGCAGGGTGGCCTTGCCTTCGCCCAAGGATTCCAGCCAGACGATGACGTAGCGGCCTTCGCCTGCCGCGCGCAGGCTGGCGCGTCCAAGCGGATTCCCATCGTCCACCCGGACAGGCGCGCCAAAGGACGGCGCATCCAGGGGAGAGAACGCGACCTGCACCTTCGCGCCACCGCCGCGAGTGAACCAGACGATGGCGGCATGTGTCTCGTCGCGGTCCATGGCTGGGCCATCCGTGGGGCAGCCGTTAATCTGCCATCCATCCGGGTGTACGGTGCGCGGTTCCCCGGGCACCCCATCGCGAACGGCGATGACGGAGATGTCGCGAATCTCTCCAGGGCGGTGGTCGCGATAGGCTACCCAGATGGCGTTGCTGGTGGCCAGGGCGGCGGTCTGACAGCACGAGCAGACGTCGTCGTCCAGCAAGGTGTCGCGGTGGACCCTGCCCGCGGCATTCAGTTCCAGAAGGCGCAGCGTCTTGCGATGGTCGTGGTTGTCGTGACCGCCGTGACCGGGATGCGCTGCCTGGTGTTGTGGCACTGCGGGCTCTGGCGGCGCCAGGTAGGCAGCGCCCATTCCTTGGGGAAGTGGAACAAAGCTGAGGAAGCCCGCATAGTCTTCCTTCTCATCGCGACAAATCGCGTGGATCTCGCGCCACCGTCCATCCTTGCCTTGCTGCCCAATGCGGATGCCGTAGCCGTACTTGCCACCCTCGGGGGCACGTGCCAGCCAATGGGCATAGCGCTGCCCGGCGCCGTCGAAGGCCATGCTGCCGAAGTCGGCCCAGTTCACGAACCACTTCGCACCTTGGGCGGCGATTTGCGGCGGTTCCCACTGCTTGCCCCGCCACAAGGAATACAGCAGCGCGTGCTGTCCCTCGGCCGCTGGCTGAGTCCAGGCCAACAGCACCTCCCCGCGCAGACCCAACGTGAAGAACGGCATGCCACTGCCCGCGGCCGCATTCGGTTGTTGGTCCAGCGCTTCAGCCGAGGGTGAAGCTCCAGCCCCCAGGCCCATTGCGGAGCTCAGCAGAATGGGTAGCGCGCGGACAGAGAATTCACGACGACCGAGAGTGTGGTGCAGCATATCTTTTCGAAAGGCCCAGGGATGAAGGCGATGGGATCGCCTACTGCTTTCAGCTTAGGGGCGCGGGCTCAAGCTGTCGCGCGGCAAATTGTCGCAGGCACGCCGTGGGAGGGCTCGCGGCGTCACAATGGGAATATGCGGAACTGTGCGCAGTGGCGCCGCCTTCCCGGAATGCGATGAGCACCAACAATCACCCCTCGGCCAAGCTTCCCGCGGACCCAGGCGCCACGCATGGTAGCCCCGACCGTGCGGCCATGCAGAGCCAGCAGGCCCAGCTTTCCGAACGGCTGCTGGCGCTCAGCAGCACGCCGGACCCTGACTTGGCGCTGCCTTCCGTAGTGCAATTGCGCTTCGTGCTGCTAGCGGCGGAAGCGCTGCTGCTGCTGCGTTATGGCCCGTTGGAATTGGCCGGCCCGTGGCTGTTTGCGGCAGTGGCGGCATGGACCGTTCAACTGCTGGCCAATGGCTGGTTGCTGATGCCTACCAGCCTTCGCCGCCAGCAGCCCCAGCACTTGATGGGCGTGGTGTGTGTGCTGGATGTGCTGGCCTTCTCCTGCATTCTGGCGGCCACCGGGGGTGCGTCGAACCCCTTCAGCATCTGCTATCTGGTGCTCATCACGCTCTCCGCGGTCTTGCTGCATCAGGCCTGGACCTGGTGCCTGGGCGGGTTGGCTGCTGTTTGCTATGGCGCCCTGTTCTGGTTGCCGGGGACGGCCCCTGTAGGTTCTGCCGGCATCGATCACGCTGCGATGGATCACGCAGCCATGAAGCACGCGGTGGAGGGCGGCTACCAGCAGCACCTCACCGAGATGTGGGTTGCCTTTCTAGTGGCTGCGGGCATCATCACCTTCTTCATTGCACGGGTTTCGCACATCCTTAGCCAGAGGCAGAAGGAGGTCCTGCGCCTACAGCGGGAACTGGCCAGCCACGAACGGCTGGCATCGATTGCTGCCTTGGCCGCCGGCGCGGCGCACGAGATCAACACGCCGCTCGGCACCATCGCGGTGGCGGCGCGGGAAATGGAGCGCGTCGCGGTGAGCAGCCATCCGGATGTCGCCGAAGACGCGCGCCTCATCCGCGCCGAGGTAGACCGCTGCCGCCGCATCGTCGAGCGCATGTCCCTGCGAGGAGGCGAACTGGCCGGCGAGGCGCTGCGGACCGTGCAGTTGGAAACGCTCATCCAGTGCGCCCTGGATGAATTGCCGGACGCTGACCGGCCCCGGGTGCGCGTCACCATCCACCATCCGGATGTGGTGCTTCGTTTGCCCCTCATCGCGGCAGCTAAGTCCCTGGGCGCCTTGCTGCAGAATGCTGTGCAGGCTGCCGGTGCACGGGAGGACGTCACGCTTACGGCAAGCGTGTCCAACGGGCGATTGGAATTCCATGTGCAGAACCAGGGACCCGGGCTGGACGCGGCCGCGCTGCAGCGTATTGGGGAGCCTTTCTATTCCACCAAGGCGGCAGCGGAAGGCATGGGGCTGGGCGCCTATTTGGCCCGGCTCTTCGCCATGCGAATGGGCGGCAACCTGGAGTACTTCTCTTCGCCAGGCCAAGGCGTTACCGCGCTGCTCACGCTGCGCACAGGGAAGGAACGCCCATGGTAGCGGGGTTGGAAGCCACCCTCAGCGTGCTGATTGTGGATGACGACGCCACGTTTCGCCAACGTCTGCTGAGGGCTTTCGTGGCTCGCGGCTGGGAAGCCCACGCGGCAGCTAGCGCTCAGGAAGCGATGGCCATGGCTTCGGAGCACAGCCCGGACCTGGTGCTGCTGGACCTGCGCCTGCGCGAGGATGACGGCTTGGAACTGCTGCCCTCCCTGCGCGCTCTGGACGATTCCTCCGCCATCTTCATCCTCACCGGATACGGCAGCATTCCCACAGCGCTTACCGCAGCCAAACGAGGGGCGGATCACTACCTCTCCAAGCCCACCGATGTGGACGAGATCACTCGCGCCTACACACGCTTTCGCGGCGCGGAGGACTCCGCCGCCCAGGAACCCCATGAGGTGCCCAGCCTGGCCCGCGTGGAGTGGGAGCATATCCAGCGTGTGCTGGCTGACTGCAACGGCAACATCTCACAAACCGCCAAGCTGCTGGGCATTCACCGGCGCTCCCTGCAGCGCAAACTCATCAAGTATCCGCCCCGGCGTTAAGCGCACCCCGGCACGCGCCCCGTTGCCTGCGACCATTTGCCACATTTCGCGGCGCGACCGCGCATGGCACTCTAGGCCGCGGAGCCCTTAATGCTCTGGAGTAGCCCTTTCCATGACAACCCGTCCCTTTCGCATTTACGATCCCCTGTATGCGCTGGCGCTATGCCTAAGTCTGACGTTGAACTTCGCGGTGCTCTACGTGCTCATCGAGGCATGGAGCAACTGGTTTGGGGCCTTCTCCCGGTAGCGCGGTTGCCCATTCCGGGTTGGCAGGCGATGGCGGTGCGACGATTTGCCGCACCGGGTTTCGCGCGCCTGGCGCCTATCCTGAAGGCAGGGATGCTCATCCGAAAAGCAGGGTACCTGCCCTGCTGGCGCCCGCGACGTTCCAGGAGATCCTTCATGACTCGATGCTTAGTCCTCGCCGTCTTCGCTCTTACCCTGGCCGCAAGCCTGGGGGCCAGCCAGCCCGTATCCATTCGCTTTGCCGCGCAGGTAGGCGACCGTCCGCTTGCCTGCGGTGCGGAGTATCCCGGTATCGGAAGCACCGGTTCCACCATCCGCCCGCGCGACTTTCGCTTCTACGTCTCGAACCTCCGGCTGGTGGACCAGCAAGGCAACGAGACCCCCGTAGAGCTGGAACAGGATGGTCTCTGGCAGTTGGATGATGTCGCCTTGCTGGACTTCGAGGATGCCACCGCAGGCTGCTCCAATGGCACCCCCCAAACCAATACCACCGTGCGCGGCGCCGTGCCCGAGGGGAACTACGTGGGGCTCCGTTTCGAGTTGGGAATCCCCTTCCACAAGAACCACCTCGACGTGACCGCGCAGCCGTCGCCCCTGAACCTCACCGCGCTGTACTGGGCCTGGAACAGTGGGCACAAGTTCGCGCGCCTGGATTTCTCCAGCACCGGGCAGCCGCGCGGATTCGCCATCCACCTGGGTAGCACTGGCTGTACTCCCGGCGACACGAGCTCCACCATTCCCACCGCCTGTGCCAACCTCAACCGCCCCGCAGTGGAGATTGCTGGCTTTCAGGTGGACCGCGATGTGGTGGTAGCCGACTTGGCGGCACTGTTGCGGCATGCCAATGTCGACATCCGCGGCGAGCGCTTCGCCGGGTGCATGTCTGGCCCCGCTGACCCTAACTGCGCACCCTTGTTTCAGGCTTGGGGTCTGCCCTTTGGGGATGCTCCCGCGGGTGAGCAATCCTTCTTTCGGAAAGTCTCCCCCGGCGTTGCGCGCGATCAGGAAAGCGCAGTGGTGCAGTAGCGCATGCGACTGTGGATTGCGGTTGCGCTGTTCTTGACTTTGGCTGCAGTGGCGGTGATGCGCGCGCACGACGCCCATGGGCGATCCACCGCTCCGCTGGAAGCAAGGCGGCTGCGCAGCCCCCTTCCGCAAGACGCACACCATGCCCAGGCGGGCCAGGCGCCCTACCAGCGCTATTGCCTGTACTGCCACGGCGAGGATGGTCGCGCCCGGACACCACTGGCCGGCAAGCTGCCCCAACGCCCCACCGATCTCGCGAACTTTCTGATGGACTCCATGCGGGATGGCGAGATCTATTGGGTGATCACCCATGGCATTGACACCGCCATGCCAGGCTTCGCGCAGCAACTGTCTGATACCGAACGCTGGCAACTGGTACAGTACGTCCGGCTGCTACGGCAACGTCAGGCCGTGATTGATCGCAGCCGTTTGGGCGACTACCAGTGGAACCTGCCGCCGGGCTTCCCGTTGCCCAACGTGCCGACGCCCAATCCCATGACCGCCGCCAAGGTGGAACTGGGCCGCCACCTGTTTTACGACCGTCGCCTGTCGGCCAACCGCACTCAGTCCTGCGCCTCCTGTCACCTGCAAGAGCTGGCCTTCACCGATGGCCGCGCGCGCAGCGTGGGTTCGACCGGAGAAGCTCACCCAAGGTCTGCGATGAGCCTTGCCAACGTCGCCTACAGTCCCGTGCTCACCTGGGCCAACCCCCTGCTGCGGAGCCTGGAATCCCAAATGGCCGTTCCCCTCTTTGGAGAGCATCCCGTGGAAATGGGCATGGCGGGCATGGAGGCCGAACTGCTTGAACGCCTGCGCACGGAATCACGCTACGGCCCCCTCTTCACCAAAGCCTACCCGGCAAGTCCACAGCCTTTCAGCATCGAACACGTCATTCAGGCCATCGCCAGCTTTCAACGGACCATCCTCTCCGGCGACTCCGCCTACGACCGCTACCGGCGCGGCGATGACCCGAATGCCGTTTCCGCTGCCGCGATTCGAGGAGAGAAGCTCTTCTTCAGCGAAGAGCTGGAGTGCTTCCATTGCCACGGTGGGTTTGCCTTCTCAGGCACCGTGGATTACTACGAGAAGGGCTTCGCCGAGGTGGAGTTCCACAACACCGGCCTGTACCATCTGACGGGTGAACTCTCTTATCCACAGCCCAACCTTGGCTTGTACGAGTTCACGCGCAACCCCGATGACGTGGGCAAGTTCAAAGCGCCGACATTGCGCAACATCGCCGTCACCGCGCCATACATGCACGACGGCAGCGTGGCCACTCTGGAAGACGCGGTAGACCATTACGCCGCGGGCGGACGCACCATCGCCACCGGACCCCACGCCGGGGATGGATCCCGCAACCCCAATCGCAGTGAGTTCGTGAAGGGCTTCACCCTCAGCGTGGAGCAGAAGGCAGACCTGATCGAGTTCCTGAAAAGCCTCACCGACGAGACCCTGCTGACGGACCCGGCACTCAGTGACCCGTGGATCCCCGCAGCCCGATCGCATACTGGCGCCAGACCTCGACACGCCGTAACCGGAAAGGTGTTGCGCGTGTACGCGGAGGATGGGTCAATCTCGATGGCGCATGGAGAGATTCCCGGCTTGATGGCGGCGATGCCGGAACCAGCCGGGATGGAGTTTCTGGTTCCCGATGAGCAGACC
The DNA here is from genome assembly GCA_026129915.1 of Bryobacterales bacterium. Lineage (GTDB taxonomy): Bacteria > Acidobacteriota > Terriglobia > Bryobacterales > Bryobacteraceae > JACTMJ01. The sequence continues at coordinate 11,449 of JAHCHD010000001.1, forward strand.
CTGCAACAGATGCGGGCGGGAGCCTGCCTGCAGGCGCAGGTGCGGAGACAAGGTATGGACTATCTGTTGGAGCACGTGCGCATTCTGCCGCCCATGGAGGGAGCAGCGCCATGCGCCGTAGGTCCGCGCTGATGGGGATCCTGGCTGCGTGGCTGGCTGGCGCTGGGTGGTCTGTAACTGGCGCCGGAGCTGCGCTTCCCAGCGATGGCAACAAGGGCAAGACCGCCAGCGGCAAACACCGGCGTTATCCGCTCACGGGTGTGGTGCGATCCCTCGTGAAGGAAGAACGGCTAGCCATGATCCGTCACCAGGAAATCCCCGGATGGATGCCCGCGATGACGATGGAGTTTGAGATTCGCTCAGCCGCTGAGTTCGCGGGTCTGGACAAGGGCATGACCATCCGGGCCACTGTGGTCGTGACCGAATCGGGCGCCTACTGGTTGGAGAACGTGACGCTCGTGGAGTGATGCCTGCCCAACGCACGCATGACGGCGGTTGGCAAATCCCCGGATTAACCCGTTGGTGGCTTTCCAGGGGGCCACAGGGTTTGAGGTCGCGGCCGGGATGCGAGTCACCTTGCACCCCTCGCACAGATCCGTACGGGCACTGCTAGCGCATACGGCTCATAGCTTGGATACTTGGCGCCAAAGCGCTCTTGCGGATAAGGATGCGGGATTCTCGAGAGCGGAATGTGGCACGCGGCCCGTTGCTTGATCGGGTCAAACTTTGGGAGTCCCCGTTGGCAGCTAGCCTTGCTTGCGAGAGGTCATCGCGGTTGCGCATCGTCCGCACCCACCTTCGGCTGCATTGGCGCCTACACCTTGGCCAGTTCCGCAGCGTGCTTGTGAACTTTTCGGACCGCTTCGGCAATGCGGTCCATCACGCTGCGTTCCGACAGCAGGACTGCTTGCCCGAACCAGACATGCTCGTCGAAGACCTGTTCGCTGCGCGGCAGGTTGAAACTCTGCGTTTCCCACTGCTTCAGCCGGTCTTCGCCGAACAGCGCCTTGTAGGCGCGATCCTGGGGCAGGTTGCGCAGGAAGCCGAAATTGCGGTGTGACCCATAGCTCGAGCGGAAGGGCGCCCCCTCCGCGGCAAGTGCCTTCAGAAACTTCTCGCGGGGCATGCCCGCGAAGTGCGCCTTATCGTAATGCGCCATGTAGATGTGATAGGAGTTCCGCGTGCAGCCGTCATAGATTTTTGCCGGGCGGATGCCGGGGATGTCTTTCAGCAGGCTGCTGAGATAGGCGGCATTCTGCTCGCGCGTCCGCTGATGCTCCTCCATGCGGGATAGCTGCACCAGCAGCACAGCAGCCTGAAACTCCGTCAGTCGCAGGTTGGTGCCACTCATCGACTCGCCGGCAGAATAGCGGGGCCGGCCTCTGAAGAAACCCTGATTGTGAAAGGCGTAGCAGCGCTCGAGGAAGTCGCGGTCGTCGGAGATGATGGCGCCACCTTCGCCACAGTTCAAGTTTTTCGTTGCCTGGAAGCTGAAGCAACCGGCGTTGCCGATGCGCCCCACGTTCTTGCCCCGCCATTGGGCCATCCATGCCTGGCAGGCGTCCTCAACGACGGCCAGCTTGTGCTTGCGTGCGACGCTCATTATGCCGTCCATGTCCACCGCGGAGCCGCCGATGTGGACGGGCATGATGGCCTTGGTGCGCTCGTTCACCAGAGCGTCGAGCTCTTTGGGGTCCATCAGGTAGGACTCCGGATCGGTGTCGACGAACACGGGCAGCGCATGCTGCCGAAGGATCACATTGAAGGAGGCCACAAAGGTGAAGGGCGTCACCAGTACTTCGTCACCGGCCTTCACATCCATTACGTTCAGCGCGGTGTATAGCGCGTTCGAACCGTTCACCACGCTCAGGCATCCAGCGGCCCCGGTCATCTTGGCGAAGGCTTCCTCAAAGGCATCGACCTTGCTTCCATTCAGCCGGCCCCAGGCCGCACTGCGGATCACTTCCGTAAGCGCTTCCTCTTCCTGCTTGCCGAACATAGGCCATGACGGGTAGGTGACCTTGCAGACCGGGGTACCGCCGAGCAGCGCGGGTGTATCCGCACTGGCCATCGCGAGAGACGGCGCAACCGCCCCCGCAGCCGAAGCGGCCACAAAAGTCCTGCGTGTCACTGCACTCTGTTTGTTCGTTTGGTCCATGCCCGGTCTCCCGCATCCGCGCCAGCCTGAAACTATCAGCAACGGCCTGTCGATGCCCACTAGTCATATCTCAGTTTGCCGCCCTGTTCAAGACGGAACGGCGATGGAGGCGGGCTGGAAACCTTGATGTCCCGACCAACACGCGTGCAAGAATTGGGCCGCTGACGCCAGCGAGTTTGTCCACATTCCTTGAAGCACTCATATTCTGGAATCGCCGTTGCGAACATGGCCGCAAAGTGTGGCCGGCAGCACTGCGTCTGGAGACCAGCCAGATGTGGCTTGCGAATCCCATTCAGAGGTTTCGGGGACAGGAGAAGAGTGCTACGTCCCCTTCGCGACAAGTTTCAAGGTCGCAAGCCCGGGCTTTCCCTTGGCGTTCCTGGCGTAGTGGAGAAGCTGACTACGGTGTCCCCTTGCCGCTCGTGTGCCTTACGGGCAGGCGCTGGCGCCGCACACGTTTTGGCCCAACGGAATGCCCCCGCTCACTTGAGCACCGCCCGCGTTGTTGCCTGCGAAGAAGTTGCCACGGTATCCCGCTGCTGGGATGGGTGTGCCAACGGAAACGGCATTCAGGCTCTGGAAGCCAAAGCCGGTGTTGTTTTCCGACGTATTGTCCATCGCCGTACCCCGGAACAGGAAAATACCATCGCCGGCGTTCTCCGTGGTGCTGTTGTTCCTTACCACGGCGCCGAAGCTGATGATCCCCACCCCGCCATTTCTTGTGGCGATGTTGTCGTGGATCAGCCCCGTAACCTGGATTCCTATCTTGCAGTTCATTACCGTCATTTCGCGGATGGTGTTGCCGAAGCCAAGCATCCCCACCCCGATCCGGCCGAAGCCAGTCACTGCACCCCCATAGACCGTGGATCCGTTTGTGTTTGTTCCCGTGGCGACATCGGTTTCAATGCCACTCCCGCTGTCGATGGACTCGCAGCCACCAGGGTAGTTCTTGCCGCATCGGTTTGGCCCTCGGACCGTGAAGCCGTTCAGGTTGATGGTTACCGGGTCAGGGGTCCTTATCAGAATTCCTCCCGTATTCAGGGTGGGCACGTCGAGGTCACTCGTCAGCAGATAACTGCCCCCCTTCGTGATCAGAACCGGGAAGCCCGGAGCGTCGCCGGGCGTGACACCCCCCGTCAGCGCCTTGGCTTGATTGATGGTCACGCGCGCTTCGGTGGCGAACGGCGGCCCTTGGGCAGCCAAACTCAGAACGGCGATTAGCGCGAGCGCGGAGAGTCGGTGCGGAATCTTCATGAGGTTTTCCCTTTCGTGTCAGACACGCGCGCAATCCTGCCGCGGTGGACCAGGGGCGTCCTCGAAAACTTGGTTCTTTCCTTAGCCCGCTGCAAGTAACGGGCTCTGGAGCCACCCGCGAAGCATGCCAACTTGCGGCTCAGCTGCGGCCCTCCACCTTTCCAGCAACGACGCTAGGCATGCTGTTTGAGCAAGCCTCTGCCCGTCCCCGGCAATTCACAGTCCTGTCCGGTTCACCACGGCCCGCGCTGCATGAACGCGACGAAGAGAGGATGCAACCTGTGCTTCGGTAGGCACCCTGTCGCGGCGTTTGCCTTGGCATCTCATGAATTGGAATGGACCCCTTAGCGCCCTTGCAAGACTCTGGGGTCTGGATGGTTGGCTATTCTTTTCCTGCAGGACTCGTTCATTCCCAACGACGTGCCGGTTGATCCCGGCGCTCGGCCAGCGGGCAATTCGGAAGAGGGTTAAATGAAATTTGTGGCTTAGGGTGACCGAGTCGAGGCAGGCGCCCAGTTTTCAGCACGCCGTTAGTGCAGCTTCCGTTCTGCCAGGAACTGCACCAGGGCCTTTGGGTTGTCCGTGATGATCCCGTCCACATTGGCGTCGATGAGCTTCTGCCATTCGTCGGGGCGGTTTGCCGTCCAGGGAATCACTTTCAATCCGGCGGCATGCGCCTCTCGTACGTTCGCTGGAGTCACGAGGCTTAGATGCGGCGAGAGCACTGGCACATCGCCCGCGCGCTTGGCCACCTCCAGAAATCCCTCGCCTTTCGTGTTCCACAACGCCGCCCTAGGGATCTCCGGCGCCAGTTGCTTCAACGCGTGCAGTGTACGGAAGTCGAAGCTCTGCACAATCACTCGTCCTTCGATCTTGTGCTTGCGGATCTGCTGCAGCACCAGGCTGGCAAGCTCCTCCGGCGAGGGCGTCAACTCGGGACGCTCTGGATTGGTCTTGATCTCGATATTGAAATGGAAGTTACCCAAAGGAGCCAGATCTGCGATCGCCTCCTCCAGGGTTGGCATTCGCGTGCCGGGGAGCGCCTGCTGTGCGGGAAAATCTTTGTTCGGCGCCCAGCCGCAGTCGAAGCGTTTCGTCTCCGCCACTGTAAGCTGGCGAATCGTCCGCGTGAGCCCCTGCGGGCCGCTGCAAATTTCCGGCTTGATCTCCAGGTCGTGCGAGATCACAAGCACGTTGTCCTTCGTCGCGACGACGTCCAGTTCCAGGAAGTCCGCCCCTGCGTCGATCGCATGGCGAAACCCAGGGAGCGTATTCTCTGGGAGCACCCACCGCGCGCCACGGTGCCCCTCTACGAGGATCTTCTTCGATTGCGCCACCAGGGGAACCGCGAGCAACAGGGCAAACAGCAGCCACTTCATAACTGCCAGCGTAGCGCGCGTCCGCACGTGTTCGGTAATGCGGGCAATGCGCACTCGGCACCGAGCCCGTGCTGGCTCTGGCTTCTGCCTTGCCTGTTCCTTGCCTGAGTGGCTTACCGGGGCTCGGCGGGCAGCATGGCGCGGAGGGATTCCAGGCTGAGGTGACCGGTGTAGATAGCCATACCTAGGGCGGCGTGGACGTTCATGTCCAGAAGGGACTTCACGTCGTCGAGGGTGGTGATGCCGCCCGCGGCGGTGATTTCTTTGCTGGTGGCGGCGCGCAATTGCCGGAACCACGCGAGGTCAGTCCCCTGCATCATGCCCTCTTTGTCGACGTACGTGCACAGGAAGCCGGAACAGTAGGGCTCCAATTGCCGCAGAACGTCGGCCGCCTGCAGGCTGGTGCTTTCCTTCCAGCCGCGGACGACGATGCGGCCGTGTTTGGAATCGACGGCAATCGTGATGCGCTCAGGCCCTACGCGCGCGGCAAGCTGGCTGAGGAAATCTTCGCGGATGCCATCGGCGCTAAAGGCAGCAGTTCCCACGATGATGCGGTCTGCGCCCAGAGTGGCCAGCGTTTCCGCGCGCTCCACGGTGCGGACGCCGCCGCCCACGCGGATGCGGGCGCGAGGAGCGAGGTCCTCCACGATGGCGTTGTTCTCGCCCTGCTCCATGGCAGCGTCGAGGTCGATTACCTGGATTACGGGGAAGCCGGTGAACCGCCGCAGCATGACGTGGGGGTGCTCGCCCTCCAGCGCTTTTTCGCGGCCCTGGACGAGTTGCACTACTTTACCGTCCAGCAGGTCAATACAGGGAATAATCACATGGGCTCCGTTTTGTGCGAGACGCGGCTACTCGCTGGGGACTGGCACCGCGGGGCGCACCGGCACGCCCTGCGCTTCGAGGTATTGCTTCAGGTCACTCACCGTGTAGGTGCCGTAGTGGAAGATGGAGGCCGCCAGGGCCGCATCCGCCTTGCCCTCCGTAAGGACGCGTGCAAAATCCTCTGGCTTTCCCGCGCCGCCTGAGGCAATCACGGGGATGCGCGTGGCCTCAGAGACGGCGGCGGTGAGGGCGCAATCGAAGCCCTCCTGGACGCCGTCGCGATCCATGGAAGTAAGCAGGATCTCCCCGGCGCCGAGGGCCTCGCCGCGCTGCGCCCATTCCACACAATCGATGCCGGTGTCGTCGCGCCCGCCACGCACATAGATCGTCCAACCCTCGGCTTGTTTGCGGCGCTTGGCGTCGATGGCCAGTACGACTGCCTGTGCTCCGAACTCCTGGCTGAGTTCGGTGATGAGCTCGGGGCGGCGAATCGCGGCGGTATTCACGCTGACTTTGTCAGCGCCCGCCATCAGAATCGCGCGGGCATCGGCCACGCTGCGGATGCCGCCGCCCACCGTAAGGGGGATAAACACCTTGCGGGCCGTGCGGGCCACAACGTCAGCCATGATGTCGCGGGCATCGGATGAGGCAGTGATGTCCAGAAACACCAGCTCGTCGGCGCCTTGCTGGTTGTAGCGGTCCGCAAGTTCCACCGGGTCGCCCGCGTCACGCAGGTTTACGAAATTTACACCCTTCACCACTCGTCCGGCGGTAACGTCGAGGCACGGAATGATTCGGCGTGCGAGCATCAGGCAAACTCCACAAAGTTCTTCACCACTTGCATGCCGATGGGTCCGGATTTCTCCGGATGGAACTGGACCCCATAGACGTTGCTTTCTTCGAGCAACGCGGTATACGGCACGCCATATTCGCATCGCGCACCGGTGGCGCCAATGATGGGCGCATAGTAGCTGTGGGCGAAGTATACGTACGGCCTGGGCGCCACTCCTCGCAGCAACAAACAGTCCTTCGTCGGCACAATCTCGTTCCAGCCCATGTGGGGCACGCGCAAGTCCCTCGAAAAGCGCTTGACGATTCCGGGAAAGAGATGGAAGCCCTCCACCGCCTCGTCCTCTTCACTGCGCGTAAACAGGCTCTGCATGCCAATGCAGATGCCGAGAAAGGGGATCCCCTGGCGGATACGAGCGATTAGCGGCTCGCGCAAACCCGAACTCACCAGAGAACGCATGATCTGGCCGTAATGGCCGACGCCGGGAAGGATGATCTTCCCTGCCGCCTCGATCTGCGCTTCGGTACGGGCGATTTCGTACGGACAGCCAATCGCGCCCAGTGTATTCTCCACGCTGCGCAAATTGCCCGCACCGTAGTCGAGGATGCTGATCATAGGAGACCCTTGGTGGAAGGAAGCTGATCCTTCAGCCGCTCATCGGTTGAGCAGGCATAACGCATGGCCCGCGCGAAGCCTTTGAAGATGGCCTCCACCTTGTGGTGATTAGAGCGCCCGTACATCGTCTTCAGATGCAAGTTGGCAAGCGCATGGGCGGTGAAGCCGTGGAAGAAGTCTTCGAGCAATTCGCTTTGCAGATCCCCCACCATACGAGTTCGTACTTTGTCGTCAAGCACGAGGTAGGGGCGCCCGCCGAGATCGACAGCCACCACGGCGAGTGTCTCGTCCATCGCCTGCACGAAGTAGCCGGCACGATTGATGCCCTTGCGATCCCCCAGTGCCTGATTGAACAGTTGCCCAAGCACAATGCCCACGTCTTCCACCGTGTGGTGCTGGTCAACATCCAGGTCGCCGGTGGCGCGCAAGGCAAGGTCAAAGGCGCCGTGCTTGGTGAACAGCTCCAGCATGTGATCAAGGAAGCGCACGCCGGTGCTGACTTCGTAGGAGCCTGTACCTTCAATCGTAAGACTGGCCTGAATTTGTGTTTCGCGTGTAATGCGGTTGATATCCGCGGCTCTCATGAAATTACTCCTGGCTCGCCATAGAGCGCCGGCTCGAGTTCGTTGAGATTGGCAGCCACGGCTTCCGCGCCTTCCGCGATCAAGAGGGCGCGAAGTTCCGCTGCCCGGGGATTCCCGGGGTCTGCCACTCCCAGAAATCGCACACCGGCGGCTTTCGCGGATCGCGCGTCGTCTACCGTGTCGCCCACGTAGGTGAGTGCTTCACCGGGATACATCGCAGCGATGCGCTGCAGCCCTTCCGGGTGGGGCTTCTTGTGGGCGACGTCTTCATCACCCAACACCCCCTGAAACACCACCGTGGGCGCAAATCGCTGGAGGGTGTGGAAAGCCTCGGCGCGCTCGCGTCCGGTGAAGATGGCCAGGCGGAAGCGCAATTCCAGGTCTTCGAGCAAACCTCCGCGGGGAATCCACTGCTCGCGCTGGATTAACCCGTTGAAGTTATTCCCCAGGAAGATCCGCTGGAAATGCTCGACTACGTTGTCGTACTCGACCGCAACTTCGCGGTCGAGGCAGATGCGATGGCTTAGCGCCCAGTCGTTGTTCCAGCCGCCTGCGTTTTTGTAGTCCTGGATTTCACCTGGGTTTACGGGCATACCCGTGAAGTGCTCCACCGTTTGGCGGATGGCCTCCCGGTAGGAGGCAGTTACGTCCACCAGGACGCCATCCATGTCAAAGACGATGACGCCTTCGGTCATGCCAGCACCTCGCGCAGGGAGGTAAGAAATCGAGTCATTTGCTCGCGGGTGCCGATGGTGACACGCACGGCGCCTGGAATCTCATGGCTGCGGTCGCGCACCAGAATTCCCTTCGCTCGCAAGCCCTCTACAACTTTCCGGGAGCGGTCGCCGAACTGGATCAGCAGGAAGTTGCCATCGCTTGCAAAGTAAGGCAGGTGCAACTTGTCGAGGCCCACCTCAGTGAGTTCCCGGGCGGCCAAGACTTCCGTGACGTAACGCGTTACGAAGTCCTGGTCCTGGATGGCCACGCGGGCCGCCGCCGCACCGACGGCATTGACGCTATAGGGTGACTGGCCCTTGCGCAGGAAAGCGACGTTGGCAGGCTGCGTAAACAGGCAGCCCACACGCAGCCCCGCCAAGCCGTATACCTTCGAGAATGTGCGTGAAACGAGCAGGTGCGGGTAGTCCTTGATGAGCGGAAGCGCGGTCACGCCGGAGAACTCGAAATAGGCTTCGTCGATAAGCACCATCGCGTGCGTGGCCCGTTCCAGAATCCGTACGATGGCGTGACGGGTGATTCCGCCCCCAGTGGGGTTGTTGGGGTTCGCCAGCATCACCAGCCTGGTGTTTCTGGAAATGGTTTCCAGCATCTGTTCCAGCGGAAATGCCAGCGTGTCTGGGTTGAAGTCCAGTTCGTAGACCTCTGCGCCGGCCACCTGGGCGTAGAAGCGGTACATGGCGTAGGAGGGCCGCATCAGAAGGCACTCCTGATTGACATCGAGGTAGGTGTTCACCACAAGCTGGATGGCCTCGTCGGTGCCGTTGGTCAGCACCAGTTCCTCTTCCGAGACGCCGAAAAATGCAGCCAGTTCCGTGCGAGCCGCCGCGTACTCAGGGTAGCTGGGCAACTGGGCGGCGGAGAACCCTTGCTGCAAGAATTCGGTCACCCGCGGTGAGCAACCCACCGTGTTTTCGTTGAAGTCCAGGCGCAGCAGGTCAGTGCGCCCCGCCGTGGGAGGACGATACGGCTCCATGCGCTCGATCGCGCGGCGCGGGCGCACGTGCGCACCATTCTTAAAAGTCTCAGACATCGAAGCGTACCTCCGCGGAGCGCGCATGGGCCTCGAGGCCCTCGGCCCGGGCCAGTGTAGTGACGGCGGGCAGGATACGTTCCAGCCCTTGGCGCGACAACTCCTGCACTGAAATCACCTTCACGTAGTCCGCGGCGGAAAGACCGCCGCGCAGTCGCGCCGCGCCGTTGGTGGGGAGGACGTGGTTTGGGCCGGCGGCGTAATCGCCGGCCGCCTCAGGGCTATGCGGCCCCACGAAGACGCTGCCCGCGTGACGGATCTTTTTCAGAAGTGAACGTGACGGGATACTCAGGTGCTCTGGTGCAAACTCATTGGAAAGCTCCACCGCCTGGTCAAGGGAGTCCACCACCAGGATGGCGCTGTTCTTCTGGATGGCCAAGCGCGCGGTGCCAGCCGTGGGCAAGGTCTCAAGCTGCGTGGCAATCTCAGCGGCCACCGCCTCAGCCAGTGAACGGGAGGGGGTTAGCAGAATGGCGCTTGCGTCGGTATCGTGCTCCGCTTGCGCCAGCATGTCGGCAGCCAGGAAGCGAGGGTTACCCTCCGCGGCAATCAGGAGGATCTCAGTGGGCCCAGCCACAAAGTCGATGCCCACTTCGCCCGCCAGGAGCTTCTTCGCCGCGGCTACATAGATGCTGCCTGGGCCCACGATGCGGTCTGCCCTGGGTACAGTGCGGGTGCCGAAGGCAAAGGCCGCGATGGCGTGTGCGCCGCCCATCTGGAATACATGCGAAACGCCCAACAAATGCGCGGTGCCGAAGATCTCGTCCACCGCCCGGGGAGTGGCCGCACATACCGTAGGGACCCCCGCCACCTGCGCGGGAATTGCGGTCATCAGCAGCGTGGAGGGCAGCGGGTAGCGGCCGGACGGGATGTATGCCGCCACTGTGTCGAGCGGTCGCACAATCTGCCCGAGTGCCACGCCCTCAGCAACCTGTTGCTTGCGTTCCGCTGGCAGTTGCATCCTGGCATAGGCACGGATGTTCGCGGAAGCCACTTTCACGGCGCTACGAAATTCACGGCCTAGCCGTTTTGCGGCCGCTTGACGTTCCTTCGCCGGCACCGCCACGCTCTTCCGTTCCAGCCCGTCGAACTTGCGCGCATACTCCATTAGCGCCTTGTCGCCGCGTTTCCGTACGTCCTCCAGGATGGGGCGCACAACGGCCTCGGCCTCTTCCAGCCGGGCTGCCTTGCGCCGCAACAGGCGCTTGGCCTGCGAGGCCTCCAGGATCCGAATGATTGCCATGTCCTCTGCCTTCCCTCTCCGCGGCCCGTGCGGCCTCTACACCACAATCTTATTGAGGGGATACTCCACGATGCCCTGCGCACCGGCTTCCTTTAGCCGCGGAATGATGGAGCGCACGGTAACTTCCTCCACGATCGTGTTAATGGCTACCCATGCGTCATCACTAAGGCTTGAGATTGTGGGTTGCTTCAGCGCCGGCAGCACCTCGAGTACGCGCGACAGGTTGGCGCGCTCCACGTTCATCATGAGCCCCACTTTGCTAAGAGCGTTGATGGCTCCTTCGAGCAGCAGGAGCAGATCCTGCAGTTTCCGGTGTTTCCACTCGTCCTGCCAGGCAGCGGTATTGGCAATAAATTGCGTGTTCGATTCGAGCATCGTCTCCACAATGCGCAACTTGTTGGCGCGGAGCGACGACCCGGTCTCCGTCACTTCCACAATCGCGTCGGCCAAGTCTGGCGGCTTCACTTCCGTCGCGCCCCAACTGAACTCCACCTGGGCCGTTACCCCGTGCGACGCCAGCCAGCGCTTGGTGGTATTCACCAGTTCGGTAGCCACGCGCTTGCCTTCGAGATCTTTCACCCCGTGGATGTCTGATGATTCCGGCACCGCCAGCACCCAGCGCACATTACGGAAGCTCTGCTTCGAATACACGAGGTTGCTGAGCACCTCGACTTTCGCATCGTTTTCCTGCACCCAGTCGTGCCCGGTGAGCCCAGCGTCAAGGATGCCGTTCTCCACGTAGCGCGCCATCTCCTGGGCGCGAATCAGCATGCACTGGATCTCAGAGTCATCAATCCCCGGATAGTAGGACCGTGAATTCACGGTGATGTTGAAGCCTGCTCGCCGGAACAGGTCCACCGTCGCATCCTGCAGACTACCCTTGGGAATCCCCAGCTTCAGTACGCTCACTGCTTGCCTCCATACACCGCGGACTCGTCGTAGACCTTGTCGTCCACCACTTTCCATTCCACGTCGTCGAGCTTGCGGAAGAAACAGCTCTCGTAACCCTCGTGGCAAACTCCGGGGCCATGCGCCACGACCTTCAGCACCAGGCTGTCGACGTCACAATCCGTGTAGATTTCCTTTACTTCGAGGCGATGCCCGGAAGTCTCGCCCTTCATCCACAACTTGTTGCGGGTGCGGCTGAAGAAGGTGGCGTAGCCGGTGTCGACTGTCTTTCGCCAGGCCTCTTCATTCATGAAGCCGAGCATCAGGATTCGCCCGCTGGCTGCATCCTGAATGATAGCGGGCACCAGGCCGTCCAATTTTCCAAAATCGAGTTTCATGCTATGCCCCAAAGGCCTTCCCGGGTCGCTGCCGGTTGGCTCAAAGAAAAAGCCCGCCTTGTTCAGGCGGGCCGTGAACTGGAAATCAGGAATCTGATTTAGACACACGCCCGCGCACACGGATGGCGATGATGCCTATGGCTAGCAACCGTGTTCCGTGGACGCCGCATAAAGAATCAGAATACCAGAATTGCGCGGGTGCTTCGGAGCTCGCTTCGGCGTTCGGCCTCCCGGCTGCCCTCCCGTGCTTCTCCTCCCAGGGTAAGCTGGAGATACCTGGACGCGGGTTACCGGCCCGCGTGGTTACTGAAGGAGCTTTATGCAGCGAATATCACGCAGACATGCGCTTGCCGCCACACTTGCCCCGCTTGCCCTGCCTGCCCAGGCCGATGCCCAATCTGATTCCGCGGTCCTTTTGGAATGGCGAGACCTTTTCAATGGCCGCGACCTTTCGGGCTGGGTGAACGTAAATTGCGCCGAGGATACCTGGAGCGTACGTAACGGTTTGCTGGTTTGCACTGGCCACCCCATCGGAGTGATGCGGAGTGACCGCCAGTACGAAAATTTCCTGCTTCATATCGAGTGGATGCATCTTGAGCCCGGCGGCAACTCTGGCGTCTTCATCTGGAGCAACGCCGTGCCCGGTGAGCGCAATCGCCTACCGAATGGCGTGGAGGTGCAGATGCTTGATCTCGACTGGGTGAAACTCAACACCAAGCCCGGACAGGAACCGCCCCCCGTTGCTTATGTTCACGGGGAGCTCTTTGGTGTGGGCGGCGTGGAGACCAGCCCCGACAATCCTCGCGGCACGCGGAGCAAGTCCATTGAGAACCGGTGCCTGGGGCGTGGCGAATGGAACACTTACGTCGTTTCGGCGGTGGATGGAGTGGTAAAGCTTTCGGTGAATGGGAAGTTCGTGAACGGCGTCTCAGAGGCTACCCAGAAGAAAGGCTATCTTTGCATGGAATCCGAGGGCGCCGAGATTCACTTTCGCAAGGTTCGCATTCTTGAGTTGCCGCCTGGAGTGACTGACGCATCGCAGGTTGCGCCACTGTTGGGTTGACGATTTTTTGCTTTTGGCTGTCACCCTCTCACGGCCAGATGCATCCACCTGCTTGAGGAGTGCAAGCCAGGCTGACCCGGCCGGTAAAGCGAGTTATCCCTCGGGAACTCCCTAACCTGAGGTACACTCAAGAGAATTCTGGAGGAAAACACATGAACCAGCTCACCAAACTATTTGTCGCCCTGCTTCCCGCATTGGCGGTATTGATGATGTGGTCCATACCAGCTTCAGCGGATCCTGAGATGGCAAAGAAGACCAAGAAGGAATGTACGACGTGCCACGTTAGCGAGGATTCTCCGGAATTGAACGAGACGGGCGAGTACTACCTGAAGAACAAGAAGCTGCCCCCGGAGCCCAAGAAGAAATAGCCTGGCTCCTCTGTGCGAGGTCGCGCATCGTCACACGCTTCCCGGGCCGCTAGTGTCTTGGTGGCCTGGGAACAAATCTGGCCTTCGCCACGATGGCGTCAAACATCCTGTCGACGTGCGCGCATTCACTGTCGATGGTGGTCATGGAAACCACGCCCGCGATTCCCAGGCGACTCACGTACAGCTGGCGCTGTTGCGCCGACACTCCGCCCGCCGCCTCAAAACGGGCGCGCGCGAGGTAAGCTTCATCCGCACCCAACGCATTCACCGGCATGGGTACCTGGAATTCCGCGCGCGGCAAAGCCTCACGGGCTACCAGTTGCTGACGCCGAAGGTATTCGGGAAGCGGAATATCCAAAGGATGGTGTTCTTCGGTGAACAGGATATTTGTGGGGAATCTCCCTGTCTGGGCAATCTGGATGCCATGCCCCGGAAGTTCGGTCCATCCCGGAGGGATGGCGGGTATCATCCAGCTACCGAACGAGGGGAAGAACCTCACCAGGAACTCTGATCGTCCCGCCCGAAAGCTCCTACCCGGCCGAATCCGTTCCGCATGCACGCGGGTTCCCTCGACATAGGTTCCGTTCGAGGAACCTTCGTCTGTGAGCACCAGTACGCCGTGTTTCACCGCCACCGTGCAATGGGTTCCAGAAAGTGTGGAATCGCCGGAGATTGCAAACTCCGTGTGTCGCTGCCGTCCGATGGTCACGCTCTCTCCTTCGCGAACGAGGATTTGTTCGCCCTTGCGTGGCCCGTCGGTGATATCCAGCGCATACATAAGCGTTTTGTTTTCGGCGGCGCTACTTACGGCCGGGACCTCTCTATCGTACTGTCGCCTTCACTCCTGCGTAGTGGCACGATCACTACAGCGTACCGCCGCGCGGTGGCGGCGTGGAACCCCTGCTTGCCACTTCGTTGCGACCCAGGTACAAGATAGTAATCATGTGGTTTGCGTTGGCTTCCATTCTGCTGAGCGTTTCCCTGGGAGATCTTCCGCTGCAAACGGGCGGTACGCTCCCTGATTGCCGCATCACCTACCGGGCCTATGGCCAGTTAAACGCAGAGAAGTCAAACGTAATCCTCATCCCCACCTGGTACAACGGGCGATCAGAGGATCTGGCCCGATTTATGGGGCCCGGACGTCTTGTGGATGATAACGACTACTACGTGATTGTGGTGGATGCCCTGGGCAACGGGAGTTCCAGCTCGCCGTCGAACGCCATGCATCTCTGCGTGGTAATGGCTTCCAACACCATTCGCGACATGGTGGAATCGCAGCACCAGTTGCTCACTCGGCACCTTGGCATTCAGCGTGTGCATGCAATCATTGGCATCTCGATGGGGGGGATGCAAGTGTATGAGTGGATGGCGGCCTACCCCAATTTCATGAACAAGGCGGTGCCCATCGTGGCGACGCCCGAAATGTCAGAAAAGGACATCAAGCTTTGGACGTCGCACTTCAAGATCTTCAATCGCGCCGGTGGCGGGGTGGATGTGGGTAGTGACGAGATGGGAGAAGAGGTTCCCAAAGAACCTGAAGCGAAGCAGACTATCGTGGAGCAGGTGATGGGAATGGCGCGACAGGGCATGGGCATGTACCGCCGCTTTCGAGACCCGTTCAACCCCCTGAAACAGTTCGAGGCCATTCGCAGCCACAGTATTGGCAGGCCGTTCAATAATTCCCTTGCCGAGGCAAGTAAACGGGTCCGGGTGCCTTTCCTGACGATCATTGCGTCGTCGGATACGGCCGTTTCCCCGGACACCCCTCGCTCCTTTTCCGACGGACTTGGCATGCCGGTGATCGAACTCGACAGCAAGTGCGGGCACGCCGCGTTCAAGTGCGAGCACTACGAGATTGGAGCGGCTATCGCTAAGTTTCTAGCGGAATAGCGCCCGTGTGAGCCACGGAACGTACAGTTTCCAGGTGGCAAAAGAAATCCATCGCGGATATAATTGCGCGCAGTTCTGTACAATTTAGGATAGTATAGTCTTGATTGTGATATAGTGATTGTCTTCAGGCTCTGCCTTGTGCTGCAAGCCGGCCGGCAGAGCGATACTACGGATCATGCAGCCGGGATGAGCGATGGACGAGAAGCAGCAACCCCAGGAAGCTCCGGAAAAGAAGGTTGTCCCAACGGCAGCCTCTGATACCCCATCCGACGCATCAGCCAAAGCCGTCCCTCCGGCAGCCGCAGAAGCCGCCAAGCCGGCTGCCCCCGCGGCGAAACCGGCACCCAAAGCGGCGCCCCCGAAAGCGCCCGCGGTTATGCAGGCCACCCCTTGGGAAGGTGAAATTCCGACCGCGATCCAGGGGGAGTTCGGCGATGCCTTTCTGCGAGCCGCCACCTACCGCGGACAGGACTTCCTGGAGGTGGTTCCCTCTGCCGTACCAGACTTGCTGGAGACTCTGCGTGAGGTATTCGACTACGACTACCTTGTGGAAGAAACAGCCGTGGACTATCCCAAGGACGACAGGCGCTTCGAGTTGGTGTACGTGCTCTACAGCTTCCACCGTAACCACCGTATCCGTGTGAAGGCGCGCATTGCCGAGGGCGAGAGGATGCCTACGGTGGTTCCGCTGTTTGAGTCGGCTAACTGGATGGAGAGGGAAATTTTCGATATGTTTGGCATTGAGTTTGCCGGGCATCCCGATCTGCGGCGCATCCTAATGCCTGACGAGTGGGAGGGATTTCCCTTGCGAAAGGACTACGGCATCATCCAGCAGGACACCCGTTGGGTGCGGGAGAACCTCGAAATCGAAAGCGGGCAGTAAGCAATGGCGGAAATGGCTGAAGCAACGTTTTTGGATTCGAACGAGCTTGTGCTCAATATGGGTCCGCAGCACCCGTCCACCCACGGGGTGCTGCGCGTGATTCTCAAGCTGGATGGCGAGCGGGTGCTGGGCGCCGACTGCGTGATTGGCTACCTGCACCGAGGCGTGGAAAAGATCGGCGAAAACCGCACTTATGTGCAATTCAGCCCCTATGTCGATCGCATGGACTACGTGGCGTCGGTGAGCAATGGCCTGGGCTACTGCTTAGCGGTGGAGAAACTGCTGGACGCCGAAGCACCGCCGCGGGCGCGGGTTGTGCGGGTGATCCTTACCGAACTCAACCGGATTGCCAGTCACCTGGTTTGGCTGGGCACACACGCCCTTGACGTGGGCGCTATCAGTCCAGTGTTTTATACCTTCCGAGAACGCGAAGAGATCCTCAACATTTTTGAGGAGTACTGCGGCGCACGCCTCACCACGCACGCCTTTCGTATCGGCGGACTGCAGTATGAGGCTTACGAGGAACTGGCTGAGGATACCCTTACGTTCTGCGACCGGTTCGCGAAGCGCATCGACGAGTATGAGCGCCTGCTAACGTCTAACCGCATCTGGGTCTCGCGCCTGCGTGATGTAGGCATTCTGAAGGAGGAGGACTGTAAGCGCTACGGGGTGACCGGCCCCATACTTCGGGCCGCGGGCGTGAAGTGGGATATTCGCAAGGCTATGCCTTATTCCGGCTACGAGGAATACGACTTCGACATTCCAACTGGCACGAACGCTGACACCTACGACCGTTATCTGGTGCGCATGGAAGAAATGCGTCAATCGATTCGCATTTTGCGACAGGCGGCGGCAAACATACCAGACGGACCAATCATGGCCAAGGTGCCCAAGGTGATGAAACCACCCGTGGGCGAAGTTTATGTTTCGATTGAAGCGCCAAAGGGCGAGCTGGGCTATTTCATTGTGAGCGACGGCTCCACGCAGCCCTACAGGCTGCGCGTGCGGCCGCCGTCGTTCATCAACCTGCAGGCTCTGGACCACATGGTGCGTGGCACACTGATCGCCGATGTGGTGGCTGTTATTGGCACGATCGACATCGTGCTGGGTGAAGTGGATCGCTAATCAGGGGAGATATACGACGATGCGATTCCTGGACAAGTTCTTATTCACTGACCTCATCAAGGGACTGCTGACCACCTTCCGGCAGCAAGACCCCCGTGAGATCGTCACCGAGCAATATCCGTCCCAGCGCCCCCGGATCGCCGAGCGCTACCGGGGCGCGCCGCGGCTGAACGTCGACCCTGAATCTGGCGAGACGCTGTGCATTGGATGCAACTTGTGCGCCTTGGCTTGTCCGGAAAACCTGATTGTTGTTAGCACCGAACGCAATCCGGAGACCAAGAAGAAGGAACTCACCACATTCACCTACGACACCTCGCGCTGCATGTTCTGCGGCCTATGCGAGGACGCCTGTCCGGTGGACGCGCTCGAGCTTACACAAGATTTCGAGCTAGCCAGCTTCAGCCGTGATGGCGCCATCTGGGATCGCCAGATGCTTGAGGAGGGGCCCAAGCCCGCCAACTATGAATATTGATGTCAGGCACTCGGGCTGTGCGGAGGGAACGCGATGACGGACGCGATTTTCTTTTACGTCTTTGGGGTGATGGCGCTCGCGGGCGCGGTGCTCACCATCACTCGAAGCAATGCTGTCCACAGCGCCCTCGCCTTGATTGCTTCGCTGATCGGAGTTGCAGGCCTCTTTCTGCTTCAGCAGGCGGAGTTCCTCTTCGCCGTGCAGATTCTTCTGTATGTGGGGGGCGTTACCGTCTTGTTTCTGTTCGTGATCATGCTGGTGAACCTCGACGAAGCTGCAAAGCTCCGCCAGTTTAACGGGCAGGTGTGGGTTTCGCTGGCGGCCGTGGTGAGCACTGGGGTGCTGGCGCTGTTGGCGTTTCGGGGGGCCTTTTCCATGCCCGCCGGGCGCAGCATCCCTGCAGATGCCCCTGACGGCAACACCCAGCGGATCGCCGACGTGCTGTTTTCCGAGTACCTGGTGCCGTTCGAACTTGCGTCGCTGGTGCTGATTGTGGCCGTCATTGGCGCGGTGATGCTGATTCGCAAGCGCGAATCCAACGAAACAGAAGGAGGCCTAGACGAAGTGAAGGCATTCAGTATCCAGATCACCACGGTTCACTATGTGGTGTTGGGCGCGGCGCTGTTTCTTATTGGCGCGTTGGGCGTACTTGTCCGGCGAAACCTTGTGATTGTGCTGATGTCTATCGAGCTGATGATGAACGGCGTGAACGTCAACCTCATCGCCTTTTCGCACCTGTGGGGTGATGTACAGGGCCAGATATTCGGTATTTTCATCATTGCGATCGCGGTGGCGGAAGCCGCCATCGGTCTCGGCATCTTGATTGCACTTTTCCGCAACAAGATGTCTGTGCAGGCCGACGAAATGGAGATCCTCAAGTGGTGAGGCGGTAACCCATGAACTTCCTCGATCTCATCTGGCTGATCCCGCTCTTCCCGCTTGCCGGAGCCGCGGTAATGCTGTTAGTGGGCCGCCGGCTCGATCCGCAAGGAATCTCCCCGCATGCGCTGGACGAGAGCCTGCGCGAGGAACTTGCGCAGGAAGCACACGGGCATGCGAACCATGGGCACGACGACCATGACGGCCACCATCCTGCTCCGCCCACCCGCAAGCTGGTGGGCGTCCTCTGTTCCGGCTTCGTACTGCTGAGTGTGCTGCTGAGCATTGCGGCCACTCTGCAACTGGCGGGTCTCTCGACACGCAGCCACGAAGTGGTGCTCTACGACTGGATTGCAGCGCTTCCCATGGTGCTCACCAACGGAACCATCGCCACGCTGAATGCGCAGTTGGGATTTCTGCTGGACCCGCTCAGTGCCGTGATGATTCTTACCGTCTCGGGCATCAGCTTCCTTATCCACATTTACTCCATAGGCTATATGGAGCACGACGGCGGCTACT
This sequence comes from Bryobacterales bacterium, assembly GCA_026129915.1. Classification (GTDB taxonomy): domain Bacteria; phylum Acidobacteriota; class Terriglobia; order Bryobacterales; family Bryobacteraceae; genus JACTMJ01. Next base: position 30,550 of record JAHCHD010000001.1, read on the forward strand.
ACCGTTTCTTCGGCTACCTGAACCTTTTCGTGTTCTTCATGCTGCTGCTGGTGCTGGCCAACAACTATCTGCTGCTTTTTGTGGGGTGGGAGGGCGTTGGCCTGTGCAGCTATCTGCTGATTGGCTTCTATTTTCACAAGAAGTCGGCAGGCGATGCGGGCAATAAGGCGTTCCTGGTGAACCGCATCGGCGACGCCGGGTTCCTGCTAGCCACCATGTTGTTGTTCGTCACGTTTGGCACTGTCCGCTTTACGGAAGTGAACGCCGCGGTGGCTAGCCCAGGCGAGCCGCTTGCCGCATGGGGTGCAGTGGCAGTGATTTGCTTCCTGTATTTCTTTGCCAGCACTGGAAAGTCGGCACAGTTTCCATTGTTTGTTTGGCTGCCGGATGCGATGGAAGGGCCCACTCCGGTTTCCGCCCTCATCCATGCGGCCACGATGGTGACAGCGGGTGTGTACCTGATCGCTCGCTCGAACGCCCTCTTCCAGCTAGCTCCCGAGGTTTCCATCATTGTGGCCACTGTGGGCGCAGCGACGGCCCTGCTGGCTGCCACTATCGCCCTTGTGCAGATGGATATCAAGCGCGTGCTGGCCTATTCCACGGTTAGCCAACTCGGCTTCATGTTCCTTGCGCTGGGCGTGGGTGCGTATTGGGTGGCCGTATTCCATCTGTTCACTCACGCTTTCTTCAAGGCACTGCTCTTCCTTGGTTCCGGCTCAGTGATTCACGCCATGGGTGGCGAGCAGGACATGCGGAATATGGGTGCGTTGCGCGATAAGATCCCGGTGACGTTCCGCACGATGTTCGTAGGCTCGCTGGCCATCGCCGGCATCCCTGGGTTGGCCGGATTCTTCTCAAAAGACGAGATTCTCTGGCAGACCGTCAGTTCTCCGCTGGGCTCGCAATTGCTCTATGGTGTGGGGCTTGCCACCGCCGCGCTCACCGCCTTCTACATGTGGCGGATGATGTTCCTGACGTTCTACGGGGAGCCTCGCATGGATGCGCACACCGCGGCCCATGTGCACGAATCGCCGGCCGTGATGACGGTCCCCTTGGTGATTCTTGCCGCGGGCAGCATCCTGGTAGGGTGGCTGGGTGTCCCCAAGGTTTGGAGCGCGTTACCTGCGCTCTTCCACAGCTTTGAACACTGGCTCGAGCCCGTCACTGCTCCTACCATCCAAGCCGTGGGGGAAGCGCACTCACACGGAGACGACCATGGCCACGAAGTGCTTGAGTGGAGCCTGATGGCTCTTAGTGTGGCCATTGCCCTGGCAGGCATCGCCGTGGCTAGATGGGTTTACCTTGTCAACCAGGCAGTGCCGGAACGCCTGCAGGCCAAAGCTCCCGCGCTGTATCGCTTCCTCTGGAACAAGTGGTATCTCGACGACTTCTACAATGCCTTTTTTGTGCGCGGCCTCGCGCTTGGCGGGGGGCGCCTGATGAGCGCCATGGACCGCCAGGTAGTTGATGGTGGCGTGAATGGCGCGGGCTGGCTGACGAAGGCAATCTCGTCAGTCTCCATCTGGTGGGACACCTACGTCGTGGATGGCGCAGTGCGGCTGACTGCCTTCACGCTAAGGGTTGTCTCCATCCCGGTGCGGCTTGCACAAACCGGCTCGTTGCAGGGTTACGCGCTGATGATCGTGGTGGGCATCCTGGTTCTGATGGGGATCTTTGGAAGGAACTGACGCATGACGGACAACCTGCTAAGCATCATCCTTCTCACTCCGCTGGCCGGGTTGCTGGCGCTGCTATTCATCCCATCCGCCAATAAGCAGGCCTTGCGGCTAACCGCCAACATCGCGGGCTTCCTGGGATTCCTGGTATCGCTGCCGTTGGTGTTTGGCTTCGACCGTTTTGCGGAAGGCTACCAGTTCGTGGAGAACTTCGAGTGGATTCCCTTTCTGGGCGCCCGGTACCACCTGGGGCTTGATGGCATCAGCCTCCTGCTGGTGATGCTAACCACCCTGATGGGCTTTCTAGCCATATTGTCATCCTGGAATGCTATCACTGACCGCACCAAGAGCTACTACGCCATGTTGCTGTTGCTGCAGACCGGCATGATTGGAGTATTCCTGGCCCTCGACTTTTTCCTGTTTTACGTGTTCTGGGAAATCGTTCTCGTTCCCATGTACTTCCTGATTGGGGTATGGGGCGGACCGCGGAAGCTCTATGCGGCAATCAAGTTTTTCCTTTACACGTTAACAGGCAGCGTGCTGATGCTTATCGCGATCCTGGTGCTTTACTTCCAGTACCACCAGGAATTTGGCGTCTACACCTTTGGCATTCAAGAGCTGTTGCGCATCTCCTTACCCGTGGCCACCCAGCATTGGGTGTTCTGGCTCCTTTTCGTGGCTTTCGCCATCAAGGTGCCCATGTTCCCCTTCCATACCTGGCTGCCCGATGCGCATACCGAAGCGCCTACGGCAGGTAGCGTGATTCTGGCCGCGGTTTTGCTGAAGATGGGCACCTACGGCTTCGTCCGGTTCTCGCTACCTCTTCTGCCGGATGCGTCCAACACCGCCACCATCGTGCAAGTGGTTGTAGCGCTCTCGCTGGTGGGCATCCTCTACGGGGCCTTCGTGAGCCTGGTGCAGCAGGACTGGAAGAAGCTGGTTGCCTATTCCTCAGTGAGCCACCTTGGTTTCTGCACGCTGGGTATCTTTGCCCTGAACCCTAACGGAATCGCCGGCAGCATTATCCAGCAGGTGAACCATGGCATCTCCACCGGGATGCTCTTTCTGATTGTCGGCGTGATCTACGAGCGGCGTCACACACGCGAGATTGCCGAGTACGGCGGGCTTGCACATGTGATGCCTAAGTTCGCTACTGTTTTTGCATTTGCGATGCTTAGTTCGGCGGGGCTGCCAATGCTGAATGGATTTGTGGGTGAATTCACTATCCTGCAAGGCGCGTTTGAGCGAAATCCGTTGTGGGCCGCGCTTGGCGTTATCGGCATCGTGCTGGGTGCTGCTTACCTTCTATGGCTCTATCAACGGACGATGCTGGGGAAGGTGACGAACCGCAAGAATCTCGGGCTGGCAGACCTTAGCTGGCGTGAGATGGCCATCTTCGCTCCCCTGATTGTTTGGGCGCTTTGGATCGGCATTTACCCCAAGCCCTACTTTGAGGTGCTTGAACAACCCGTCGCGCGAATCGTGGAACGGGTGCGCCCCGGTGTTTATCCGCCCGTGCCCCCCGCCCGGAATGTGGAGGCTGCAACCCGATGAGCGAGTACTACACGGCCCTTGACCACCTGGCCTTGCTGCCAGCCATCCTGCTGGGGCTCTTCGGATGCGCCATTTTTCTGTTCGACTTCTGGCTATTCCCGAAGGCAAGCGACAAGAGCAAACTCACCTGGTTTGTGATCCTGGCGGAAGGCTTCACGGCTGTCGCGCTGTGGCGGCAATTTTCTTACCTCCAGGAATCCGGACTGCCTGCGCTAGTGGCATTTCGCGGGATGCTGAGCATTGATGGCTTCACACTGTTCTTCAATGCCATGTTTCTGGTGGCGGCACTGCTCACTGCATTGATTTCCTATCGCTACCTCGAACAGGAAGGCGAACACCAGGGCGAGTATTACGGCCTCCTCCTGATGGCCCAGTGCGGGATGTTCTTCATGGCAGCCAGCACGGAACTGGTGACGCTGTTTGTGGGGCTGGAACTGATGGCCCTTACCTTCTACGTACTTGTGGGCTTCCTGGCACGGGACAAGCGCTCGAACGAAGCGGCGATGAAGTACTTTGTACTCGGGTCGTTCTCAAGCGCGTTTCTCGCGTACGGCTTTTCGTTGCTTTACGGACTAACCGGATCCACCCGGATGGCCGACATTGGCGCGTTGCTCGAGACCCGCCCGATGACGGATCCGCTGCTAATGCTTGCGGTTGGCTGCACCATCGTGGGGGTGCTGTTCAAGCTAGGTGTGGCCCCTTTCCATATGTGGGTGCCGGACATTTACGAGGGCGCTCCGACGCCGGTTACGGCGTATCTCTCGGTGGCTTCAAAAGCAGCCGCTGTTGCCATGCTCCTGAGGCTATTTGAAGGTCCGCTGGCGGGGAGCCGCGAACTGTGGGAACCGGTACTGGCCGCCGCTGCGATTCTGACAATCACCGTGGGCAATCTCGGCGCACTGAGCCAGAGTAGTGTGAAGCGGATGCTTGCATACAGCGCAATCGCCCATGCTGGATATATGTTGCTTGGGCTTGTGGCAGGCAACGCAACCGGTATCAAGGGCATTGTTTTGTATGCCTTCATCTACACTTTTATGAACCTGGGGGCTTTCCTGGTACTGATTGGGCTGCACCGGAAGGGCCTGCGTGGCGAGAACCTCGAGGACCTGAACGGCTTGATGCGCACCAATGGTTTCGCTTCCGTAGCCATGCTGATCTTCCTGGTGTCGCTGGCCGGTATCCCGCCCACGGCTGGTTTCCTGGCGAAGTACTACATTTTTCTAGCGCTGATCGAGAGCGGCCACTATTACCTGGCGCTGATTGGCGTGCTCTATGTAGCGGTGGCGATTTACTACTACTTCCGCGTCATCCGCGCGATGTTCTTCGAAGAGCCTGACGCCCTGCCGCAACTGCGGATGAGCCGCGGACTTAGGCTGGCGTTCGCGACCGCGGTGGTTGCCACCATCGGTATCGGCATCTTTGCTGAGCCGTTCGTGCGGCTGACAGGCATGACGCTTCTGCGCTGACGGAGGGACCCTAAGCACCATGCAACCCATCCTCGATCATCCCTGGTTCGTTCCACTCCTCACCGGAGCCTGCATCATCGCGCTGTTCCCACTGGTGGCGGGCTACCTGGTGCTGGTGGAGCGGAAGGTGCTCGCGGATATGCAGGCGCGCCTTGGCCCGATGCGTGTGGGTCCTCATGGCTTCCTTCAGCCCATCGCCGACGCGCTGAAACTGCTTCTGAAAGAAGACACCATTCCCGCGGATGCCGACCGTCGGATCTTCTGGGTGGCGCCCGTCCTGGCGGCGCTGACGGCGCTTTCCGCACTTGGGTTTATCCCTTTCGGTGCAGGTATCTTTGTGGCGGATGTGAATGTAGGCATCCTGGCTGTTAGCGCGATGTCCTCTGTGGGAATCATCGGCATCATCCTAGGCGGGTGGAGTTCAAATTCGCACTATTCCCTACTGGGTTCGCTACGCAGCGCCGCCCAGTTGGTTAGCTACGAAGTGGCCCTTGGCCTGGGGCTGCTCGCCGGCGTGATGGCGGTGGGCACCCTGAGTATGGTGGAAGCAGTGCAGAACCAGTTGGTTCGCGGGACGTGGGGCATTTTTGACAATTTCGGTCTGATGATCATCTCTTTCGTGGTTTACTTCATCGCATCCATCGCCGAAACCAACCGTGCGCCCTTTGACCTTCCGGAAGCCGAGTCGGAGCTGGTGGCTGGGTATATGACCGAGTACAGCGGTTTCCGCTGGGCGCTGTTCTTCCTAGCCGAGTACGCGGCGATATGCGTGGTGGCTGGAGTGGCTGTCACTGTGTTCTTTGGCGGTTGGCTGCGGCCTTTCCCCAGCTTCGCGTGGCTGGAATGGCCCATGAATGCCGGATTTCCGGCCATAGTCTTCGTGGTGTCCGGGTTGGGCTGTCTCTACCTGCTGCCGCGGCTGAAACCCCTGGATCAGCGGCTGATCCTGCTGGCCATCGCGTTCTTTCTGGTAGCCTGCGGAGCGCTGTTCCTCTGGCCCGTCGTGGCTGCCGCCCTTGCCGGGCCCTTCTGGTTCTTCTTCAAGATTGCGGTGATCATCTACAGTATGGTCTGGATGCGGGCTACGTTCCCTCGCCTGCGCTATGACCAACTGATGAGCCTCGGCTGGTTCTATCTCATCCCCATTGGCATGCTGATGCTTCTGGTGCATGCGGTAGTAGGCGTGGCGCGCGGCTGAGCCGTGACCTCTATTTGGAAGCTTCCGCGGACAACCGTACCTGCCGGTGATTGGCGGAGCGGTTCTATACAATTGCTCCAATTTCGGGTTTCCTCCCCTACACTGAGAACACCTATGCGTGTACCGCTTCGCTTGCTCGTATTGCTGACAACCGCGCTCTGCCTATACTCGGCACTAGCCGGGGCTCAACAGTCTGGTGTTGTTGTGCTGGAGGAAAGCGACTTCGAGTCCACACCCAATGCGCCCCCACTGAGCCTGCCGCTGGACCCTCATGCGCCGCCACCTAGCCCTTCCGGCGGCACGGGTGAGGTGCACCATTTTGATCCTCGGCGAGATGCGAAGGCAGACATTCGATATGCCCTCCAGGTGGCCGCCCGTGAGCGGAAGCACGTGCTGCTGGACGTTGGCGGAACTTGGTGCCCATTCTGCAAAGTGCTGGATGCGTTCTTTGACAACAACGCCGACATTCTTGCGCTCCGCAGTCGGAGCTTCGTCTACGTAAAGGTGAACTTTAGCAAGGAGAATCAGAACGAAGCGGCCCTTCAGGACTATCCGCTTATCCGCGGATATCCGCACTTCTTTGTGCTGGACGCAACAGGCAAGCTCGTCACCAGCCAGCGCGTCGCTCTGCTGGGTACCCAGAGCGGTTACAGTCCGGATAGATTCCGGAATTTTCTGAGGTCAGCGGGGCCGAAAGGGAAGTAGCGGGGAGAGGGATAAAGAAAATGCCAGCCTGATCCCTATGGATGCTGGCTGGCATTTCTCTGCTGAGGAAGTTCGAATCGGACTGGTAAATTCTCAATCGCGCGGTCGTGCGTCTTTCATTCCATACCGAAATGATGGCCGCGGCTCAACAACTGGGGCAGCAACTTCTTTCCTTCATGGAGCCCAAGTTTGCGCACTGCTAAGGCTTCCACTGCGCGGGTACGCTCGCGCACAAACACCACCTGCCACGGGTTTGATTGCGCGCTGCTGGTGGTGGAGAACCCACGAGAAGACTGCACGGCATTTCCGCCCGCTGAGCCGATGCGGATCTTCGTGAAATCGAAACGTTTGCCTCCGCCCATTGGCTCGACAAAGCCTGCGAGGTGAAGGAGGTATTCCACGTCAAAGGTGTCTTCGGGTAGATATTTGGCCTTCTCTGCAAGAAACCTGGCTAAAGCCACCACCATGGGATTACGGTGCTCACCCATCTCCTGCAGAGAAATTCTGCCGATGCTGGGAAGGCCTAGGTCGAAGAAGGTCTTCACTCTCATCCCAATAGTACCTTTGAACTTATAGTATGCCAGTTGATTCTCTCAGATAAAACAGAAATTGCAATCTGATCGGAATTTTTCGGGAAACTGCGCATATCCGTCAAGGTTGGGAGACAGTCCAACCTTGGCATACGCTGTGTGAACGCGGATGGCAGAAGGGGGGCTGATACTCGTAAACTATTGAATTGTTGGAAGCACAGCCTGAGCATCACGAATTAATCCTAAAGGTGGTCCATTTCCCGCCAGGGATTGGTATGTGTCTGCTGGAATGCCGCCGTTGATCGGCTTCCACGACTTCCTCCTAGTACTTTATCCGTACTGATAGCGAAATCGGCCTGAGTCCTAATGCGATCGCCGACTCAGTCCTAAGCAACCGAAAAGTTTTTGTTCCGGCTTTCAGGTGGACGGAGACGGCAGCTTTCCAGACGGGTGGGTGGCGGAAACGGTTGCGATGCATTGCCCGTCGCAATTAAGGCATCGCACGTTCCAGGAACCGGCCAAGGAGCCCAGTGAAATCTGCCGTGGGAGCCGGCCGGCCACAGTCCGCGTCGCTTCGCCTACAATGTGAGGGGTTCTTCTTTTTCATGCGAAATTCAATTTTGCTGACATCTGCTATCCTGCTCGGTCTTGGGTGGATTGCTACTCCATGGGCGGACGCTCAGGTTTTGACCGCGCGCGTTTTTGTGCTGGATGAAGCAGGCGGGAAGAGGGTGCCGCCGCAAGCTGCTCCCAAGGCCGCTGCTGATCCAGGCGAAGTGAATGTTTACGATCCGGGCCGCGACGCGGCCGCCGACATCCGGCAGGCCCTTGCCGCCGCCCGCAAGCAGGGCAAGCATGTGCTGCTTGAGGTTGGGGGAGTGTGGTGCATCTGGTGCAAGATCCTGGACCGGTATTTCGAGGACAACCCAGACCTACTCGCTCTCCGCAAGGCGAGCTACGTTATGGTGAAGGTGAATTTCAGCAAGGAAAACGAGAACATTGCGGTCCTTCAAAGGTATCCGAAAGCGAGTGGCTATCCCCATTTCTACGTGCTGGACGCCCAGGGCGCACTGCTGAAGTCTCAGGATACCGGTGAGCTGGAAGAGGGGCGCAGCTACGATCATGGCCGCATGCGAAATTTCCTGAAGTCGAATGCGCCTGCCAAGCAATAGCGCTTGTGGAAGCTGTTCGACCGGATGGGAATTGGCGTCTCAACCTGTGTCCGGAACGGCGATACAATCAGGGCCATGCTGACACGCCGCGCCTTCCTTGCCGCTTCGGCCGCCCCGATGGTCTGGTCGCAAACCTCCAGACCAGGCGGACCCCGCAATGTGCTGTTCATTGCCGTGGATGACCTGAACGATTGGATAGGCTGCATGGGAGGGCACCCGCAGACCAAGACCCCGAACTTAGATCGCTTGGCTGCCCAAGGGGTGCTCTTCACCAACGCGCATTGTGCCGCTCCTCTTTGCAATCCGTCCCGCGCCGCCCTGATGACCGGCATTCGCCCCACCACCTCTGGTGTCTATGAGAACAACCAGCCCTTTCGGCAATCGCCGATCGTGAAGGACGCTGTTACGTTGCCTTCCCATCTCCGCGCCCACGGCTACCGGGCCATAGGAGCGGGGAAGATCTACCACGGCAGCTATCCGGACCCGCGGAGCTGGGATGACTACTGGCCTTCTCAGATTCGCAACCAGCCGCCGTCCCCTGTCCCACCAGTGTTACCTGCCAATGGAGTGCCCGGCTCGGGCAACCTCGACTGGGGTCCGGTGGACAACCCGGAAGAGGAAATGGGCGACCACGGTGTGGCGACCTGGACCATTAATCAGCTCTCTCGAAAAGTCACTGAGCCACTGTTTCTTGCCTGCGGCATCTACCGCCCTCACTTGCCCTGGTACGTGCCAAAGAAATACTTCGATCTCTTTCCGCTAAGTTCCATCGAGTTGCCTTCGGTGAACGAAAACGACCTCGAGGACGTGCCGCCGATAGCCCAGCAGATTGCTACCCGCCAAGGCGACCACAAGCGGATTACCAGCGCGGGGAGGTGGCGCGAGGCCGTCCAGGGCTACCTAGCCTCGATTGCTTTCGCAGACGCACAGATCGGCAGGGTACTGCGCGCCCTCGAAACCGGGCCCAATGCCAGGGACTTCCATGTGGTGCTGTGGAGCGACCACGGCTGGCACTTAGGGGAAAAGCTACACTGGCGGAAGTTCGCCCTCTGGGAGGAGGCTACCCACAACGTGCTGATGATGGCCTCCCCCGGCGTAACCCGTCCGGGTGGGCGCTGCACCCGCGGGGTGAACCTGCTTGACGTCTATCCCACCCTGACCGAAGTGTTGGGTGTGCCAAAGCCCGCGGCGGTGGAAGGTGAAAGCCTGGTGCGGTTCCTTAAGAATCCGACGGCACCGAAGAGCACACCCACGCTTACCACGTATGGCCGCGGAAACCACTCGCTACGAGACGAACGGTGGCGTTACACCCGCTACAAGGACGGAACCGAGGAACTCTACGATCACCAGAGCGACCCGCTGGAATGGAAGAACCTCGCAAGCGAAGCGCGCCACGCGCCGGTGAAGCAGCGCATGGCGGGTTTTCTGCCGAAATCGGAAGCGGCGGAATCCCCCGTTGCGCGCGGGAACGGAAACGAGGGCGGCGGAGAGCCCACCGCCCTGTGACTCTGAGCCAGTACGAGGACCTCTAGCGCGATTCCGTAAGGAAACGGTAGACCGTGGTGCTGGTAAAGGTATCCCCTGGCTTCAGCACGACAGAGGGAAACACCGCTCTGTTGGGTGAATCAGGGAAGTGTTGCGTTTCTAAGCAGAAGCCGAAGCGTTTGCCGTAGGCCGTCCCGCCCTTACCCGTAACGCTGCCGTCGAGGAAATTGCCCGTATAGAACTGCAACCCTGGCTGGTCAGTGAGCACTTCCAACACCCGACCACTCGTGTTCTCTTTCACACGCGCAGCCAGGCGCAGATTGCCGGTATCACCGTTGAGCACAAAGTTATGGTCGTAGCCGCCCCCGAGCTTGATCTGCTCCTCGTTGGCGTCGATGCGGGCCCCAATCGCCACGGGGGAACGGAAGTCAAATGGCGTGGCGTCTACTTGCCGCAACTCACCAGTAGGAATCAGGCCGCTATCGACAGGTGTGAAGCGGTCGGCGTTGATAGTCACCACATGGTCCAGGATGCTGCCCTTGCCTGCCCCGGCCAGGTTGAAATAGCTATGGTTGGTAACATTTAGCACGGTATCAGCATCGGTGGTGGCTCGGTAGTCAATCTGAATCTGGTTGTCCGCTTTCAAGGAGTAGGTGACACTGACGGTGAGCGTACCTGGGTAGCCTTCTTCGCCATCCGGACTTACATAAGTGAAGCGCACGGCCGGGCCGTCGTTGGTGGGCACCTCCTCAGCGCTCCACAGTTTCTTGTCGAAGCCCTCCAGGCCACCATGGAGCGCATTCGGCCCGTTGTTGGTTGCCAGGCGGTACTCCTTTTCGTTTAGGGTGAAGCGTCCCTTCGCGATGCGGTTGGCGTAGCGTCCCACGGTGGCACCCATGTACGGGTGTTTGCCCAGATAGCCTTCCAGTGAATCGAAGCCGAGCACGACATCCGCCACATTGCCCTTCGCGTCAGGCGTCTTCACTCGCGTCAGGTGGGCGCCGTAGTTCGTAACGGCGATCTCCATTCCGTTTGTGTTTCGCAGCACATAGAGCTGCGCTGGCTTTCCATCTACAAGGCCAAACTCCGATTTTTCCAAGGTAACTGACACAGGGACCTCCTCTTTCTTCGCGGCACAGCCAGCCAGCATCGAAAGGGCCAATACGGCTACGGCAAAACCAACGGGAATCTTCATGGACCTATTCTCGCTCAATTGGATTGTATTCGCGCCACTCGCTCAATTGGATTGTATTCGCGCCATTGGAAATGCCAGGCGGGGCGTTTGCGTGGTGAAATCCGGAGATCGTGGCCCAAGTAGAAAGGAACCGAAATCTGTCGCCGCGAGTCGAGCCTAAGCGGCGCATCAAGATAGGATCAATCCCAAGCATCAAGGGGGCGGACGAAGCTGGCGCCCCGGGGAGCGTTTGGGTTTTCCAGCGGGTGCAACACTAATGTCACCGTACCGCGCTGTACGGGCTGGCGCGTGCGGATCACCAGCTTGCGGTATTCGGTGTTGGACTGCTCGAACGTGCCATCCGCACCGGCCGGGGTGGCCGCGCGTGGGGGCTCCTGAACAAAGTCGAGCGCCGTGCGTGCAATGCCGCGCACCTCCACCATCTTGTTGCCAAGGATTAGTCGCGCGCGGTCAATATCCACCTTTACCTCAGCCATGGTATGGATCTGGCATTGGTAGATGGCGGGCTTCTTGAGTTCAAACTCGTCCTGCACCAGTAAAATCCGCCGGTCCTCCATCAGACGGATACCGCGCCTGACCGAGGTTGCCACCTCAGCGTATCCGGGCGTGAGATCCGCGATGGCGTGGGCGCTGCCATTGGCCGCGCCTGACGACGTGATGATGCCGCGGGCAGGTGTTTGCTGGCCCTTCCCGTCGAATAGGATCACGTTCTGTCCGTGGCTATTCAGCCGGTAATAGTCCCACCGCTTGGCACCGAAGTAGCCGGGCAGGTCGTAGTCATCCACGCCGAGTTCCTCCACCCAACGCTCACCCATGGCATCGAACACAAAGGTTCCCATCTCCAATTGCGAATGCGCGACGCCATTGTGCCCCGCGTAGAACCCTACGTACGAGGCGCCCGGACTCCACGAGGAACGTAGCATGGCGGCGTGCATGCCAAGGAAGACCCGATCCCTGGGCGTACTTCCGTCGCGGGGCGGAAGTGGATCGGGCTGGTACCAAAGCAGGCTTAAAGGATGATCTCCGCTGGCATTGGCGGAAGCGGCCCAGTGCCACAACGGGCGGTGGAACCGCCGCGCCATCCAGTGCAGCCACGGGAAACCCCGGTCCGTTTGACGGCGGCAGTCTGAGAAGTTGAAAAAGAGCCCGGTGGGTCCTGTGGCGTGCAGGTAGAAATCGCCCGTTTCGCTGAAGCCGCGGGCCTCGTCGATGCCAAAACGGTTACCCAGCGCGGTTTCGAGGCCCGCCAGCAAGGGCACCGTGTAGCGCAGCGTGTACTGCCAATAGCCGACACCCTCAAACCATCCGCCGTCCGGAGCGAATTCCTTCATCGCGGCAGGAAGTGACTTCAGGGCCGCCGGCAGAATCTTGTTCGTAAGGTCCGGTTCAGTTTCGGCGATGGCAAGCGCGCCCAGCACCATCCCGGCATTGCAGACCTGGTTCCAGTTATTGGTGCTGATAGCCCAGCGAGCGGGCACGCCGCCAGGGCCGCCTTCGTAGCCCGTCGCGATTCCGGGGCGCAGACCTTTCTCGACGATGGCTTCTCTGATCACGCGCCGGTCGTCCGCGCTGAGGGCATCGTGCAGCCAGTCGTAGGCAATTGCGAAGGCGTGCGTCATCTCTGCCACGTCGAGAAAATGCGAAGGGTTCCAGTTTGGAAAATTCGCGGCGGAACGAAGGTTGTTGCGGACGCCGTCGAGCCAGCGGGCCTCGGGGGCCAATAGGTAGAGCGTGGCGAACACATAGACGCGCTCCACGCAGTTTCTGCTCTGCGTCAGCAGGCGAGGACCGATCAACTGGTAATGGACGGGGGGTTCTTTCAGTAATGCTTCGCCGCGCGCCCGCAGCCGCGTGAGCAGAGCGCGGGCACGTTCGTCGTCCGCTAGTAACTGCCGGGTTTGGCTGAGCGTATCGTCAGTGATGAGCAGTCGCGGATGTTCCGGCTTCAGGTTCGCTAGCAGGCCGGGGTCAGCGGCCAGCGAAGGCCAGGAGGTCGCCACGGCGGCGAGCAGCGAAGTAAAGGAGCGGCGCTGCATTCTGGTATGAGGATACCCCACCGGACACACGGATTCGGCGGCGGTATGAGTATTTACAGGTGTAACTGCAGGGGCCGAGGTTCAAATGATCCGCAACTTTCCACTGGCTGTGGAGCTTAATCTGAAGGTAATCATGCGAAATAGCACGAGTTCCGCGATTGGCGCACCAACGTTTCCGTGGCGAGGCCGCGTGTTGAGGCGGTTGCTGCTGTCGTTGTGCGTGTTGAGCGCCTTCGGCCCTCTCAACATGGCTTTCGCTCAGAGTGCAGACCCTTCGCAGGGTACAACCCCAGGCACTGGAGTGATTGCGGGGCGTGTGCTAGATGCCGCCAGCGGCGAGGTGCTTGGCAAGGCAGAGGTGCGGCTCTCCGGCGGACCCGCGGGGGGATCGCAGCCGGGTTCGCCGGCAGCACGGGCAGTGGTGGCTCGTACGGGAGCCGATGGGGCTTTTCTGTTGCAGGGGATTCAGGCAGGAGACTATGTACTGAGCGTAAGCCGCCGCGCCTACGCCGCATGTGGATCGGATGTGGATGGCCTTCCTGGCAGGCAGCAGGGGTGCTCCACGCGGTTTACGCTACACGCCGGGCAGAAACTGGGGAATGTACAGATCCGGCTGCTGCGCGCAGCAGTGGTAACCGGCGAAGTGCGCGATGAAGACGGCGAGCCGATGGCGGGCGTGGTGGTGGAAGCCGAGCAGTACCGCTACCTGCGAGGCGCCAAGGTGCTTACGGCCACCAGCCGGGCAACCTCGGACGATCGGGGCCAGTACCGCCTCTACAATCTCTCTCCCGGACGATATTTCGTGAAAGCGCAGGGGCGCGGGCTAATGGCGCGCCTGGCGGGAGCCATGATGGCAGGCGGTGGACCGGGCAGGATGGGCGGGGCTGGTGGACCGGGGGCAGCCGGTGGTATTGGCCGCGGGAGCATGATGGCGGGCCTCGATGACGCGATTACCTATCCACCCACCTACTACCCCAAGGCGGAGTTTCCGGAGGAAGCCATTCCCTTGCAGCTTGCCCCTGGCGCTGAGATGGGAGGCATCGATTTTCGCCTGACTCCTACAGCCACTTACTCCCTTAGTGGAGTCGTTGCAGGGGTAACCGGAGAACCGATGACCGGCATTACGGTGACGGCACGGCGGGCGGGAAGTACCGTTTCGCTTGGTGGTCCCACTGCCTTTGCCTCGGCGGATGCCCGTACGGGAGCCTTCACGCTTCGAGGGCTTGCCCCAGGGCGATATGAACTGGTGGCCCGCTCGATGGGCATGCGCCGCGGCGCGGCGCAAGCGGCGGGAGCTTCCGGAATACTGATTGCTGACCTTGGTAATGCTCACCTGGAGGGGCTAACGATTCCACTTCGGCCAGACGTGCAAATTCAGGGCAGCGTGCTGCTGCCCCAAAACAATCAGGAAGCCCAGATCGAGCGCATGCGCGTTGTGATGGAAGGTGCGCTTCCGGGTCCGCAGCGCATGGCCCGGGTGGATGCCGAGGGGCGCTTCCAGTTGGCCCTGGCGGCGGCTGATCGGCCGAGCTTTAGCCTGGAAGGACTTCCCGAAGGTTTCTATGTGAAGGCGATGAAGCTTGGTGGAGTAGACGTGATGGCCCAGGGGGCGGAGGCTCCCTCGGAGGTTCTGGGTGAGTTCCAGATTCAACTTGCCGCTGACGGCGGCAAGGTTTCCGGTTTGACGCGCGACGGGACGGGCAAAGCCATCGCCAGCGCCCGTGTGGTTTTGATGCCGGAACGCACTGGCCAGGCACGGCAGTTGTGGCGCAAGACAGCCATCAGCGGGGAAGATGGTACATTCCAATTCGATGCGGTGGCACCTGGGCGCTACCGGGTGTACCTATTCGAAGAACTCGACAGCGGTCCGGCGCTGGATCCCGATTTCCTGACCAACTTCGGCCAGCGTTGGAGAGCATTGGAAGTGAAGCCCGGCGCCTCGGCCACCGCGGAAAGCCTGCTGATTCCTGTTTCCGACACCGCGATGCACCTTGGCGAGATGGCCCCCTAGCGTTCGCGATTCCGTATCAGACGACCAGGCACCCGATGGCGCGGCCCGCAATGTTCGCTTTGATCAATGGCTACGGAACGTGGCCCGGGAACATCTCACGGCCGCTTCCGCTTGGCGGAAACGGTGCGTTGGCGGACAATAGGAGCTTGCAGACCCCATGTCCACGACGGCATTTTCTGGCGGCGCTCCTGGTGCTGACCGCTGCCGTACTCGGGGGCTGCGGTTACCATGTAGCTGGCAAGGCCGATACCCTGCCAACGGACTTGACCACCATTGCCATTCCCGCCTTCGAAAACCTCACTACCCGTTACCGGCTCACCCAATGGATGCCGGAGGCTCTGGGGGTGGAATTCCTGCGGCGGTCCCGTTACCGTGTGGTGAGCGAACCGGGAGAGGCGGACGCTGTTCTGCGCGGTTCGGTGCTGAGCCAGCAAGTGAGCCCGCTGATATTTGACCCCGGCAGCGGCCGGGCGAGCATGGTGCAGTTGTTTGTGCGCATGCAGATTCGCATGGAGGATCGCCGCACCGGGCGTGTGCTTTACCAGAACGACAACATGGAATACCGGGCCAGATATGAGATCGCGGTGGACCAGCGCGCCTATTTCGACGAGAGTGATGCCGGGCTGGAGCGGCTGAGCCAGGAAGTGGCCCGCAGCGTGGTGAGTCGCATTTTGGAGGGGTTCTAGCGCAATGAACGTCGCCGAATTCCGAAGGAAGCTCAGCACCGGGAAACTGGCTCCGGTGATTCTTTTTGTTGGGCCGGACGGCTACGAACGCGATCGCTGCCGCCGTGAACTCATCGAGGCGGTGCTGCCACCGGAGGACCGCGACAGCGGGCTAGCCCGGCATGATCTGGACAGCATGACACTAGCGGATGTGCTGGACGATGCCCGGAGCATGTCGCTTTTTTCGCCCACCCGACTGATTCACGCGACGGGCGCGGAAGCTGCCCTGCCCAGGGGCCGCGCGGGCAAGGACGACGAATCGCCCGCCGGCCAGGCGCTGGCTGCGTATCTCCAGCGCCCCACTGACGGTGCCACGGTGCTGCTCGAAAGTGGCCGCTATGAATTTGACAACGACGACAAGAGCAAAGTGGAGCGGCTGCTGAAGTTTTTTGCGCAAGTTCCCTGGGTAGTGGAGTTCCCTCGGTTTTCTGACGTCGCAGCATTGGAATTGGGGAGGGAACTGGCGAGGGCCAAGGGCCTTCGCATCGCCGAGACCAAGCTCACCGCTTTGGTGGAGGCACTAGGTGCGGACGCGTCCCGTCTATCCGCGGAAATCGAAAAGCTGGCGCTTTTTCTGGGGGAGGGCACCGAGGTAACCGACGATCACCTGGATTCGCTGGTGCCCGATGCGCGCGCAACCACAGTCTTCCGATTGGTGGCCGCCCTTGGCGAAGGGAATCGCCTGGAGGCGCTAGAGCAGCTCGACACGCTTTTCCGGCAGAACGAATACCTGCCCCTTGCGCTGAGTTTCCTCTCCTCTCTGTTCCGAATGGCGCTTGCGGCCCGTGAATCAGGCCTGCGCACGAGCCAACAGGTGCAGGCGCACTTCCAGCAGGCTGGCGTGTCCATTTGGCGATCCCGCGCGGACCAGGTACTAGCCACCGCCAGCGTGTTCTCCGCGGCAAAACTGCGGCGCGCTTTGCGGCTGATTGCCCTCGCCGATCGGATGGTGCGCGATACGAACCCCAGCGACCGCGTTGTGATGGAGAGCCTCGTGTTCCGGCTAACGGCCTGATTGGGAATCGGACCGACGCACTGGTAACTTTCGGGTCCGGAAACTTCCACGGCAGCACAACGGAAAGCGTCATACCCTAAAGGTGGAGGTGTGCGCGATGGGTGTGATTGGCTTGAGACAGTTCAGCGGCAGTGGAGCTTTGGAGGGCCTATCCCGCCAGCGCCGCAACCGGCGCAGCCGCGGCTTCTCTCTGATTGAGCTGCTGATCGTGATCGCGATCATCCTGATCATCGTCACCATCGCGGTGCCCCGGTTGGGCCGAATGCGGAGTTCCGCCCAGGAGATGGCCGCAATCCGGCATATCCAAACCATTCATACGGCGCAAGCCGGCTACTTCTCTCAGTTCGGCAAGTACGCCGAAAGCTTGGCGCAATTGGGTCCTTCGCCCTCTGGCCGTGTGGGGCCAGACGGCGCCGATCTGCTGCCTGAGGACCTCGCGGACGGAGAAAAGGGCGGCTACAAGTTTCAGGTGACCAAGGGCGAGATTGGTTACGTGGTTGCCGCGGAACCAACCGAGTACGGCAACACGGGTTCACGCACATTTTTCTCTGACCAAACGATGCTAATCAGGGAAAACTACGGACCGGAGATGGCCACTATCGAGAGTCCACCGATCCAGTAGTATGCACGTTTCAGGTCTGTGAAGCTCTTCCTATCGCAATCCTGGAATCAACCGATAGGTTAGTATTCACCGGTGGATTGGTTTGTCGCCTGAAGAAACCGTCCACCGCTTAGCCATGCCGAATGACAGCGATGAGTTGTGGAGCAGCCCCGATGCGGCGCTTCGTGTGGAAGCGCTGCTTGATGGGTTTGAAAGCAGCCGTGGCGCCGTGCAAGCTCGGTTGGAGCAACTGGATGGATGTCCACCGGAGCAGTTCCTGGGCTTCGCCTTTCGGTTTCTTGCGCGCCAGAAGAGGGATCCCGGTGCCGGAGCCAAGTTTCTCGCTGAATTGATACTCACTCATCCCCACTTATCGCGGCTGATAAGCGATCCCCAACTCTTGTTTCGTGAAGAAGCGGAGCTCATCATGAAGGCAGTCACCAAGGTGACGCCGGGGCTTGAGGGTACACTACTGCAGCGATTCCTCCACGAAGAGATTCGCGAGGACCGGCTTCCCCAGCTGTTTCGGGTACTTGATCTAACCGCTAGCGTGGATCCCGTGGGTCGCACCAACGGGCAGTTGACGCGCCTACTGAACAGCAAGAACCCCCGGGTGCGTGCAAAGATCGTGCAACTGCTGGTGGGTTCGACCGGCAGTGCGGGGGCGGCGATGAGCCTACTCGAAGACGAAGACCCGCGGGTGCAAGCAAATGTGATTGAGAGCCTATGGCCACAGGCGGCAAACCCCAATGCGATTTGGCTCTTTCGCAGCCGCATGGATAGCCCGGTGGTGAGGGTGACCACCAATGCTCTGGTTGGATTGGTGAAGGCAGGCGACTCCGATGCGCGGAAGCGGCTGGTAGCGAACCTGCGTGGTGACGACGTGAATCTTGCACGGGCCGCGGCATGGGCCGTGGGATTTCTGGGAGACCAGCGATTCCGGGAGCCTCTGGAGGAAATGTTGCGCGAAGGAAACGTCGAGATCCGCGGGGGAATCCTTCGCGCCCTTGTCCGGTTGAACCAGCTGCGGCAGGCGGAACGCGTCCCCGAAGTGACTTTCGATGTCTCCGAGAATCTCGAAGACCTCGCGCTTGAGAAAGTGCGGGGCGGAGCAGCGGCCTGGAACGAGTGGCGCAGCGAACATCAGGATCCGATGCCAAACCTCGACTCCGCCAGCTTGCAGGGCGCCTTTCTGCTGGGTGCGGACTTCAGCTTCTGTTCGCTGCGGGATGTGAACCTCGAAGGGGCTCGCCTGAACCTTTGTAGCTTCTTCTGCGCGGACCTGAGCGGGACGAACCTGAGGGAGGCACGGATGGAACGATGCGATTTGCGTGGCGTGGAAACTGACTCGTTGACTGACCTCAGCGACGCCCACCTAGCGGGTAGCACGCTCTACGGACTTGACCTTCGGGGAGTGCCGATGCGGGGGGTTCGGTGGGAAGGGGCTGACCTTGGCGCCGCCCACTTGGACGCGTCTTCACAAGAGCGCGGAGCTGCCTGACGGCAATCGGCATCCGGCCAGGAGCGTGGACACTAAACGCCCCTGGCCGGAAGGTTGTTACGAGAGGCTCACGGCTCCGGAAACGCGATCCCAACTAGCCTTGCAGTTGTTCCGGAATGCCATGTTGGCAAGGTGCGCCCCAGCTGCCGCGTAGTGACCCTCCGTGGCGTTTTCCACACTGGGCTTGCCATTGCGCAGTGACAGGATGAAGTGCTCGTAGTGGGAAGGACCTGCCTCCACGGGAATTACCTGTTCCTTAGGTGCTTCGCGCTGTGGGAACTGCTCACCAGAGGCGCCCACGTTTACACCGTTCTTGCGCAGGTACTCATCCCGCATCGCCTTGGGCCATGCCCGGCTGCCATAGCGCTGCGCTTCCCCGAAGTCGGGCTCAGGGAAGATAGTCAACTGTCTGCCTTGGACGATCATGGTTGCCTTGTCGCCCATGATGGTGGTGGGTTCGCCGCTGCGGCTATTGCAAAGGTTCACGTACATGTCGATGACGAAGCCTTCTTCATATTCGAAGATAGAGTTCATGACGTCGGGTACCGTGCGCCCATCTTTCCATTTGTACAATCCACCCTGCGAGACGGCCGAAACGGGCGCGTTAACGTCCATCAGTTCGTTCATGTGGGTAAGCAGGTGGACGAAAAGGTCAGTGGCTACGCCGCCCGAATACTCCCACCAGCAGCGCCAACGGAAGAACACTTCCGGATCGTAGGGGCGCTGAGGGTAGTGGCCGAGGAAGCGTGGCCAGTCGATGGTTTTGGTGCTGGCATCCGGTGGGATGGGATAGCGCCAAGCGCCTTCCGCCGAGTTGCGGTTGTTGGACATGCGTATCATGTTCACTTTGCCAAGGGCGCCGTCTTTGACGAGTTGCTTGGCCCTTGCGGTAAGGGCGGAACTTTTCGCCTGGCTGCCAACCTGCAGCAACTTGCCGGTGTTCTTTTCGGCGCGGATGATGTGGGTGCCTTCCTCCAGGCTCCAGGTAAGCGGCTTTTCGATGTACACGTGCTTACCGGCGTCCAGCGCATCAAGCACCATGCGGAAATGCAGGTGGTCTGGCGTGGCAATCACAACGGCATCGATATCCTTGCGGTCCAGTACAGCGCGATAGTCCTTGGTGGTCTCCATCTTGCCGTTCACCGCCTCTTTGGCGTGCAACAGATAGCCGTCGTACAGGTCGCAAGCAACCGTGGGCGTTACGCCGGGCATCTTCTTGAACTCGTCAAGCAGGCCGCTGCCCTGCACCCCTAAGCCAATGAAGCCTAGGCGGATATTGTCATTCGGCCCGTATTTCCAGGTTTGCCCCTGCGCGGAAGGAACCAGGGAATAGACGATGGCGGCGCCTGCGCTGCCAAGGAAGCTGCGTCGAAGAATATTGCTCATGATGGTGCTCTCCGGGGCGGCGTCGGGTTACTGAAGACGCCCGCGTGGATTTGCCCTTAGTGTATGCGATGTTGGGCTACTTCGAGAAAAGGCTTGGATAATCCACTTCGGGTTACCGTGGTGCTCGCCGCCAGCCGCAATCGTTCAAGACGGTGACAGCCATCTTCCAAGTATTCACGTGGATCTCCACCGTGTCTTCCACCCGCGGCGCGTAGCCTCCGGCAAGCACCACAGCCACGGGAATGCCCATCAGCAGCGGGCGTTCCAACGCCAGCCGGTCACGAGCGAGGAGTCCTTGCTTACTGAGGTTGATGCCTCCGAGCTGGTCTTCAAGATAGGGGTCTGCGCCGGCAACATAGAAAACCAGGTCCGGCCGGAACAACTGCAGGGCGGGCACGTAGGCGGCTCGCAACTTGTCGAGATACTCCACATCGCTTACGCCATCTTCCAAATGAATATCCAGGTTCGACAGAGGCTTCACCGCGGGATAGTTGTGAAGCTGATGGATGGAAAGCGTGAACACGCTATCGTCGTTGGCGAAAATGTCCGCAGTTCCGTTGCCGTGGTGAACGTCCACGTCAAGCACGAGTGCTTTTCGGATGAGCCCCTCGCGTTGTAGCACTCGAATCGCCACGGCGACGTCGTTGATGGCGCAGAAGCCTTCCCCGTGTCCCGCAAAGGCGTGGTGGAATCCCCCGCCGACGTTATAGGCGATACCGTGAAAAAAGGCCAGTCTGGCGGCGTAGATGCTGCCACCAGCGGCCAGCCAAAAGGCCTCCACCATCTGGCGGGAATAAGGCACCTCCAGTTGGAGGATCTCCTGATAGGTGAGGGTGCCGTTGCGCAATTTGCGCACCCAGTCTTCCGTGTGAACCAGGCGAATCTCCCCGTCTTTCGCTGCCTTCGGTTGGTGGAAATCTTCGTCGGTGGCCAGCCCTTCGGCAATCAGACGATCACGGATCAGCCGGTATTTCTCAGTGGGGAAGACATGACGCCCGAAGTTCAGGTCGTAGCGTTCGTGATAGACGAGGGGTACTTTGTCCATGACACTGGGCTTGGTGGGACGACGCGGGTCACACCCGCTTCCATGATGACGGATTCTGGCAGGTGCGGCGAGGGGCCTCCGGGGAACCTTGCGCGGAGCGCAAAGTTGCGGCTCCCGTTGATGTCCCGGCGCATCCAAGGAAAGGTCGAGGAGATGAGCATGTTGTTCCAGGCAGACCCTAAGTTGCAAAGTGAACAGGCACCGGAGGCCACGGGTGCACCGCCCGATGCCATAGTAAGCTCAGACACTCTACGAGCGAACCGCATCCCGCCGGGCCAAAGCCGAACCCGCAAGTGGCCTGTGCTCGATGCGAGCGGCACGCCCGCGCTGGACCTTGCTCGCTGGCGTTTGCGTGTGGGTGGGCTGGTAAATCAGCCGCTCGATTTCAGCTTGGACGAAGTTCTGACGCTGCCGCGCGTGCGGGTATTCTCTGATTTTCATTGCGTCACCCGCTGGAGCCGCCTTGGCAATTTGTGGGAGGGAGTTTCTACTCGCGTCCTGGTGGATCTGGCAGGTGGCTTGCGGCCAGAAGCCAGCCACGTGGTGGCCCACGGCTACGATCGCGGTTGGACCACAAATCTTCCTGTGGACGAGTTCCTTGCCGAAGATGCACTGATTGCAATCAGCCATGACGGCGAGCCTCTCAGTGCGGACCATGGCGGCCCGGTGCGGCTTATCGTCCCCCGGCTGTACGCATGGAAGAGCGCCAAGTGGTTGGCAGGGTTGGAGTTCCTGGATCACGACCAAGCTGGATTCTGGGAAGCCAACGGCTATCACATGCACGGTGATCCATGGCGAGAAGAACGATACGGTTACTAAACAGTCCGCGGGCTTGGATCCGGTTTGGCAAGTCCGTTAGCCTAGTAGGAGGGTTGGTTTCGTGATGAGCACTTGTTCCAGACCGCCCAACCGGCACGCATTACCGAATGAAGGACAGCTACCAGCCCGTTGGATCCGCCCCGCGTGGAAGATTGCGCCCCTCCCGGCTCTTCCGCCGTCGCACCATCCTCGGTTCGACGGGTACTGCGGTGGGACTGTCGGGCGCCGCCTACGCTGCCTACCGGTCAGCACCTGGATTCTGGAAGAACTTCTACGATGATCTGGGTAGGGCCGTGCGACCTCCTGAAGCCATTCCGGACCCTGCGCTCTGGCCCGATGAAGGCCTACACGCGGCGTGGATTGGCCACAGCACCGTCCTGTTGAAGATCGACGGAGTAACGGTGTTGACGGATCCGATTTTCAGCCACCACGCCGGCGTCCATGTGGGCGTGCTGTCGGTTGGCGTGAAACGGGTGGTGGAGGCGGCCCTGCAGCCCTCCGCCCTGCCACTGCTCGATGTGATTCTGCTGTCTCATGCACACATGGATCACATGGATCTGCCCTCTCTTCGCACGCTCGAAAGCGCAGTTACTACCGTGGTGGCGGCAAGGCATACCACTGACCTGCTCCGCATCCCGCGGTATCGCAATGTGCGGGAGATCGGGTGGGGAGAGAAGGTTCGTGTGGGACCGCTAACGATTCGCGCTGTGGAAGTGCGCCACTGGGGAGCGCGCATGCGTGTGGATACCTATCGCGGCTACAACGGGTACGTACTGGAGGCGGGACGCTATTCCGTGGTAATCGCCGGCGATACGGCCTATACCGATGCCTTTGCCGATCTTCGCCGCACGAAGCCACACGACCTGATCGTGATGCCGATTGGCGCCTATAATCCGTGGGTGAGCAATCACTGTACCCCCGAGCAAGCCTGGAAGATGTCGCAGCAGGCGGGCTTTGACCAACTGATGCCGGTCCATCATCAGACGTTCCCATTGAGCAGCGAGCCCTTTCTTGAGCCCATCGAACGGCTGGTTGGGGCCGCTGGGCGTCATGTGGGCGCGGTGGCGTTGCGCGGCATCGGCGAGGAAGTTCACATCCTTTAGCGAGGACATCCAGCCGAGTGAACCCCGCAGGACGCTTCTGAAAACCTGCGGTATACTGATAGTTTGTTCGATTGCGCCCTTAGCTCAGCTGGATAGAGCGTTTGGCTACGAACCAAAAGGCCGGGAGTTCGAATCTCTCAGGGCGCGCCACTTTCTCCTTCCCTCCTTTGCTTGCATTGTTCCGCGATACCATCCGTGTGGGTAAGCGATGATTTCCTTTGATCATGTGCACTTCCGCGTGGGGCAGACGCATATCCTTCGCGGGCTAAGCCTCCATGTGGAGGCTGGCGAGACACTGGTGTTGCTGGGTCGCAGCGGTTCCGGCAAGACCACCGCCCTTCGGATGGTGAACGCCATGCGTATGCCCACTGAGGGCCAGGTGTTGGTGGATGGCAAGTGCACTCAAGCCTGGAACCCAGTGGACTTGCGGCGCGGCATCGGTTACGTGATCCAGGAGGTTGGCCTGTTTCCCCATCGCAGCGTGGCGGAAAACGTGGCCACGGTACCTCGCTTGCTCGGATGGACGCCAGAGCGTATGGCCGCCCGGGTGGATGTGCTGCTTACCGAGGTGGGTCTTCCGCCGGAGACATTTCGGAACCGCTTCCCCGACTCGCTTTCGGGTGGCCAGCGTCAGCGTGTGGGGGTGGCCCGGGCATTGGCTGCAGAGCCCAAACTGATGCTGCTGGATGAGCCTTTCGGAGCTCTCGACCCCATCACTCGCCTTGAAATGCAGAACTTGTTCGTGGACCTGCGGCGGCGACACGGGGTAACGACAGTATTCGTAACCCATGACCTCCAGGAAGCGTTTCGGGTGGGTACGCGCATTGCCCTGTTGTGCGAGGGAGAGCTGGATACGGTGGCCGCGCCCCCTACCTTTGCCGCGGCGACCAGCCGCGAGGCCCGCGCCTTCCTCGCGACGCTGCCGCCTGAACCAGGAGGCGTGGCATGAACCCGCCGTGGAGCGAGATTGTGCGTTTGTTGGGGGAGCACATTCGACTGGTGGCCATAGCGATGGCCATCGCAATCTCCATTGCAATCCCCTTAGGCATTTGGATTTCCCGCGCAGCGCGACTACGGCCCTGGGCGCTGGGCTTCGCAAATGTGGTGCAGACTATTCCTTCGCTGGCCGTTTTGGGTTTTCTTGTTCCGGTTGCCTACATCGGAGGCGTGGGCGCGCGATCTGCGGTTGTGGCTCTGGTGCTGTATGCGCTGCTGCCCATCCTGCGGAACACGCTCACGGGCATCCAGCAGGTGAACCCCGCCGTGCGCGATTCCGCAATCGCGCTGGGAATGACGAGCCGCCAATTGCTGTGGCAGGTGGAGCTTCCCCTGGCAGCGCCTACCATCCTGGCAGGCGTCCACATCGCCACCGTTGCCAGCATCGGCACGGCCACCATCGCCGCGGCGATCGGTGCCGGGGGGCTGGGGGTGCTGATTTTCCGGGGGATCGCCACCGTGAATACGGATCTGATCCTGGCGGGGGCCGTTCCGGCGGCGTTGCTATCCTTGGTGACAGATTGGATGCTGTCATGGATAGAAACACGTTTCTCGCATTCGCCGCCACCGCCATCCTCGCACTAACCTGCGGCTGTGGAGGTGAACGGAAGATTGTCGTTGGATCCAAGAACTTCACAGAGCAACTGATTCTGGGGGAGATGATCGCCCAACAGATCGAGCGATGCGCCGGCCAGCCCGCGGAGCGGCGCTTCCACCTCGGCGGTACGCTGCTCGCGCACCAGGCGATGCTGGCCGGTGAGATTGACATCTATCCCGAGTACACCGGCACCGCCCTAATGACGGTGCTAAAGGAATCGCCAACTGGCAGCGCACAGGAAGTGTTTGAGCGAGTGCGGACAGCCTACCGGGAGCGCTTCGGCATCGAGTGGCTGGAGCCGCTGGGGTTTGAGAATACTTTTGCGATGGCGGTTCCAGTCGATCTGGCGGCGCGACTGGACCTGCAAACGCTGAGTGATGCCGCAGCTACCGGTTTTGCGTTTCGTCTGGGTGTGGGGTACGAATTTGAGCAGCGCGCGGATGGGTTGCCTGGGCTTTTGAAGACGTATCCGATTCGGTTGGAGGGCGCCCCTCGGTCGATGGACCTAGGGCTGCTGTACAAGGCTATCCAGCAAGGGCAGGTGGATATGGTGGCAGGCAATTCTACCGATGGCGCCATTACGCGCATGGGGCTGGTGGTGCTGGAGGATGACCGGAACTACTTTCCGCCCTACGAAGCGGCAGTGCTTATTCGCCAGCATGTCGCTACGTGGTTCCCGGGAGTGCGAAGTTGCCTGGAACAGCTAACTAATCGTTTGGATGCGGCGGGGATGCGCCTAGCGAACGAAGGTGTGGAAGCCGGCCGTAGTTCGGTAGCTGAGGTCGCAAGTGAGAAGTTGCTGCGGCACTAAGTGGCAGAAACAGATCGGGGCTGCCTCGTGAACGAGACAGCCCCGGATTGGTGGTTATCGCAAAACCATACCCGGTGCGTTCCGGGTTATGCTTCTTCGCTAAGCCCTTAGGCAGCGCGGCGGCGGAGCAGGCCAAGGCCCAACAGGGCAACGGCGCTAAGTAGCATTGTGCCGGGTTCGGGAATTGGGGTGGTGTCTACAAAGCTGATCCGGGCATCGTAGGCAGCAGGTCCGTTAATGATCATCCGAACCGAAGTAATGTCGGAGAGATCGAGGGCACCTGGGGCGCTGGTGAAGCTTGCGAAGTCAAACGAGTAGTTGATCGGGCCGGTCGGCGGAACTTGCGTGGAGGCGATTGCGAGGGACCTGGTCGCAGTATTTCCTCCTCCGTCCATCAGTTCGATCTCAATGTCCATACCCAGATCGGCAAAGAATACCTGGACTACGATCGCGAGCGAGGTGGTGAAGTTCGCCGGAGGAGCCAAGCCCGGTCCAGGAATGCCTGGGCCATCCCAGCCGACCGTTACAGTGGAAGTGATTTCAAAGTCGTTGGAAATATTCAGAAATCCACCGAGAACGGAAGCGGAGGAGGTGGGGCTAGCACCGTTGTCTGCGGCTGCCGCGGTGATGGTGATGTCTCGGCAACCACCTAACATCGGACCGCCACAGACTTCCGAACTAACAGTTCCTCCGGTGGTGGATAGAAGTGCCTGGTCGAAAGTGAAGTCGTCAATAATTGTGGCAGAAGCACTCCCTGCCAGCCCGATTGCGAGGGTTAGGGCCAGTGCGAGTTTAGCGAGTCCACCACCCAGTATTTTTGAAATGTTCATTTGTGTTACTCCCCAGAAGTTTTTCGTTCGAAGCTAATTGACTGCGATCACGCCTAGCCTCTCCCGCGAAGTGAGAACTTGAGTCCCCTGAGCCAGGGTTCTTCGCGGAACCGATTCGGGATAGCCAACTCCCAGTCCAAAGCCAGAACGCATCGATATCTACCGAGAAACTACTGAGTACTTTCTACGGTAGTCCTATGCTCGTACGACAGTTCTGATTATCCGGCGAAATCGTGATCTGCGCAAGACCAAATCCTGGTGTCTATTGGCGCACAGCGGTGAATGGTACATGTAAGTAGTTGTTAGGCAATCAGTTAGGACGACGACCGCCAGTTCTTCTGCAAGAGAGGGGATATGGTACTAGTAACCGTAGGGATGAGACGTTTTCAGTGTGATTTGTAACGAGAATAGCTAAATTTCTAACAACTGTGGCGTGATCGCGTTCGGCTATCGGCGTTTGTCACCAGTTTCGGCATCCTCCGAAGACGGATGGATTCCCGTTCTCGAATTTCCGCACTTGCCTTCCGCAAAGCTTCGGCCGCTTGAAGGTTACCTAAGGCATGGTCCGCCAGATCTGCCAGCGGGACCCCCCAATCGCAGATTTTGTGGAAACGCGGTGATCTCGCTCGCTCTCGCGCTGCCTAACGGGCCGTAAATGCAGTTGTGCACAAGGACAGGGCGCTACAATATAGGATTCCGCCACTTTGCCGCCGCGAATTCGCTTTCTGGTGAGTGTGTGGCGACCGCATCACGGATTCGAACCCATCCATGCCTGAACCAATGTTCTTGAAAGCCGATACGCTTGTGGCATTCCCCGAGGCGGAGGCCAGGATTCTTGCCTTCTGGAAGGATCGCCGCATCTTCGAGAAGAGCCTGGAGCAGCGCAAGGGCTGTCCGCCCTTCGTGTTTTATGAAGGTCCCCCCACCGCTAACGGATTACCGCACAACGGCCACGTGCTCACCCGCGTGATCAAGGACCTGTTTCCGCGATACCGAGCCATGCGCGGCTATTACGTACCGCGTAAGGCGGGTTGGGACACCCATGGACTGCCCGTGGAAGTGGAAGTGGAAAAGGAACTGGGTATCCACGGTAAGGCTGCCATCGAAGAGTATGGCGTTGAGGCCTTCGTGAAGCGCTGTATCGAGAGCGTCTTCCGCTACACCAACGAGTGGGAACGGCTGACGGAGCGCATTGGCTTCTGGGTGGATTTGTCTGAGGCCTACGTCACGTTCCACAAGAGTTATATCGAGAGTGTGTGGTGGGCCCTTAGCGAACTGTTCAAGGCGGGGCTGCTCTATCGCGGCCACAAAGTGATCTGGTGGTGGCCGCAGGGCGGGACCGCGCTGTCGTCAGCAGAGGTGGGCCTTAACTATAAGACGGTGGACGACCCTTCGGTCTACGTCGCCTTTCCGTTCACGGACGACCCCGCCTCCGCCCTGCTCATCTGGACCACCACGCCCTGGACGCTTCCGTCGAATATGTACGCCGCCGTAGGCCCCGATGTGGATTACGTGGAAGTGCAGAGCGCCTCCCGAAAGCTGGTGCTGGCCGCCGCCCTGCGTGAACAGATCTCACAGAAGACGGGTGAAGAACTGCCTGTCCTGCGGAGCTTCAAGGGCAAGGAACTGCTGGGCCGCACTTACCGCCCGCCCTTCGACATCTACTGGGATCACTACGCCGCCAAGACTGCCGACTTTGCCGCCGGCGGAAGCACGCCGCTGTTTTGGAAGGTGCTTCCCGCCGACTTTGTGGAGCTGGACGCCGGTACCGGGATTGTACACATCGCTTCGGCCTTTGGGGAGGTGGACCACGACCTGCACCGCGCCCTTGTCCAGACGTACAAGGATCCCCTCAGTGTGCCGTTGCTCTGCGCCGTGGCGCCCGATGGCAGCTTCAACGCAGACTTCCCGAAGTACCAAGGCATCTGGGTGAAGGACGCCGACCGCGACCTGGTGCATGACCTGCGCGAGCGCGGCGTTCTGGTGCACCGCGAAACCTACCGGCACGAGTACCCCTTCTGTTGGCGAGCCGACGACGATCCGCTTATCCAGATGGCACGCCCGACGTGGTTCATCCGCACCACCGCTCTGCTCGAAAAGGCCAAGGCCAACAATCAGGCTTTCCACTGGCTGCCGGACCACATCAAGGACGGCCGTTTCGGCGATTTCCTGAATAACAACGTCGACTGGGCACTCTCGCGCGAGCGTTACTGGGGTACCCCTCTGAACGTGTGGGTGAACGACGTGAGCGGCAAGATGATGGCGCCGTCTAGCGTGAACGAAATTCTTTCCTATAACCCTCGCGCCTTTGATCACTGGCAGGAAGCCAAAGCCTCCGACCCTACTCTTTCCGATCACCTGATGGTACACAAGCCGTGGATCGACAAGGTTACGTTCGCCGTCGAGGGCGAAGAAGGCGTCTACCGCCGCGTCACCGAGGTGATTGACTGCTGGTTCGACTCAGGCGCCATGCCTTTTGCCCAGTGGGGCTTCCCGCATACGGGCCACGAGGAGTTTAAGCAAGCCTTCCCGGCGGACTTTATCAGTGAAGCGATCGACCAGACCCGCGGCTGGTTCTACTCGCAGATGATGATCGCCACGCTCGTTTTCCAGAAGGAAACGCAGGAGCGCCTGGGCCTGGAGCCGCAAACCTATCCCTTGCCGTTCAAGACCTGTATCGTGCTTGGGCACGTTACCGACGCCGAAGGGAAGAAGGAATCGAAGTCGAAAGGCAACTACACCCCACCCGAGGTGATTCTGGAGCGGGTGGCAATGGATTTCGCGGTGGTGGATGGAACGCCTTTGGGCCTGCAAGCAGAACCGGCCACGGCCTTGATTGCGAGAGAAGACCTGGAGGGGCTCGACCTTAACCCCGGTGCTACCGTGCGCCTTACCTGCTCCGCCACGGAGGGTGTGGCGATCGACGTTTCGCTGATTCCCGCCAAGAAGCTACCCCGTCGCGTGGTGGTGTTGGACGCGGCGACGCAACTCCAGTTGGGAGTTCACCCCAATGCCAAGGGGTTGCAGGTGATGCCGGTGGAGGTGCCGCGTGTCCCCGCAAGGGAACGTATCCGCGTGGAGAATGCATCCATGCCCGCACCTGGCGCGGACGCCTTCCGGTGGTTCTTCCTGGCTTCCAATCCGCCATGGAATTCCACGCGCCACAGCCTGAGCAACGTGCGAGGCCTGCAGAAGGAGTTCCCGCTTAAGCTACGCAACGTGTATTCGTTTTTTACTATTTACGCGAACATCGACGGTTACAGTCCGAAGGTTCACGGTGGGCGTCCGGTGGCGGAGCGCGCGCTTCTTGACCGTTGGATTCTCTCTGAGCTTTCGCGCGTCACCGATGTGGTAACGCGGCTGATGGACCACTACGCGTCATATGAAGCTACCCAAGAGCTTTCGAGCTTTGTGGAGAGCCTCTCGAACTGGTGGCTGCGCCGCAGCCGCGACCGCTTCTGGACGGGTGAGTTCACCGATTCGAAACGAGATGCCTACTCCACCCTCTATGAGTGCCTTACCACGCTGATTCAACTGGCCGCGCCATTTACGCCCTTCCAGACGGAGGAACTGTACCAGAATCTTGTGGTTCGCGCTTATGGCGGCGACATGCCGGTGAGTGTGCATCTGTGCAACTACCCAGTGGCGGACCTGGCGCGCATCGACCAGGCGCTGCTTGATGAAATGAGCCTGGTGAGGGATATCGTCACGCTTGGCTTGCGCGTGCGCAACGACCACAAGCTGAAGGTGCGGCAGCCGCTAGCCGAAGCCAAAGTGGTGGTGTCTACAGGAAACCTGCGCCAGCGCGTGGCCGCTTATGCCAGCCTGATAGCGGACGAACTGAATGTGAAGGAAGTACATTTCCTCGAGAGTGCCGACGAGTTTGTGAACTACAAGGCAAAGCCCAATTTCCGCCGGCTTGGCGCCCGCGTGGGCAAACAGATGCCGGCAGTGAAGAGGGCGCTGGAAACCGTAGACGTGGCGGCGCTGCGCCAGAGCTTGCTCGCCAGCGGCACGGCCACCGTTGAGGTGAACGGCGAGGTGCTGGCGCTCGATGCCGAGGATATCGAGATCCAGATTGTCGAGAAGCAGGGATTCGCGGCGGCAGGCGATTCATCGACCGTGCTGATCCTGCGCACCCAGCTTACCCCCGAGTTGTTAGATGAGGGCCTTTACCGCGACGTACTGAACCGTGTGCAGACTCTTCGTAAGGAGCTTGAACTTGAGTACACACAGCGGGTGGGCCTGGTGCTTTGCGGGTCAGAACGACTGCAGCGCGTGCTAGCTGAGCGCCGCGAGCACTTCATGACTGAAACCCTCTGTGTGGATCTCAGCACGGCTGGCGAGTGGAACGGTGAGGCGCCCTTGCGCGAGTACGAACTCGACGGGGAGACCCTTAAGGTGGCGCTCCGCAAACAGTAGTCCGAGGGGGAGATGCTGCTTGGCCTTGGGGCCAATTTGTTACACTGGGGCAACCCTCCCTGTTGCAGGCCTGCTTTCACTTACGGAGCGCAACGGCGCATGACATTCCAATCCTATTCAACCGGCACAGGTTACGACGAGTACTTTGAATGCACAGGCACGCCCCGCATTGGCATCACCGGTCTGGTGCAGGCCATCAGCAATTTGGGTGAGCACGAATTGCGGCGACGGCAACAGGTGGCTGAGCGCGCGCTGTTGCATACCGGCATCACCTTCCAGGTGTATAGCGACCGCGCGGGGCTGGAACGCATCTTCCCCCTGGATCTCATCCCGCGGGTGGTGCTGCCCGGGGAATGGCAGTGGATCGAAAAGGGGTTGAAACAGCGCATCTTCGCGTTGAACCTTTTCCTGCAGGACCTCTACGGCGATCGCAAGATTCTTCGCGACAATGTCATCCCTCCGCACGTGATCGAGAGCGCCAAGTGCTTTCGCGCCGCCTGCGCTGGCATCCAGCCACGGCATGGCATCTGGTGCCATATCACGGGCACAGACCTGGTTAGGCACAGCGATGGCCAGCTTTATGTGCTTGAGGACAATATGCGCTGCCCCTCGGGCGTGTCCTATGTGCTCGAGAACCGCCGCATCATGAAGCGGAGTTTTCCGCGCATCTTTGAGCGCTTTCCCGTCAGCCCGGTGGACGATTATCCCAGCCGACTGCTGGACCTGCTCCACCACATGGCCCCACCGGACGTCCAGGAACCCACTACGGTGGTGCTCAGCCCCGGCATTTACAACTCGGCTTATTTTGAGCACAGCTTCCTGGCGCAGCAGATGGGCGTGGAACTTGTGGAAGGCCGCGACCTGGTGGTGATGAACGGCCTGGTACACATGCGCACCACCCGCGGGCTGAAACGGGTGGACGTGATCTACCGGCGGATTGACGACGATTTCCTTGACCCTCAGGCCTTCCGCCCGGACTCAATGATTGGCGTCCCGGGCCTGATGGAGGCGTTCAAGAACGGGCGTGTTTCTCTGGTGAATGCCCCAGGGACGGGTGTGGCTGACGATAAGGTGGTGTATGCCTACGTGCCCAAGATCATCAAGTACTACTTGGGCGAGGATGCCATCATTCCGAATGTCCCCACCTTCCTTTGCTGGGACGAGAGAGACCGCGCGTACGTGCTGGCGAATCTCGACAAGCTAGTAGTGAAGGCAGCGAATGAGGCAGGTGGCTACGGCATGATGATTGGTCCACACGCGACAAAGGCTGACCATGCCCATTTTGCCGAACTCATTCAGGCCAGCCCGCGCAACTACATCGCCCAGCCCACGCTATCGCTTTCGACGGTGCCCACCACCATTGATGGCGTGTTTGAGCCACGCCACGTCGACCTTCGGCCTTACATCCTTTATGGGAGAGACATTCATGTGCATCCGGGCGGATTAACCCGCGTTGCGCTGCGCCGGGGCTCGCTGGTGGTGAATTCATCCCAAGGCGGCGGCAGTAAGGATACGTGGATCTTGAGCGAAGACCCGCCGGAAGTTCTGCCTGTGCCAACTGAGCCTGCCGCGGAGGCTTTGCGATGACCAACGCCCTCCTCAGCCGTGTGGCGGAATCAGTCTATTGGATGGCCCGCTACATTGAACGCGCAGAGAATGTGGCGCGCTTCGTCGATGTCAATTTGCAGTTGATGCTTGACCTTGCAGGCAACGCCAGTGAACAATGGGAGCCCCTGATCCAGATTGGGGCGGATGATGAGAATTTCCATAAGCTGCATGGTGCGGCGACGAAGGAAAACGTTATCCACTTTTTGACTTTTGATTCCGAGAACCCGAATTCCATCCTCTCCTGTCTTCGCCAGGCGCGAGAGGGCGCGCGCTCCATCCGGGAGACGATCTCCTCTGAGATGTACGAGCAGATTAACCGTGCATTTCTGATGGTGAAGGCGGCGTCGAGTGACCGCACGGTGATGGAATCGCCCATCGACTTCTTCCAGGAAGTGCGCATGGCGGGCCATCTGTTTGAAGGGCTCACTGAAGCCACGATGACTCACGGCGAAGCTTGGCACTTTTGCCGGCTTGGCCGCATGATTGAGCGCGCTGACAAGACGACCCGCTTGCTGGATGTGAAGTACTTCATCCTGTTGCCATCGGTAGCCTACGTGGGTTCGACCTTCGACGAGCTACAGTGGGTGGCATTGCTGAAGAGCGCCAGCGGCTTTGAAATGTACCGCAGGGTTTACGGACGCATTTCGCCGGACAGCGTAGTGGAGTTCCTGTTGCTTGACCGCGAGTTCCCGCGCTCAGTGCACTACTGTATTGCCGCAGCCCAGCAGTCACTGCATGCAGTATCAGGAACGCCTTTAGGCACCTTCCGCTCACCCGCGGAACAGCAACTGGGCATGCTGCGTTCGGAGCTTGATTATTCTGACAACCGCCGAATCATTGAGGCGGGCCTTCATGAGATGCTGGATCTTTTGCAAGGAAAGCTGAACCGAATTGATGACGCGATCTTCGAGACATTCTTTGCGCTGCAGCCAAAGTTGCAGCAGAGACAGGTATCGATGAATGCGTCGGTATGAAGAACCAGCAGATTGAGGAATTCGAGAGACCCATGACGTTCTGCCTCGGAATGAAGGTGCAAGATGGCTTGGTAGGAATTGCGGACACCCGCATCCTGGCAGGCAACGAGATTCAGTACGCGCGAAAAGTTTCGGTGTATCAGGAGGAGGGCCAAGCCTTCTTCGTGATGACGTCCGGCCTGCGCTCCGTTCGTGACAAGACCATCACTTACTTTGAGGAGATGCTGGAGGAGCGCGTCACGAAGGAGCGGCGCCTCTTCAAGGCGGTCAACGCTTTCGCCGAAGCTCTCCGCCGTGTTTCGGAGGAGGACCGAGCGGCCTTGCATGCGGGAGAATTGCAGTTTAACTTCCACGCGCTGATAGGCGGCCAGTTCGCGGACGATCCTGAGCACAAGCTCTACCTGATCTATCCTGAGGGCAATTGGGTAGAGGTGGGGACGCTGGGCACGCCCTACCAGATCATCGGCGCGTCCCGTTACGGCAAGCCGATCATTGACCGGTGTCTACGCTTTCATGACGATATGCGGTTTGCCTTTAAGGTGGGCACTCTGGCCTTCGATGCCACCCGCATTAGTGCCGTAGACGTAGATTTTCCCATTCATGTGGTGCTTTGCCGCAAGGACTCGTTCCAGATGGTGGAGCACACTTACCAGCGAGACGACCTGTTGGCGCTGAGCGCTTGGTGGAACGAGCGGATGCGCAGTGCCGTGGACGGGTTACCTGCTCAGTGGATTGAAGAGGCCTTCTCGAAGCTGAGCCCCGTGCCGGACCACACCGGGCATGAACACACTCCCCGGTTGGACCCGGAGCAGGAGGCGCTATCTTCCAGCTGAGCACTGCTATGCGATTCGAGATTTCCCACTTTACGGAGTATCACTACTCCGAACCTGTCAAGCTGGGCGCGCACTACCTGCGGCTGCGCCCACGCGAGGACGGCACGCAACGCCTGGTGGATTTTCGATTGCATCTGGAACCGCGCCCGGCAGGGATGAGTTTGCAGACAGAGCCTGACGGCAATGTTGCGCTGGTAGCTAGGTTCGCCGACCCGGCCCGTCTGTTGCGTATTCATACGCAGTGCATCGTGGAAACCCACCGCGCCAACCCATTTGACTTCGTGATTACGGAGCGCGGGGCATCGACTCTTCCTATGCGCTATAGTCCGTCGCATCAGGCGGTGCTGGGGCCTGCATTGGATGGAGTGGCCGGTCCGCGGGTTAGGCAGCTTGCCGAGGATGTAGCCCGTGAAGTGAATTTCGATACGTTGCGCTTCCTTTCGGAGCTGAACAACCGCGTCTATCGCACGATGCGTGTCGTTTTGCGCATGACGGGCCAGCCCATGGATCCTGAAAGTTGCCTGGAGTTGGGAGAAGGCGCATGCCGCGACCTGGCTCTGGTCTTTATGGCGGCGTGCCGGCATATGGGAGTTGCCTCAAGGTTTGTGAGCGGCTATCAGATGACCGATCCGAACGGCGCCGAACGGCATATGCACGCCTGGGCGGAAGTGTTTCTCCCTGGCGGCGGTTGGCGCGGCTTCGACCCGACCCATGGCATCGCCATTGATGAGCACTTCGTGCCTGTCGCGGCTAGCCCCGATCCGCTATTGGCTACTCCCATTGAGGGTGGCTATGTGCCTGCGTCTGCCGAATCCACCATGCACGTGGTTTTGGATGTTCTCAGTTCCTGTGCCTTTCCGGCCGTTCCGGCAACTCTGTCCCAATAGTGCGATGGACGACTCCACCATTCGCGCCCTTGATGAAGTGCGTCGCTCAAGCACCTGGAGAGGGCGTCTGCGTCGCTGGTTCACCCCTCCGGCCCCGTTGGTGATGAACCCGGAAGAATGGCGCATCGACGCGCCACTTGGCCGCTGGAATTTGTACATCGGCGGCGCGGCCGCGCGCCCGCAAGGCTACGTAAACTTAGATCTGTTTCCGTTGCCGGGAGTGGACTTGGCAGCGGACGCCGAGTTTCTTCCCTTCGCCGTTCCTCTCTTTCAGCGGATTGAGTGCGACGCGGTGCTCGAGCATGTTGCACGGCCCGACGCCATCGTGGGGGAACTTTCACGTGTATTGCTTCCTGGGGGATACCTGCACCTGGTGACGCCCTTTGCCCACCCCTTCCATGAGTATCCCCGCGACTACCGCAGATTTACTCTGGATGGGCTGCGGTTGCTAGGGGAGACTGCCGGCTTAGTGGCAGTGAAGGAGGGCTGGCGTACAGGACCCACGGCTACACTCTTGGTGTTTGTTCTGGAATACGCCAAACTTTGGAGCCCGAAGTGGCTGCGGGCTGCCGTTCACGCAGTGCTCGGCTGGGTCCTGTTCCCACTACGCTACCTGGATCATCTGTTGTTCCGGAAGCCAGGGGTTCGCCAACTTGGAAACCACTGCTATGTCTGGCTACAAAAGCCCTCGGCGGTACAACGCTTAGGGGATGAGAAACCGCCCCTGGACTGAGGGCAGCGATTCAAGATTTTCGCTGTCCATCTATCCGGAATGGCATGTGCTTCCAGCGAACCCCAAGGGTTGCAGTTCTCTCGCCGGCGAGCGTAACACTCCAAGTCTAGATTGTTGAACAGAGCTTCCGTACGTGGTGTAAGGCCCGGGGCTTCGGTACTAAATTATCTGAGTTGCTAGGACAGATAGATGCAAATTAGTAATTCTTATGGAGATCCTTGTGAGCCGGCTTACCCTGATTTTGGCGGCCGCGTTGCTTACCTGGGCTCCTCTCTAGGTATCTGGGCAGACTGACATTCTATTCCCACCTGTGGAGTTGTCAGAACCGTATGCCGCAGTACGAGGCCGGTGGGTGCTGGCAGGTACCCAAGTGCAGTTCTGGAGCGATGCGCAAC
The DNA here is from genome assembly GCA_026129915.1 of Bryobacterales bacterium. GTDB lineage: Bacteria > Acidobacteriota > Terriglobia > Bryobacterales > Bryobacteraceae > JACTMJ01. Next base: position 66,860 of record JAHCHD010000001.1, read on the forward strand.
AGCGTCCTTCGGTTTATTTCGCGAGCGCGTCTGTTCGTCGTGGTTCTGTTGGAGCCGTCCCCCTGACCGTTTTGCTTGAAGAACCCATTCCCATCCAGGAAGGGCAGAAGAGCCGGTTTGAAATTCGTCTTTCGAGGGGTAGCGACATTCTGGCAATTGAACGCTGGTCTAATCTCCAGGCGGGATCGGCTGCATCGGCACCCGGGATTCTATGGATGAAGCCACGGACAAACGCACCTGCGACTACAAGGGGATTCGGCGCTTTGACCGCAAGAACCCCAACGAACTGGTCATCGACACGTTCAATGATGGGAAGTACACGTTCCGTTTTACCGGCAACCCGCGGGGAAACGAGGACTTCAAGACGACTACCGACATGCCGACGATTGGGAGGGCAGGTGCTCGCCACTAATTGAGATTCTGGCGAGGCAGATTCAGATATCGACGGAAATGAATGGGGGAGCCACTCCCTCCGCGGCAGTGGCTCCCGCTGTGGATCAGCCCGGTGGCTGTTGCTCCGATGGATTTCAGCCTGGATGTTCGGGCTTTTCCGGCCTAGATATCCAGGTTCTTCACGTCCAGCGCGTTTTCCTCGATGAACTTGCGGCGGCTTTCCACGTTCTCGCCCATCAGCGTGGAGAAAATCTCCTCACATTCAATGAGGTCTTCGAGACGTACCTGCAGCAGCGTGCGCTGTTCCGCGTTCATTGTGGTTTCCCAGAGTTGCTCGGCGTTCATCTCACCCAGCCCTTTGTAGCGCTGAATGCTTGCATCCTTCATGCCTTCCTTGCGGACCGTTTCAAGCAAGGTGCGCCAGTCACTGGCTTCGTCGGAATTCTCCCCGCGGGCCACCTTGAACGGGGGCAGATTCAAGGCCGCGATATCGCGCGCAAGCACCCTGAACCGCCTGTACTCAGGCGTTTGTAGCAGATCGAGGTCGATGTTTCGTGGTGCATTGGTGGCATCAAAGAATGTGAGCCTGTGTGTGGAATGCTCTTCCTCAAACGCCAGTGTACAGCGAAGCCCGATCGCCTCCAGGCTTTGCCGCAGGCGTGTGAGGCTTTCAGGAACATGATCGCTTGAGCCGTTCAGGTCATCCTTCTTGTCGAGAGCCAATGTGCTGTCGAGCAGCAGTTCGACAACGCGTGGGTCACGAAGCCGGCGTTCAAGTTTCGGGGCGAGAAGCATCAGTTCATCAAGGTTGAACACGAACTGACGCAACACTCCCGCCTCCAGGGTATTGCGGGATCCGTTTCCATCGCCAGTTTCTACCGAAAGGTTTTCGGTTGCCCGGCGCAGGATTTCCCGAGAGAACTCCTTTTCGTCTTTGATGTAGACTTCGCTCTTGCCCTTCTTGATTTTGAACAACGGGGGCTGGGCCACGAAGACGTGTCCCCGCGTAATCAGTTCCTGCATATGGCGGAAGAAGAAGGTGAGCAGCAGAGTGCGGATGTGGGAACCGTCCACATCGGCGTCGGTCATGATGATGATCTTGTGGTAGCGCAGTTTGGCAGGGTTGAAGTCGTCCTTACCAATGCCGGCACCGATGGCCGTAATCATTGCGCGGATTTCCTCATGGCCCAGCATCTTATCGTATCGGGCTTTTTCCACGTTCAGAATCTTGCCCTTTAGTGGCAGGATCGCCTGGTTCTTGCGGTCGCGGCCGCTTTTAGCCGTGCCGCCTGCAGACTCACCCTCTACCAGGAACAACTCGCAGAGTTCCGGATTCTTTTCCTGGCAGTCCGCCAGCTTACCTGGGAGTCCACCGGAATCCAACGCACCCTTACGCCGCGTTAAGTCGCGCGCTTTGCGGGCCGCTTCCCTTGCGCGTGCAGCATCGATGGCCTTGGAGACGATTCGCTTGCCAACGGCCGGGTTCTTGTCGAAGTAAGCAGTGAGGTGATCGTTGACGAACTGTGTCACCACGCCGGCAATATCACTGTTCAGCTTGCCCTTCGTCTGGCCCTCAAATTGAGGTTGCGGGATCTTCACGCTCACGACAGCCGTAAGTCCCTCGCGGACATCGTCACCGGTGAGGTTTTCCTTCATATCCTTGAACAGATTGTTTTGCTGTCCATAGGCATTGATCGTGCGTGTGAGCGCGGAGCGGAATCCGCTGAGATGCGACCCACCATCTACCGTATTGATATTGTTGGCAAAGCTGAAGATGTTATCCGCGTACGAGTCGTTGTACTGGAAGGCGATTTCCATTGTCAGCAACCCGTTGGGAGTGTCCTTGGTGCCCTCCAGATAGATCGGCAGGGGGTGGAGGGTGCTCTTGCCTGTATTCAGATGCTGAATGAACTCCGCGATGCCGCCCTCATAGAAGAACTCGGCCTTCTTTGGCGGGTCTGGCCGTTCGTCGGTGAGATGGATGCGCAGGCCTTTGTTTAGGAATGCCATTTCACGCAGCCGCTTGGCGAGGATGTCGTAGTTGAAATCCGTCGCCGTCATGATGGTGCCGTCGGGACGGAAAGTGAGTTTGGTGCCGGTCTTCCGCCCTGCCTTGCCTGCGATTCGCAATGGGTAGAGCGGTAATCCGCGCGAATACTCCTGCTCGTATGTGGTTCCGTTCCGCCAGATCTCCAGCGTTAACGTTTCAGAAAGAGCATTTACGCAGCTTACGCCAACGCCATGCAATCCGCCGGAAACCTTGTAGGTATTCGTATCGAACTTGCCGCCGGCATGCAGCTTAGTCATCACGATTTCCGCCGCGGAAACGCCGAACTCCTCCTTGATATCTACCGGAATGCCGCGGCCGTTATCGATGACGGTGACTGAGTTATCGATGTGGATGACAACAGTGATCTCAGAGGCGTATCCCGCAAGGGCTTCGTCAACGGAGTTGTCTACAACTTCGTAAACGAGGTGATGCAATCCCATTTCTCCGGTGGAGCCAATGTACATCGCTGGCCGTTTGCGGACCGCTTCCAGGCCTTCGAGAACCCGGATGCTGCTGGAGTCGTAAATCTGATTGTTGGCTTCGTCGTCAGGATGCGTGGTCTTACTCATAGAGGTCGTCTGTCTTTGGGCGCTAGCCGGGACGTCGTCCGTTCCCAGCTCTGATTTGCAGCAAGCTGCTTATCAGACGCGCATGGGCATCACCACATAGCGGTAATGCATTGTGCTGTCGTCGTTGGCTGGCTGGAACTCCGCGGCGCTTTGCGAATCGCGGAAGCAAAAGCGAATCTCGCTGCCGCTGACGGCGCGCAAAAACTCCAGCAGGTACTGCGCATTGAAACCAATATCGACTAGTTCTCCGTGGTAGTCGGCGGGCATCGATTCCTCGCTGTCCCCGGTGTCGGTGATTGAGGAGTAGATTTTCAGCACCCCGTCGCTGAGCGCTAGCTTGATTGCGCGAGAACGTTCGTCGGAGAACTGCGCAACGCGTTCCAGGGCTGCACGAATTTCATCTTTCGGCAAAACCACTTCGAATTTCTGTTCTTTAGGAAGCACGCGCTCGTAGTCAGGGAAAGACCCACTCAGCTTGCGGGTGATCAGCAAACGCTCTCCCGCCTGGAAGAACAAATGATTATCGTCTGACGCGAAGGAGACCGTGGCCTCGTCCGGCAGGGAATCGGTGAGTTTCAGCAGCTCTCCCATCGCCTTGCGAGGCAGGAGTGCAGATTGCTGGGCGGCTAAACCTTCGACAGGAATTTCTGTTAACACGTGGGCAAGCCGATGACCATCGGTGGCCACCATCTTCATGGAATCGGGGAGAAGCACCAGTAACGCGCCGTTCAGGGTAAACCGAGTCTCTTCCGTAGAGATGGCAAACAGAGTCTGGGTGATCATCGCACGGAGCCGCGACGCAGAGACTTGCAGACTGGTCTCCGGCACAGTGGGCAGTTCGGGAAAACTCTCTTTCGACATGCCGGCAATACGTGTCCGGGAACGCCCACAAGTAATGCTTGCCCATTGGTTGTCGAGGAACTTGACTCGCACTGGTTCATCGGGCAACAAGCGGACGTAGTCGAGCAGGCGCTTGGCCGGTATGGTGCCGGAGCCTGGGTTCTCAACCTTCGCGGGGAAGCTGCAATGAATTCCCAGTTCCAGGTCGGTGGCCGTGAGGCGGACCGTTTCTCCCTCGGCTTCAATCAATAAGTTAGCAAGGATGGGAATTGTGGTCTTGCGCTCGATCACCCCCTGGGTGAATGCTAGTTCGCGCTGTAGATCCGCTTTGCTTACCGTGAATTCCATGAGGATCCCTTTCCGGTCCGGCTTCAAGCTGCGTGCAGAAATCCCCCACCGGCGACGCATTCGGACATTCCCGGATGTCACCGTGTGGAGGTGGTTATAACTGAAGGGTTTGCACCCGTGCGGGTTTCACTACAGCGGCCTCGGTCCTAACCCTAAATTATACAAAATTTGAGTACTTGGCGGGAGGTTGACAGCAATTGTCGCTGGATTTTATGCTGGTGTCTCCAAAGCGCTCCACTCTGATGAAAGATCCATGACAGACAATTCCACAGGCACATAGGTAGATGCCTAAGAAGTGCTATTTTAATGAATCACTTAGGTTGTGAATAAGTTTGTTGATTTCTGGGTCTGACTGCACTTCCTCTGAAATTTTGTGAACGGAGTGCAGAACTGTAGTGTGGTGCTTGCCACCGAAGGCGCGGCCTATCTCTGTAAGGGATGCCCCTGTGAGTTCTTTGGCCAGGTACATTGCGATTTGCCGGGGGTAGGCAATTGACCGCACATTGCTTCGCTGGCGCAGTTGATGCTGTTGGAGTTTGAACCGGCTGGCGACCACTTTCTGAATGGCGTCGATGCTAATCTTCCGGTCGGACTGTTCGTCGAGTCCGCTCAGGATGCGCTTTACCATTGGCAGTGTGATGGGTGTCTGGCTTAGCGAAGAATAGGCTAGAACTTTGACGAGAGCCCCTTCCAGTTCCCTGACATTGGACTTGGTTCGTGTAGCAATGTAGATGCGCACGTCTTCCGGCAGCGGAACGCCTTCGGCTTCCGCCTTCTTGTCGAGGATGGCCATCTTGGTTTCGAGATCCGGTGGTTGCATGTCCACCATCAGTCCCCATTCAAAGCGGGAGCGCAGACGCTCGACCAACCCGGGAATTTCCTTTGGCGCGGAATCGCTGGAGATCACAATCTGCTTCTTATGCTCGTAAAGCTCGTTGAAGGTATGGAAGAACTCCTCCTGGGTGCGCTCTTTCCCAGCGATTATGTGGATGTCGTCGATCAGTAAGACATCAGCGGATCGGTAGTGGGCGTGAAACGAGGGCATCCGTTCCTGCTTGATGCAGGTAACCATGTCGTTCACAAATCGCTCGCTGGATGTATAAACGATTCGCGGCGAGTAGTTTGCTCGCCCCAAGGCCAAGCCGATTGCGTGCATTAGATGCGTCTTGCCCACACCGGTGCCTCCATAGAGGAAGAGCGGGTTATAGCTTCCAGCGGGTTTTGAAGCCACCGCTCTGCAAGCTGCATGCGCGAATTGGTTGCAAGGTCCAACCACAAAGTTGTCGAAGTTGTACCGTTCAATCAATGCAGCCGTGGATGGCAGACCTATGCCGTAGTCCGTGCGATGGGGCATCTGCCACGAAGTTGACCCATTTTTTTCCCGGCCGCCGAAGTCCTGTCTCGTTTCGCCCGCAATTGGCTTCGTGACGAAATCTCGAACCTGGATTTCGACGTCTCGCAAGTCCAGCCCCACATTGTGGGCCGCCAGGGCAAGCTGCTGTCCGTAGTCCTCTCGAAGCACCACTTTGGTGGCCTCATCGGGTACCGAGAGGCGCAGTGTCCCGTTCTCCAGAACCAGCCCTGAGGCTGGGAGAATCCACGTGGCGAACGGCTCCGCAGGTATCAGTGTCTCTAGCTGCGCTCTGATTTGATCCCAAAGGTTCATTGCTGCTCCAAACTCAAGACAAAAATATCCTCAACGTTTTCCACATGTGGAAAACCCTTGGAATGACCTCAACGGAATAGGTGGTGGCTAAGAGCGCCGGATCTCGTGGCTGGGTCTATGCGACTTCATCGTTCTTGCTTTTTCTGCTCTCGCGGTCTCTCAGTCTAGCACAGCCAAAACGGTTCGCAAGAGTTGGATTGTTGAGTCTAAGTGGTTGAATTTATTGAACATTAATTGTGTCAAATGTTTGAAGGTACCAAGAAGGTACAGACTGGTACATACGGTAATTTTCGTTTTTAGTTGGGCTTAGGGGCGAATGCAGAACCACCACTGAGAGCTTGTGAAACGCGTGAATTCTTCGCAGGACGGTTTTGCATCCGTGTGAAGAGCAGTCAACTCGGTCTTGATTGTTTCGCGTAGCCTCCAGATCTGTAGCTACTTCGGAAACATAAAGGAATGTTCTTATCTAGAACCATTAAGGTAGGCAGTGTGGATCTGTGGATTCTGTTCTAAGTGGTTCTGTTCGATTCAGTTACAGCTCTGTGACATTGTGCATCGACTGGGCCGCTGGGCCTTCTGGATGTGGGGAAGGTGGCATTTGCACACACTTCCACGGCCTGTTCAGAGGATATGCTGTGGAAAAATCCAGTAAGTGCCTTTCTATGAATCGGATAGGTTGTGATGGACACTGTGCGAAATGCAGGAAATTGGTTTTTGCCTCCGAGGTGGATCTGGAGTAGGAAAAATATTTCCACTCTCTGTAAACTTTTTTGCATGGTAGGCAGACAGCCGCGCGACTCGCGTAGCGTTGGGTTCCTCTACCTTGACAAGGTCTCCATGGAGTCGCAAAATAAAGAGTAGCCTCTGAGCGGGAGTAACTCAGTTGGTAGAGTGCAACCTTGCCAAGGTTGATGTCGCGAGTTCAAGTCTCGTCTCCCGCTCCAATCCCTTTCTCTGATCCCCTATTCTACTGATTCCGCTGGGTTTACTACGGGTTCGTTGTAGTCTTCCGCAGTCTGATCGACGTAGAGCCTAGGCACGCGCTCGCCGATTCCACAGAGAATGGCATAAGAAATGGTGCCTGCCATACGTCCGAGTTGGATGGCGGAGATTTGTTGATTACCCGCACGACCCAAGAGAACGGCTGCTTCGCCAGGAATTACCGCTTGGCCGTTCGAGTGTGGTGGCAGGTGCGTGACGTCCACTGTCGTGAGGTCCATTGACACGGCACCCACAACGGGTGCCCGATTACCCCGGATGAGCACATAGGCTCGATTTGTTAGCTGATGCGGATATCCATCTGCATACCCGACCGCCAATACAGCGATAACTGTATCTCTGGTGGTGCGGTAGTGGGACCCATAGCCAACATCGACTCCAGGCGGCAGTGACTTGGTGAGAATCACCCGAGCCGTCCAAGAAAGTGCGGGCTTCACGTGAAGACGACCTACGACGGAGGTCTTGGGCTCGGTGACGTATCCGTAGATGGCATGTCCCGGTCGCACCAGTTGGACGTCCGCGTGGTGCCTGGCCAGATGGAGAGAATTGGTGGCGTCCACGTGTACAAGGAACTTTGGAAGCCCTGAACGACGGAGCAGTTCGGCGCAATTGGTAAGCTGGTCTGCCTGTTGCTGAGTTTTCGGGCTGGTGAGGTTTGCCGCGGACGCAAAGTGCGTCATGATGCCTTCCAGACGTGTAATGCGCAGGTTCAGAAAGGTGCGGATGATTTCCTGTATCGGTTCGAGGGAGCCAAGCCGGGAGAGGCCGGTATCGAACTTGAAGTGAAAGGGCAGAACCCGGCCAGCAGCCGCGGCCACTTTCTCTGCCTCGGAAACGTCGCGCAGGTTGTGAAGAACGGGTGTGAGTTGGTGTGTGACAATCTGCGGCCAGTCAAAGTCGTGGACGCCAGCCATAACGAGAATGCGGGTATCCGTCGGAATTCCGCCGCGGCGAAGAGTGACACCCTCCATCGTGCTGCTTACTGCAAGCCAGCGTGTGCCCGCGGCCACCAGTGCGCGAGAGACAGGAAGAGCCCCGTGACCATAGGCGTTGGCTTTCACCACTGGCATTACCTGTGCGGCTGGTGACAACTGTGATGCGATGGACCGAAAGTTCTCCTGGATGGTAGGTAGCGAGACCTCGACATAAGTGCGGTATGGGGGATCGCTGTTCATGCTTTGGTGTGGCCTGAATGCTAGTAGTTAAGGAGTTTCGACGGGCATCCCATCGGGCGAGTTTCCAGACGGAGGCTGAGGATTCCACTGTACGTACAAAGGATCTTTACGGCTAGCGAGAGCGCTGAAGAGCTCTTGGTATAGATGGGTAATACTCTCCCAACTATAAAGACGAGCTACCCGTTGCCGCGCACGCTGGCGGTAGGCCTGCTGCTGGTTCTCCGTTAGTTCTATGGCCGCTTGCATGGCTGAGGCCAATTGGTCCTTTTCGAAGGGAATGCCTGCGTCACCTGCCACTTCGGCGTTTTCGGGGGTGTTGAGATAGAGCACCAAGTTTGCCTTGCCCATCGCTTCGATGAGCGCCGGATGTGTGCCTCCCACTTCGGTGGCGTGGATGTACATACGGCAGTGGCTCTGCAACTGATGATACCCCGCTCCGTAGACACCGCCAGGCAGATGCACGCGGGGGTTGCTGGTTTTTCGGATCCGCGCGATGTATTCGCCGGCATACGGTGCATCGCCCACCAGAACCAGATGGAGGTCGGTATCCAGGGTCTCAAAGGCTTCCCTTACCAACAACGGATTATTCTCTGGTTCGAATCGTGTGACGTACAGCAGATATTGATTTGGCTGGACGCCCAGTTCATCCAGCGCGTCCAACCGGGCATCCCTTTCAAGAGGCGCCCCGTATGGGATGCATACTGATGGATGTCCATACGTGGCTTGGTAGTAGGCCGCGATCTGCCGTGCGTCCGTGACCATCACGGTGGGGAAGTGCGTTGCAAGGAACTCCGATAACCGATACCAGGTGCGGGCCACTGCATTCCATTTCTTGCGGTGACGCTCGATGCCATCCACGTTCAGGGCAACCGGCATTCCCGCCAGGCGAGGCAGTGCGGTGAAAAGCGCATTGGCTGCGTTGCAGAAGAGCACCGCGTCGTGACGGTGAAATAGCAGGTGAAGAGTGCTGAGGGCAGTATGCGCAAGGGTATCCAGATACTTGTGCCGCAGGGTGGGCAGGTACACCAGACGCACGCCGCGGTATGTCGAGTTGTGGTGGCGCTGGCGGCAGTAGACGGTTACGTGATGGCCGGCTGCTGCCAACCGCCAAGCCAATTCCTCAGCAAACGTTTCGTAGCCTCCGTAGTTGGCTGGAATGCCGCGGGTGCCGAGAATGGCGATACGCATGGATTGCTACGAGCGGGAGACTTTTGGCTTACGTCGCGCAGGAACTCGCTGCATTGCTACCGGAGCTGGTTTCGACACGGGCTGGTAGGAGAACCAGCTTTCCATATAAACATCGGATACACGGGTGATGGCCCGGATCTGCCGACGCTTGCGGATTGTCGCAGACCAGTTCCTGGCAAGGAACACAAAGGCCTTTAGGGAAGAATGTTCCCACAGCAGACAGCAAGCGATAACGATGAGGTCGCGCCACAGAATCGCCCAGAAAAACTTCCAGTAGAGCGGACCCGAAATGTTCTTGATGCGCATCAGGAAGCGATTCTTCACCGAATGCATGTTAATGTCGGCGGGCAATGCACGCCGGTTGCCGGGAAGAACATTACGAACGTGATAACCACGCGCTAGCGGTGTGTAAAGGCATTTCCAGCCAGCCAGCTGAGCGCGCCACGCGACGTCGGCATCCTCGCGATACACGAAGAAGTCATGGTCGAAGAACTCGTTGTTCAGGCTGATGTCTTCAATCATGCGGCGACGATATAGCGCCGCGGCAGCCGTGGCGCCGAAGACATACTCCATGCGAGTGAAGTGGCCGTTGTCAACTTCCTGGCTGCCGCGATCAAGGTGCCGCAGCATGGGCGTAAAGTAGATGCCAGTGGAGTCAACCAGGGGCTTATCCGGGAAGTCGAAGGTAGCGCGAATCGCGAGCAGTTTTCCGCAAACGGCTCCAACCTTAGGATCCACGTTCCCGGCGTCTACGAGGGCCTGGATGAAGTCTGGAAGCAGTAGCACATCCGGATTCAGGGTGAGTACCCAGTCTCCTTGCGCCATGCGGATGGCTTGATTTTGGGCTGCCGCAAAGCCAACATTCTCGTCGTTCAGGATGACGGTACATCGGTCTGAGAACTGCTCAAGAATATCGATGGTGCCATCGGTGGACGCATTGTCCACAACGATAATCTCTTTGGAGTCGTAACGCTGGTCAAGTACGGATTCAAGGCAGCGCTTGATAAACCGGCCGCTATTGTAGGTCACCAGTGTGATCGATACGAAATCCCGGTCTGGTTGGTTCTTGATCATGAGCGAAGTGCTGGGTCCGGAGTGCTATGAAGCGCCGCTGCGGTTAGCAGTCGGCTGTGCCGGATGACGGATGCCTCCTATGGAATAGAATACCGACTGCCATCTTAAGTGCCGGCCACACCGCTGCCGGGGTCCCTGGATGCCCAAACTGAAGTGCCATCATGAGTGCTTTTCCACCCAGCGCCAAGATTATCGAGGATGCTAGTATGCGAACCGAGAATACCGAGAAATATTTTTCAGCGTACCGCAACAAACTTCGGTACCAGTATAGCTGACGCACACCGGGTTCCAAATTCTGTATTGAGTGCGCCCCAGAATGGTGTCCCATACGAATAGGAAGGTAGCGAATCCTCCAACCCTCCTTCCGCAGGCGGAAGCAAAAGTCAACATCCTCAAACCAAAGAGGATAAAACAATTCATCAAATCCGCCAAGCTGCTCCCACGCCTTCCGCCGAACTAAAAGAAAGGCTCCCGCAGGTTGTTCCACGTCGCAACCCTGTTCCCAGGAGTAGCCCAGATACCGATATTGCTGGTTCCAGGGGTTGCCGGGGAAGGTCCGGTTGATACCTAGAGATTCGAGTACCAAGGTGGCCAGAGATGGGAATCTCCGGAACTGAAACTGGTACTGAGGCTCCCCATCTGGACTGGTGAGCAATGCGGTAACGGCACCCGTGTCATCGGAGTGGGAGGCACTTGTGAGAGGGTCCAGAGGTGATGTTACGGTCACATCCGGATTCAACAGCAGTATCCATTCCGTGTCGAGAGCGGAGAATCCCTGGTTGACTGCCGCGGCGAACCCGAGATTTGCCTGGTTGGCGATCACCTGGACTGGGAAAGACCGTGCGATTTGGACAGTCTCATCGGATGATGCGTTGTCCACAACGACAATGACGCAGTTCCATTGGAGCAGCGGCGCAATACAGTGGGACACCACCGATTGGGAATTATATGTAACGATGACTACCCCAAAAGTGTGTGTCGTCGCAGAACCGGGATTCGGTTGGGCCTCTGTGTTCATGGCAGCGGATGGGTCTCGGTAGCGGGTGGCTCAGAAACTGGACAAAGGTGAAAGTAGAGTTTCCAGAAGGTGCCTGGATCGCTGTATCGGGCGGCTGCTAGCCACGCTTGTTCACTTTGCATGACAATTTCCCGTTCCAGGCTAGCTTTGCCAGTACAGCCGCCAGCTTCGAGAGGCTCGAGGGTGCGATTCCGCTCCCGTCGGATGGAACCCCATCGGCGCAGGGCGGTTGTTTTGCCCCGCAGAGCAGCCAGCACTTGGCCATGCCGAAGCGAGATCAGCAGATACAGCAGGTTCCCTAGAAGGATAGGCCACCACCATGCGCGCAGGAGTTTGTCGGGATAGTGGCTGGCGACAAGCAGTAACTGATTACGGGAAATGAGGTACGTGGCGTGGGAACTCCAAGCGCCAAGTGTGGCGCTACCGATATGAGTGGCCCGCGCCTCCGGCACAAAACGGCCCGCGAAACCTGCGACTGCCGCTCGCAGTCCCCATTCCACATCCTCATAGTAGCTGCCGAACATCTCGTTGAGTGGGCCGACCGCATCGAAAACGGATCGCCGGAATAGCGCTGCAGTCATCGGCGGAAAATGAATAGTCCTTGGCTGGTTCGCCAGAGGGTGGTCCAAATGCTGGTTGTGCAACGCACGCGCTGCGCAACCAGATCGTGTAAGCAAGTCGAAGGCGCCGTCGATTAAGTCGACAGCGTGAGCTGAGATCAGCAGTGGGCAGGCGAAATGGTATTCGTCGCTGGTGAGTGCGCCTTCGAGGTTCTTGAGCCATTCGGCATCCAGCACCACATCATTGTTGAGGATCGCCACGTAATCGGAGCGTGCAGCCTCAATGCCGCGATTTACAGCGGCAGCGAAGCCATGGTTGTGGCCGAGCGCCAACAGTTCAACGAAAGCTGGAAGGTGCTCTGTGCTGCTATCGGTGGAACCGTTGTCTACCAGCACAACACGTTCAGGCGTCCGAGTTTGCGCTGCCAGGGAGTTCCACAGTGCCGAGAGGTGGCGCGCCCCGTTGTAGTTGGGGATGATGATAGTGGTGCTTCGTCCGGACAAGAGAGATTCACCGAATTCGCAGGTTCCGGCTTTTTTCCGGTTCGCTGCGTCTATGAAGATACATTATGCTCACGAGTTCTTCGTTGCGTCATTTGTTCTTGGGGTTGTCGCTGGCGGTCGCACCGTTGTTTGCCGCTGGCCCGCTAGAGACCAGCGCCAAGGTCTACCTGCTGCGGATGAAGAGTGGCTTTGATTTGTACCTCGCAAATCGGCTTACCGAGGCGGGAATACTAACAGTGGTTACTGACCCCCAACAAGCAGCTTATATTCTCACCGAAGGGGTAGGTCCTGGGTTTGAAGATACGATGAAGCGGTTGTACCCTCCGCCCGCTGCGGAGGAGCAATTCTCAGAATCCGCCAACGGTGCCGAAGAAGCTGACGAAAGCTCGCCCGCTGCTACCGTCACTGCGATGGCAGCGCCGCGGTCATCCTCATTTGGCCGCGCTAGCGGTACTGTGTTTCTGGTGCGGAGAGCTGATTCTACGGTGGTCTGGAGCACCTTTCTTCCAAGGCAGGACACCCGGGAGCTGATGCTCGACAAGAGCGCCGGGAGCGTCGTGAAGCGGCTGAAGAAATGGATGGACGAGGACGCTAAGATGCGGTCTGCGGAGCAGCAGTAAACTGCCATCCAGGCGAACTGGGATACGGGTACACGATCAGCGCTCTCGTAGTTTCTGTAACTTGATCGCCAACAACTCCCGGTAGCGTTGCTCTACACGCCGCGCGTTTGCCTCGGCGTCCCAGTTTGCCTCAACGAATTCTCTTGCTTTGCGAGCGAGCTTGGCAGCTTCGTCTGGGTTCTTGAGGAGTTGGAGAATCGCTGAGGCGAATGCCGCGGGGCTGTCGCCCAGTGCGCAGAGGGGGCCGTCATTCTCGCTCAGCCCTTCCGCCCCTACACTGGTGGATACCACCGGAGTACCGGAAGCGTAGGCCTCGAGGAGCTTCACTCGGACTCCCGAGCCGGTGAGGACTGGGCAGACAAATAGAGTGCACTCGTTGAGATAAGGCTGCACCTGTGCGACTTCTCCAACCACATCCAACCAGTTCGGAGTTGGCATCGGTAAGGCGATCTGATCGCAGTTGGCCCCCACAATCCGTAAGCGGATTTCGGGATCTGTCGCTACGACTGCGGGCATCACGTGGTCAATCAGCCATCGGAGACCTTCCCGATTAGGGGTGTGCCTGAAATTCCCTACGAATAGCAGAGTGGCCGGCAGCCGTGCCGAAGGCGAAAAGGGATACGCACTCAGTTGGATACCGGCCCGTAGATTCGCGTCAATGCGCGAATCCATGTGAGGCAGATAGGCGCGCAGGAGTTGTGCGTTGTCTTGGGTGCATACTTGGATATAGTCCATCTGTTGAACAGCCTTCAGCTCGAAACGGAGAGCGCGAAAGTACTCAAGAATCGTCTTGGCGCCTGAGGCTGCGCCGCGGGTGAAGATTCGCCTGCCGACAGTCTGGAAATAGACATCGTGTTCAAACAGAGCGGTAAGGATTCGCTGGTAACGCCGCGCATACTGCGCCATTTGCGTGTATTCCAGTTGCAGGACGTCGATCTGACAGTCGTGAATCAGTCTTGGCAAGAGCTGTCTCAATTCCGGCAGGTCAAACTCTCGGCTTGCTTTGGGATGTAAACCTAGGCGTCCGCAGGAACTTGCGGGTCGCCGGACAATCAGGTGGAGTGATGCGAAATCAGCAGCATACTGCTGGTGCGCCTCTCGTTCTGCTTCTTCCTCCAACACAACTACCAGATGGACCTCGCAGTAGGCACGCATGTAGTCAAGTGACTGCGTAATCAAGACTGCGCCGCCGTGCCTTGGAGGATACAGGGGATAGGGTGAAACGAACAGGACACGCAGTTTTCGGTCGACAGGAACAGGGCTTCCGTAGTGATCAAAGTATACGTCGGGCTGGTGCAAGGCCAATGCTTCTGTATCCGCCCGACGAGCGTGTCGCGCTGAGCCGTATCGTGACGCCAATGTTTCCGGCAGTTGCTTCAGCGCGTGGAAGAGGGCCGCACTCGTTACCCTATGATCAGCATCCGCCGACACAAAGCACGAGTTCAGGATGTCTGCGGTTACGCCCGCTATCGATTGCACCACCGGCCATGTTGAATGGAGGTGCTTCCACTGAAAGAGAAGTCGATTCTTGGCGACGATTGAGTTGATATAGCCGGGAGTGAAGTGCTTTCCAATGGTTCCCCGGTGCTCGTGAAAGACGACGCTAGCAGGCTGAAAGACTACCCGCCATCCTCTACGCCAGGCCTCGAATCCTAAGTCGGTATCCTCGAGATAAAACGGCCGGAATATATGATCGAAACCACCCAAGGCGATCAACATCCGACGGTTAAAAGCGGAGGACCCGCCTCCAGGGTAGAAGCAGGGCTGGACGCCTTCCGGGATACTCTCCACCTGGTGCCCCAGCTCCAAACGACCTCCGCGCATCCGCGCATAGGTGAGGCCGCTTTCTTCACGTCTCTTTGCCGAATCTGAGAACTGGATTTGGGCAGCCACGGCGAATACATCTGCCTCGCGGAAGGGTTGTATCAGTGGCGCCAGGAAATCGCGATCCACCCGCATGTCGGAATTCAGTAGCACGACAATTGGATTGGTGGCTGCTTGAATGCCCGCGTTGGAGCCTCCCCCAAACCCGAGATTGGAGTCCAGGGCAAGCACCCTTGCCTGAAGGCAAGTGGCACGTAACCACGCAACACTGCCGTCGGTGGAGGCGTTGTCCACAATGATGATTTCGTCCCCGAGGTCAAAGTCGCAAGCTTCAATTACACTCTGCAAGTAGCGTTGTAGCAGGTCGAGTCCATTCCAATTGGGAATGACTATAGTGCAAGGCGGACGAGTATCTCCTTGGAAGAGCGGTTCGCCGTCTAGCCTTCCATCTGCGCGTCGGTGACGCCCGGCCTGATAGGTGAGGGCAAGCAGCAGAAACAGGATTGGGCTCAGCAATACCCAACTTGTCAGGGTCGCCGAGGTTAACAGAAGCCTGGCAAGTATTTGGAGAGTCCAGGTCATTTGGATTCGGCAGATTCACGGCTGCTTCTGAGGAGGCCCAAGCGTTGCGCAAGTTTCACCACAGTGGAGTTGCGAAGGACGTTGCGTTCCCAAGCAACACGGTCAAGCTCGAGCGCTAGACTATTGGCCCGTGATGCGTGAGTCTCAATTGCTCCGTATAGCTGCACCAATTCCACTTCCGCCGTCTGCAATTGTTCCTCAAGAAAGTGCTGTCGCGTGACCGCCTGCTGCAACTCATCACATTTCTCGTTGAGTTTCTCCGCGAGATTCTTGTTGACGCCTTCGAGCTCACCAATGGTAGTTAACGCCCAGTGCGATCGCTCTGAGAGGACCTCCTCGGTGTGGTGAAGCTGGTCAACCGCCTTCCCCAGTTCTGCGCACTTAGATTCAAGTTCCTCCGCAAGCTCCGTAGACTTGTTCTCCAGGTCCTTGATGGTATTCATTGCCCACGTTGTGCGCTCCAGCAAGAGAGCTTCAGTATTGTGCAATAGGGTTACTGCTGTGTCTAGCTCGACGGAAGTTTTTTGGGCCCAAGAGATCTTTTGTTCCAGGTCGAAGTGGACCTGCTGGTGTGCTTCATGAAGTGTCTTCAGCTCATCTTGGGTCTTGTTTAGCCAGTCGTTCTTGAGTCGGAGTTCGTCCGTCAGGAGGCCGATATGCTTCTCGCGTTCGAAGAGTACATTCCCGCCGGAGGCGATGTAGACGAAATCCTCGACCTCCGTCATGCGCTGTTGGGAACAAACGGCAACGAAGAACTGGGCATCTTCTGCGTCTACGGTTTCCGACGGCAATGAGGTTTGCGCACCCAATCCGCTATTGCTCAAAGCTTGTCGGAATGACACACAGGGCGTGTGGTTTTGTGCGAAGAGCAACACATGGGCAAAATGGCGGCGGAGCAACTCGAGGAACTCTTCGAGTCGAAACTCGTGATGATGGAATGGGTTTGGTCCTGCGTCACCGCGGGAAACATCGTAGACATCCTTGTTGGGTGTAGAGATAAATACGATACCAGACGGTTTGGTGACATCGTGTAGTGCTTCCAGGAGTCGGGCGGGTTCGTGCAAGTGCTCAATTACTTCAAAGGACACGGAGCAATCGAACGTGGTTTCGCGAAATGGCAAAAGGCGCACGTCTGCAACGAGGAACTGAGTTGTCGTGTTCGCATATGCGGCGGCGGCCGCCTGTACCGTTGGAAAATCGGAGTCCAGACCTACGGCGAGTGTGGCGTCGGCTCCCAGGCTGGCTGTGCCGTACCCAAGTCCACACCCAGCATCAAGCACGAATGCTCCCCGCGCCTGGTAGGATGCGAATCGGTAGCGGGAGACATGCTCGTGATAGAGATCTAGATCTACTTGGCCCGGGACCAGGCGCTCCCCGGTAAACTCAGCCATGAAGCGCCTCTTGCGATGTCGGATTCGAGAGTCGCTGATTGATTCCTATGCGGCAGGGCAAGTGTAGATACCCGTAAATCGGCTTGTCAGTGCCAGCCATGTGGACGGAAACTGCATTCTCGACAAAATCGCACATCTCGTACTTCTCAAGGGTTCCGTCCGCTATCGCCGCGGAGAACGCAAATGCCGCTGGATAGAGTTCAGGCATGGTGAGATGAAAATCAACTGTGACCGTTGTGCCATCGGCAAGTGGCGTCATGCGGATGCCCTCTCGCAGTGTGTTTGAGACAGCAAGGTCAATGCCGAGGTGGTTTCGGAGGACGTAGCCCACGATCGGTTGGATGATCGCTTTGTTGGTACGTATGCTCACGCGAAGTACCGCTTCTGCGTGCGGATTCAGCGTGGCAAGTGGTTTGCCAGTAGAGTTGGTGAGAGCGACTCCAATAATCTCTGCGCCCTGGTTTCCCCAACGGTGATCCACATTTGGGATTCCATCCACCAACTCCGGCGCCTCAACGTTGGCAGAAGGACCAAGAGCAGTGAGTGCCGGTGGGTGCGCGTGAACATATCTTGAGTCGCGCACTAACATTTCGGCGAGGTAATGCGAGACCACTGGCTCTGGATCTCCACACTCTCGTATTTGACCAGCGTCAAGCCACAGGCACCGGTCGCCAATCGCGCGAACATCCGCAGCGGAGTGCGTGACATAGATGATTGTTGTTCCGTGTCGTTTGAGTTCGTGTACCTTGCGCATACAACGCTGACGAAAGTAGATATCGCCGACGGCCAGGGCTTCGTCCACAATGAGGATTTGAGGATCTACGTGAACCGCTACCGCAAAGGCCAGACGAACGAGCATGCCGCTCGAGTACGTCTTCACCGGTTGGTCAAGGAACGCACCAATTTCAGCGAACGCTTCAATTGAAGGGAGCCGGGACAGTAGCTCGCTACGTCTAATGCCCAGCAGACTTCCGTTTAAGAGGACATTCTCCCGGCCGGTGAACTCAGGATTGAACCCAGCGCCGAGTTCCAAAAGCGCTGCCAGTTTGCCGTTCACCTCCACGTTGCCGCCAGTGGGCGGCAGGATGCCAGCGATCATCTGAAGCAAAGTACTCTTTCCCGAACCGTTCTGCCCAACGATGCAGAAGGTTTCACCGGGTTGAATGTCGAAAGTGGCGTCGCGGAGGGCCCAGAAGGTCTTTGCATCTGGTCTCCGACTACGAAAGAGGAGCTGACGCAGGCGTTCAGTGGGAGAGGAAAATGCTGGATACGATTTCGATAGGCCAGAGGCCCTAACAGAAAAACCAGTGGTTTCCATTTCGAAGAGGCAGTCCCCACTCGCAAGGCGGGGAACCTTCCCTATGGTCTCACATTGCTTGTTTTCCCGGTGATGGGCCAACAAGCTGTTGAGATATAATGGAGGTTTCGGCGGCGTAGCTCAGTTGGTTAGAGCGACGGTCTCATAATCCGTAGGTCACTGGTTCGAGTCCAGTCGCCGCCACCATTCCTAAACCGAATCCCCAGTTCCGATCAGGATCTCGTAGATGCGTTCAAGATCCTGAGGGCTGTAGAATTCGATCTCCAGTTTTCCTGATCCTCGCGCACCCAACTGTACGCTTACCTTCGTCCCGAGGACCCGCTGCAGATCGGCGATGGCTGCTTTCCAGTTGGGATCGAGATCTTGCCCTCGCTGATCGGGTTGCCGGTTCTTCTTCAATGTGGAATGTTGACGGGCGAGGCGTTCCATCTCCCGAACGGATAAGGATTCCGCTGCTGCCTTGTTGGCGAGGGCCAGTTGATCATCGGTATCAGGAACTGCAACCAGGGCCCGGGCATGTCCCATCGACAGGCGCCGATCGGCGACAAGCTGCTGGATAGCCGGGGGCAGGCGCAAGAGCCTAAGGTGGTTGGTGATCGTGGAGCGATCCTTGCCGGTGCGTTCGGCAATCTGTTCGTGTGTCAGTCCAAGGTCGACCATCAGGTGCTGGTAGGCTTCCGCAACCTCAAGGGGGTTGAGGTCTTCGCGTTGAATATTCTCAATGAGGGTGACTTCGAGTAGCCGATTGTCATCGATCTCCGTGAAGACGACAGGAGCCACCGCCAAGCCCGCGAGTTTGGCGGCGCGCAGTCTGCGTTCGCCTGCCACGAGTTGGGTTCGTCCATCTTTCTTCCTAACAATCAAAGGTTGGATGATGCCGTTCGCCCGAATTGATTGGGCCAGCTCGTCGAGTGCGGCTTGTTGGAAGATGGTACGAGGCTGGAGGGGATTTGGCTCGATCTGTTCTAACGGCAACATTCGCGGTGTGCTTGTTTGCACACTTGCATCTGAGGTGAGATCAGAAAGCTTGGTGGTGAGCAAGGCGCTGAGGCCCTTGCCGAGTGCTCGCTTTTTAGGCTGCTGGTCGGTCATCGGTGAGTATCTCGCGGGCTAGTTGGATGTAGCATTCTGCGCCCTTTGATCGCACATCGTAGGCGATGATAGGCTTCCCGAAACTAGGGGCCTCCGCCAGCTTTATGTTACGGGGAATAACAGTCTCAAAGATATCGGCAGCGAAGAACTCCCGCAGGTCGGCGGCGATCTGTTTTGTGAGGTTCGTTCTGTCATCGTACATGGTGAGCAGAACGCCCTCTATTCGCAGTGGGTGTTGGTAGTTTTCGCGGATGCGGGCTACTGTATCGATCAACTCAGAAATTCCTTCCAATGCGAAGAACTCGCACTGTATTGGAATCAGGACAGTGTCAGCGGCCAGCAGTGCATTGAGAGTTAGTAGGTCAAGTGCGGGTGGACAGTCTAGGATGATGAAGTCGAAGTTCTGCCTCAGCGGGTCTAGGCGTTGGCCCAGTTGTCGCTCTCGGTCGTCCACGTCCACCAGTTCGATGTTTGCTCCGACCAATGCCTTCTCCGAAGGGATCAGCGACAAGCCATCGAACTGAGTGTTGATTAGTACGTCGGTCACGCTGGCGTCGCCAACCAGGAGGTGATACAGAGACGGTCGGCCTAGTTTTCGTGGTATGCCAAGCCCGGAGGTGGAATTGGCCTGCGGGTCACAGTCCACCAGTAGTACCTGGAGGTCCGAAGCAGCGAGAGCCGCTGCGAGGTTAATGGCGGTTGTCGTCTTGCCAACACCGCCCTTTTGGTTGGCAACTGCAATGATCCGTCCCATGCGAGTTTCGTGGATTGCCTCCGCAATCCTAGCATATCTCTAGAGCGGGGGACTTCGGCGTTCCACGTGGAACGCGAATCGCAGAAATGTTCTAAACCAAGAGCTAACATCCCGGTGCCATCACCAACGCCGCGGCTGATGACCGCCACGGAATCTCGTGGACGGTACCCACATACCCCTCGTCTGACAACATACGAAACCACTCCTTGGCTGACTCCAAGGAAAGAAGCAGACCAAGACCCGACTGGCAGCTGCGTGCCACCGCAACCACTGCGGCTGGATCTACGCCCCGAGAGCACACATACTCGTACTCCTCTTGCAAGTCCTGTCCCAATCCCACAAAAACACGGCAATTCCCCCAACCTCGGGTTGATTCATGCAAGAAAGCACCTTTCTTCCCACGAGACTCGACTAGGCAGACACTACAATCTCGCCGAATGGCAGCAACGCCTACACCAGGGAATCCAGCACCAGAACCAATATCTGCAACCGACCGGACTTCAGCGGGGATCAACGATGCCAAATAGAGACTCTCCCCATAGTGCCGCTTCACTGCTGACTCAAGCGACAGGTCGCCCACCAGGTTCATCGCACGATTCCACTTCACCAGCACCAGCAGATGTGATTCGCAGCGACCTAAGGCCTCTGTGTCCACCGCGATGCCGTGGACGCGCACTAACTCCGCCAACCGCGATCGGAAGGCAGCCGAATCCACTGCGACGTCGTGTTTCAATTCGTAGGCACCTCTCCGGCAAGTGAAATGCGAATGTCAAGCAAAGCCAGTGCCGCTGGGGTCACACCTGGAATGCGGGAAGCATGACCCAGCGATGCCGGCCTGACACGATGCAACTTCTCCTGGATCTCCAGGGACAAACCCGGAAGGCCGCGAAAATCAAAACTCGCCGGAATCGTGCGAGATTCCATATCCGTAAGCCGCGATACCTGCCGCTCCTGCTGCTCGAGGTACCCAGCGTACTTCAACTCCGTCTCCACAGTACGAAGCACCGAATCCGCAATGGGCATGCCGACTGCACCTTCAAGCCCTCGCCGAATCGACGTCAACGACGCCTCGGGTCTCCGCAGCCAATCCGACACCATGGGGTTCTCTCCTCGTCCCGCCACAAGTGGGGTTGAATCGGGTATATCCCGCCACCTCATCCTGCGAAGCTGCTCCCGCAATATCACGCGCTGGCTTTGCAACTCCCCAAATCTCCGTGTGCGCTCGGCACAGGACAAGCCGAGCCCGATCGCATACCCGGTCAGCCGCTCATCTGCGTTGTCAATGCGAAGATGCAATCGGTACTCTGCACGGGAAGTGAACATCCGATATGGTTCATCTGTCCCCTTCGTTACTAGGTCATCTACCAGAATGCCGATGTATGCCTCATTGCGTCCTAACACCAACGCGTCGCGCCCACCCAACGCTTGTGCAGCGTTAATTCCGGCCATGATTCCTTGAGCCGCCGCTTCCTCATAACCTGAGGTCCCGTTGATCTGGCCGGCGAGGTACAGACCCGACACTTTCTTAGATTCCAGCGAGTGCATCACCTCTCGCGCATCAATGCAATCGTACTCGATGGCATATCCAGGGCGGATCAACTCCGCGTGCTCAAGCCCCGGGATAGAGGCAATCATCTGCTCCTGCACGTCCACCGGCATGCTCGTCGACATACCATTGACGTAAACCTCGTGCGTATCCAGACCCTCCGGTTCCAGGAAGATCTGGTGCCGTAGCTTCTCTGGGAACTTAACGAACTTGTCTTCGATAGACGGGCAGTAGCGAGGTCCTATTCCTTGAATCAGACCGCTAAAGAGAGGCGAACGCCCCAAATTCTGCTCAACAGCAACTCGTGTTGCCTCCGTGGTATACGCGTGATAGCAGCAAACTTGACGCTGCTTGAGTCCCTGGGACAGAAAACTGAAGAGAGTGGGCTCAGGATCGCCGGCCTGGACCTCAAACTGGTCCCAATCGACGGTGCGACCGTCCAACCTCGGCGGCGTGCCCGTCTTCATCCGTGTCCACCGCATTCCCAGGTCTCGGATCTGGCGCCCCAAGATAACGGATGGCAACTCCCCGCTGCGACCGCATCCAAATGTCTGCTCTCCCACGCGGGCCATCCCGTTCAAGAAGGTGCCTGTCGTAAGAATCACCGCGCCTGCATGCAATTCCCGGCCGTCCGTCAAACCCACTCCGCGCACCCGACGCCGGCCACCGCCTTCATCGGTCAGCAACAGCGCGGCGATTTCGGCCTGAACCAGTCGCAAGTTCGGCTGCTGCTCAAGCACCTCGCGCATTCTCGTGCGATAGATCTTCTTGTCGCATTGCGCGCGGGGTGCCCAAACCGCCGGCCCGCGACTGGTGTTGAGTAATCGAAACTGAATTCCCGAGTAGTCAGTAACCTGCCCCAGCAAACCGCCCAGTGCATCGATCTCACGGGCGAGGTGACCCTTGGCGATCCCGCCCATTGCCGGATTGCAGCTCATCTGCGCAATCAAGTCCAGGTTCATACTCACAAGGGCAGTTCTGGCCCCAAGACGCGAGGCCGCCTGCGCGGCTTCACATCCCGCGTGGCCACCGCCAATCACAATTACGTCAAAACTTCGCATATCACTTAGAAACGAAACCTAACCTCTCACAAACACTGAGCAAAAGCGACTCTGGCAGTCCTTCCCTCATTCTACGGACCCGTGCCGGACGTTGACAAAATACACACGAGTCACTAGCCTCAGGGATGCTGGAGGTTCCATTGAAGGTCCTAATCGTTGGTAACGGCGGGCGCGAGCACGCAATCGCCTGGAAGCTGGCTCAGTCCCCCAATCGCCCCGAGATCTACGTAACGCCAGGCAACGCGGGCAGCTCCCAAGTTGCCAAGAATGTTCCACTGCAGGGCAACACTCCTTCAGCCATGATGCAGTTCGCTGCAGAGCAAGAGATCGACCTTGTTGTGATTGGTCCGGAAGCTCCGCTCGTCAGTGGACTCGCTGACCAGTTCCGGGCCAAAGGGATCGCCGTTATTGGACCCTCCGCTGCTGCAGCCGAACTGGAAGGCAGCAAGGTCTTTGCCAAACAGTTCTTCGCCCGGCACCACATCCCCACCGCAGCCTTCCATTCGGCCCACTCCATCGAGGAAGCCCTTGATGCTTTGACTCGCTTTTCCTTGCCAGTTGTCATCAAAGCAGACGGTCTGGCCGCCGGGAAGGGCGTCATCATCGCGCAGTCGCACCAAGAAGCGCGCGCGGCAATCCTCGACCTCATGGCTCGGCAGACATTGGGTGCCGCTGGATCTCGTGTCGTCCTTGAGGAGTTTCTGTGCGGCGAAGAGGTGAGCTTCATCGTCCTCACCGACGGCGAGCGCATCCTGGCCTTTCCGCCAGCCCAGGATCACAAGGCCATCTTGGATGAGGATCGTGGCCCGAACACTGGGGGCATGGGTGCCTACTGCGACGCGCGCATCCTAACGCCTCAACAGCATCAAACGATCCTCCGGGAAATCATTCACCCAACTCTTGGTGGCCTTAGAGCGGAGGGCCGTCCGTTCCAGGGATTCCTTTTTGCAGGTTTGATGATCACGGATAATGGCCCCAAGATCCTCGAGTTCAATGTCCGCCTTGGCGACCCAGAAACCCAGGCCTTGTTGCATTCCATGCGAGGTGACTTTCTCGCCCTGCTAAAGTCCTGCGCTGCCGGCAATCTGGATGCCAATGCCGTCTACTGGGACGCAGAGCCCTCCGTCTGCGTCGTGCTTGCGGCTGCGAACTACCCGGGAAATCCCCGCACAGGTGACGCGATTTCCGGTATCGAACAGGCTGAAGAATGCGGTGCCGTTGTATTTCATGCGGGGACGCAGTCTCGGGATGGCAAGGTAGTGACCTCCGGTGGCCGGGTACTGGGGGTTACCGCAAGTGCTCCCTCACTCCCGGAGGCCATCGAAAGGGTGTACGAAGCCGCGAGCCACATTCAATTTGATGGCATGCAGAAACGAAGCGACATTGGAGCAAAAGGCCGGAAACGCTGGGAAGCAGAATCAACAGACAACCCTGCCGCTACGCCACGCCGTCGCACCGCCACAAGCTAAACTAATAGGAGCGTGTGGGCACGTAGCTCAGCCGGATAGAGCGTCCGCCTCCTAAGCGGAAGGTCGCTGGTTCGAATCCAGCCGTGCCTACCACTTCTCCCCAGGCCGGTAGTTCTCGATTACGACACTTGCATCGCAATCGGCCTCCAAACCATCTCGCGGAGGATCGCTTTCTTGCCGTTTGCACTCACGCGTATCCCCAGACTTTCTCGTAGGCTGGGATACACGCGGGTCGTCAAACAACAATTTCCGTTTGCATATACCTCAACAAGGGAACGGTCCAGGTAGAGGGTAAGCCGCAAGGACTCACCCTTGCCTAGTTTTAGCGGAGCTT
Organism: Bryobacterales bacterium; assembly: GCA_026129915.1. Taxonomy (GTDB): domain Bacteria; phylum Acidobacteriota; class Terriglobia; order Bryobacterales; family Bryobacteraceae; genus JACTMJ01. The sequence goes on from JAHCHD010000001.1 coordinate 91,235, forward strand.
GAAACACTTGCGTATTTTGACTGCTGCTCAATGACGACTTACTGCGGTCGATTACCAGCTCACCTGACTCCTTCCTCCAAAGCAGCTGTGTCTCTTCACGGCCATCTGGACTCGCGTAGAAGATCAAAGCCACCTCCCTGGCGTCTCCAGGTTCCAGAGTTACATCCAAGCGGCCCGCATTCCCGGCAATTCCAGCCTGTGCGATCTCTTCCTGAACCTGCTCACCGATAGGTGCGCTCCGAACCGCTTGACTGAATTGTAGTAGCCGTGCGCACAGGGGATGCGGCTCTGTCCGCAGTTTGCCATCTGGGTCCAGCGTCACTACACGAGGTAAGGTGAGTGCCCCGGCCCATCCAGACTGGACCTGCGCTTCCTCCGTTCTGCCTTCCCAACTCCAGCCGAACATTACGCGCCGATTAGCTCCATCCGTAAACACCTGAGGGGCATAGAAATGTCCGCCATCATCCAGACTTCCTACCGATTCCATCTCGAACCGCCGGTTCTTATACGAACCAATCATGTAAAGGGCCTTGCGCAGCGGAATAGGGGAGAACAGCAGGACATGCTTCGCCCCCAATGGAAAGAAATTTGGACATTCCCACATCGTTCCCAGCGCTGGATCATCGCTCGCCACCAGCGGATGCAGGTACTCCCAGCTCCGCAAGTCTGCACTGCGGTACAGCAATATCGCCCCACCCCGTCCCTTTTGACCGCTGCCAAGGGCCATCAGCCAGTCAGGCCCTTCTTTCCAAACGAAGGGATCTCGAAATCCGGTAACTTCCAGGCCAATCGGCGGAGCGGGAATCACTGGATTGCCCTCCCATTTCGACCACGTCTCCAGGCGCGGATGGCTGGAAGTGGCAATTGCCTGCACTTCCGGCTGAGTCCCGGTATAGATAAGCGTAGGAGACTCACCATCCACCACCATACAGCCAGAAAACACGCCGTCCTTGTCGTAGCCCCCCGGCGTCGGCGCCAATGCAATGGGAAAATGCCGCCATTGCAGCAGATCACGGCTCGCCGCATGTCCCCAGTGCATGTCACCCCAAACAGCCGCACTTGGGTTGTGTTGGTAGAAAACGTGGTACTCACCCTTGTAGAAAGCCAGCCCGTTAGGGTCATTCATCCAATTACGCGGAGGCAGAAAATGGTAGCGTGGCCGCTGAATATCGCTCGGAAAAGGAAGAGACTCCTTCACAGAATGATGAGTCACTCGATCGCCACGGTCCTGCTGTGCCCATAGGGGAAACTCAGAAAACGCAGTGAGTCCCCAACCTGCGCGACTGAGCCAACTCCGTCGATTCATACCGCCTCCTCGTCTATCGAACGCTCATCGGCAACTACGTATCCAGATCGCCGGTCAGCCACGAAGGACCGTGCTCCGGAACTCTCCATTTAGCTCTTGATGCCTCGCAGGCCAAGACGTCGAACGAATAGAACGCGCGATCCAATCGCCGGATCTCTCCGTAGGCTTCCACCGCGGCTCTCACCTTATCCAGCCGACTCCACCGAAGCGGAAGCCGTCGTAAGTAACGATTCAACACGCGGACCCAGAATATCGTAAGCGTCTCGTGGTAACCCGAAACGGCTGTGTTCTCTGATCCTTGGACCACATTCAGTCTAGGAATCGTTCCACGCATACACTCCAGAGCCTCGGTGGCGCCCTCCGTCAGTATCAGGCTTGCCGCTACCCCCAAATGCGCGCGATGGGTCCAGTCCCGGCGAGCTAGAGTACACCGCCGAAACTCCTCCACCACCTCGTCCAGACCGCGCAAATCTTGGAGCCAGCGCTCTACAAGGGCGAAAGCAACATCGGACTCAACTAGGATTCCCATTGCGCCAGTATAACCGCAAAGGATATAATCCGAGCCATCTATCGACTTCGACAACCTTTTCTAAGGACAATCCAGATGGATACCATCGATTCTAAGGCACTGACAATTCTTACGAAACAAGGGAGAATGAGTTGGGCAGACTTGGCTCAGCACTTGGGCCTTTCTGCTCCAGCCACCGCCGAACGAGTACGGAAGCTGGAGGAAGCGGGATTAATCTCGGGCTACGCTGCCCTTGTTCGGCCCACACAAATTGGCTACGGGCTTTCCGCGTTCGTTGCCATCGCCTTTGGTAAGACAAAACACCGCAAGCCGTTCTTGAAAGCCATTCAGCGCATTCCCGAAGTGGTCGAATGTCATCACGTCGCTGGCGACGAGGATTACCTGCTCAAACTGTTTGCGCGCGACACCTTACATCTCGACCACCTCGTTAGCGAGCAGCTCCGCGCAATCCCAGGAGTTCTACGTACGAGAACAACAGTCGTGCTGTCGACGCAGAAAGAGGGCTTGTTCCAACCTGCCTACGAGGTAAGCGAACCAGTAGTCGCAGATCGCTCAACACCCTTTGCCTGAGCACAAACTCTCGGATTCGTCTCCACTCCCGCTACATTTAGGCGGAGGTGGATATGAAAAGCACAGGCATTGCGGAGGCGGCCAGTGGCTGTATTGCAGTACGGTCCGAAGGCCTCGCGCCAGATATAACTCATTTCGATACAGGTACTTGCGGAAGGCGAGTAGATCTTGCTCTGCGTAGACTTGATTCTCACGCCGCCTTTGCCGGTAGCGGAACGCGCGAGCACGGATCGCAAAATTCCATCGCACAAGGTCTCTGCCCTGAAGGTCAGTCACCACAGTTGGAAAAAAATCGCTTCCGGCTCGACTCATCCCGATATCTTCCGCAGCGGCACAGCAAGGACCTCATCGTCCTTCACTTCACAGCTGGGACCTCATGCGAAAGTGCCTACCGCACTTGGCAGGCCGATCCGCAGCGTATCGGAACGGCCTTTGGCGTGGATCCGGACGGCACAATTATCGAGTTCTTTCCACCCGATGCCTGGGCGTACCACCTCGGCATCAAGGGAACAAGAGTTCACGACCAACGTTCCATCGGCATTGAGATCGCCAATGTTGGCCCTCTTCGGCCTGATCCCGCGGACCCAAACCAGCTCAACTGGTGGCCCCGGAACTGGGGCATGCGCTACTGTCACCGCCACCATCAAGACCGTTACGTCTCGCGAGACTACCGTGGCATGTCCGCCTTCGCCTCCATGCCCCAGGCCCAAATGGAGGCCACCGGTCTGCTGGTGCGGCATCTTTGTGATCAGTTCGGAATCCCTAAGGTGGCGTGCCGGGAGGCGCGGTTAGGAGAATACAACCCAGGGGACTTCGCCCACTACAAAGGTGTGGCTAGCCACTCTAACTTCCGGCAGGACAAATGGGATGTTGGCCCCGCATTTGACTGGGACTGTCTCGGATTCTAGCGGATTGCCGAGGTCACCACCAAGTCCGTTGGCAGATGCGCCTGCACTGATTCTTCACCCACGCGGGTCTGGTAGATCACCTGGCCCGTACGGTCGAACATCTGCACTTCAATAAACGCATCGTGAACGGAAAGAGACATGAAGCCGTACACGCCCTTACCGAAGATTGACCGAGGGTGCGGCTTTGGGTCGCGCAATCGCGCGCCTCCTCCTCCGGACACAAAAAAATGGGTGCCATCGACGGGCTTTAGGTGTTGCATGTCGTGATCGTGACCAGCGATATACATCACAGCTCTGCCACGGATTAGCGGCAGCAAGGTCTGCTCAAGCACCTTGCTGTCGCCATGCTTGCCGCCAGAATACACCGGATGGTGACCGTACACGATCTTCCATCGCGCTACGCTTCTTCCAATCGCATCATCCAGCCAGCGCATCTGCGCTGGGTTGGGGTCCATCGTATCCAGCGCGAAGAACTCCGCGTCACCCACCTGGAAGTGGTACTGACGCGCTCGAAACTGCCAGTTCTCTCGAGGCGAGCGGTAATCCAATTGGGCCTTCACATCCCCGTAGTAATCGTGATTCCCTAAAGTGGGATAAAACCGGATACCCAATCCCCCGTAAGGTTGCTCCCACCGTTCCACCCATTTGCGGTCATCCACGCTACGAACGCCGCGATTGTAGAAGTTGTCCCCTACGGTGATGCCGAAATGAAACGGTGCATCTCGGTGGATGCCGGCAATGGCTTGCGCCACATCACGCTGCCCCTTCCCGCCCCAGCCAAAATCGCCCAGCACCAGCACGTGCAGGGGCCGACCCATCCCATTCAGTCGAAACTCCTTTGGCTCGAACGGCAAGCTGCGGTTTGCCTCGGATATCGGCAACTCGCAACCCGCCAAAACCGCCAGCAGCGTCGCTAGGAACACCGTTGTCACGCGCGGAAGCCAACATCGCACTGCTCCAGAGCGCATAACTCTTTTCTCGTTTGAAATCACAGTCAGATCCACCCTCAGGAAGGCCGTTCGTGGGGCGCACCAAGCCCAACGGCAGCCAATCACCTAGATGCAACTTCAGAAGCCAAGCATTTTGCCGTTCGTCAACCGAAGGCAATCTGCGTCATCTGCGAGAGCTCCGAATACCCGAAACGAAACGTGCTCTGGAACCAGATCCTACGACGCGGTCTCAATGAGATCAAAGCCACCATCCACGCGCCGGATCAGAATCGCCACCGACTCAGACTCCACATCCCTGAATACCAGATAGGGTGAATTTTTCTTGATTGCACCCACCGCCTCATCCACAGACATCGGCTTGCGGCGGGCAAGATGATTCACCCGATGCACCGTCACCTGTGGGCCACTCCCGGCCTCATCCCCCTGGTCGGCTTCCAATGCAGTAAACGAGGGAGTAACCACCTCGGGAGTCACAACCGTAGTCCCCCGTTTATCATCCCGGGCGGCGGACCGCTTACGGGTATCCTGGCGCTTCTCCCGGCTCTTCGCCAACTGCCGTTCCAGCTTATCCACAGCAGCGCTGGCAGCCAGGAACAAATCCGGTCCATTCCCGGTTGTGGCAAGGACGTCACCCTTGTACAGCACACTGATATCCACCAGGTGCGAACGCTTCTCCACACGCAGGCTCACGTGGGCTTCGCGCTCTCCCTTCTTCATGTCCACAAAGCGGGCCAGCTTCTGAAGCCTGGCTTCCAGTTTCTTCGTCTCCGGCTCGGTGAGCCCATTTGGTTTTCCAGAATAGGCGATCTTCATGTTGCCTCCATCAGGCGCTGCTGCGGTTACTTCCGCACGCGCCTCTGGTGCGTGGACGGGATCCTCAAGTCTTCCCGGTACTTTGCAACCGTGCGGCGCGTTACGTCCACGCCTTCGCCGCGTAACCGCTCCATAATATGTTCATCCGTCAGCGGCTTGCTGGGGTCTTCCTCATCAATGATCTTCTTCACCAGCCGCTTCACGGCAAACAACGAGGTGCTGTTTCCCCCCATGCCCTGCACAGCCTCTGTGAAGAAGAATCTCAGTTCAAAAGTGCCCTGAGGGGTATGGCAATACTTGTTTGAAACGGCTCGGCTGACGGTGGAGGGGTGTACCCCGATCTCCTCAGCGATTTCTTTGATCATCATTGGCTTCAGGTAGTCCGGACCCCGTTCCAGAAACTCACCTTGCCGTTCCACAACGCACTGGCATACGCGAAGGATGGTCTGCTTGCGCTGCTCAATGTTCTTGATTAGCTGCAGCGCAGACTGGTAGCGCTCCTTCACATAATTCCTGACTTCCTTATCGTTCTGCTCGTTTCGCTCAAGTAAGTGCCGGTAGCCACGGTTCAATCGTAGCTGGGGAATGCCGTCATCAGAAACTTGAATTACCCAATGGTCGCCGTCCTTCAAAATGAAGATCTCCGGCTCCACAGGCTGGGCTTGGTTGGTGGCGAACCGGGAACCGGGCATCGGGTCCAGTGTCCGCACAAGCGCCAGGGCTCGCTCCACATCCTCAGGCTGTGCTTTCAGGAAACGGCAGAGTTCCTTTGCGTGCCTGCCATCGAGCAACTCGATATGATCCTCCACCATCCGCCACGCAAGGCTGTCCTCCTCAGCTCTGTCGGCAAGCTGCAACAACAAGCATTCCTTCAGGTCACGAGCCGCTACTCCAGAGGGGTCCAGCAATTGCACTACCCTCAATCCCTCTTCGGCCAGATGAAGCGGCATCTGCTCGCTCTCCGCCAGCTCCTCGAGAGTCATTCGCAAGTAGCCATTTTCATCGAGGTTGCCAATTACCGCCTCCGCGGCCGAACGGAGCTCGTCGTTTAAGACTTCAACACTTAGTTGTTGCTGCAGGTGGTCAGAGAGGTGCACCGGCGAAGAAAGAAAAGTCTCGAAAGTGGGGCTGTCCGGATCAGGCCGTTCCTGTCCGGCTGTACGGAAGCCAGGGTCCAGGTATTCATTGAAGAACTCGCCGAAATCAATCTCTTCGAAGGGGTCGGTTTCTTTCGCCGCTTCCCCTTCCGAAGCGCTGGCTGCCGCTGCTCCCTCGGGATAGCTTCCATCCGGGTAGGAGGATTCGGTTTCCACTGGCTCTTCCCTGCCCGCGGCAGCACCCTCGCCTTCACCATCCTGTTCACCGCGCAGTGCCTCGAGGACGCCCTGGTCCGCTGGGTCAGAGCTGCGTTCCTTTTCTAACAGCGACTGCAGTTCCTGCGCGGTTAGCTCGGCATCCTCTACCGCCAGCCCCTCTTCAAGGACTGGGTTCTCAGTGAGTTCCTGTTCGATCAGCTCGCGCAACTCCAGCCGGTTCAGTTGCAGAAGTGTCACCATCTGCACCAGGCTCGGGGTGAGTATCTGCTTCTGGGCGACCTTCAGCTGGAGACGCGGCGAAAGCATGCTATTTCTGCCCCAATCATACCATCGGATCGGCAATTATCATGCCAAACTGCATAGGTATCACCGCCCGCAAGCAAGGGGACAGGAAGGGCTGATTATTGATTGCTGAGGATGCTGGTTTGCAGGATTTCTCGGGCATCCGGATACACGCCCCGAAAAATCGGGCATCGCAAGAGGTAGTACCGAAGGTTGGCGAGCACCGCATCCCGGTCGTCCAGGTCGTAGGTACTGGTGAGGTACTGCCAGCCCTGCTCCTGATCCCCGGAATAGAAGTACGCGAGTGCTACGCTCAGCACGGCTCCGGTGAACCGCGTGCGCCACAGGCCATTTACAGGCTTTCCGTTGCGACGCTCCGTCTGCATCTTCTTCACCCGCTCCCGATCTTCGGCAACGTTCGCCCGCACGGTTTCGGCGAAGCGCCGGTTCCCCACCACATAGCGACCAGCCTGCGGATCATGCCGAAATATCACTGGAACCGTTGGCGACTCCTCGTGAGGCATGTTGAAGAAATTCTCGAAGCGGGTCAGTGTCGTAATCAGCTCGTAAACTCCATCCCCGTCCAGGTCTTCCGGCGATAAACCGTAGCCCACCGGGTACTGGCTACTGGAGTAGAGTACATCGATTCCTTCCCCCACCTGCAACACGTAGTTGTGCGTACAGCAGAACGCCTCGCCGGTATACTCTTCAATCAGAAGTTGCTTCGACCCATCTCCCAATAACGAAAATGAACCAAGGAGCAGATCCGACTTCACCTTGGCTCCATTACCGCTCCGAAACAGAGATCTCTGGCCCTGGAGAATCTCCACGTGCCAGCGCGCAGTCTTCAGATCCTGAACCTTCCTCACTTCAAACCCACCCGCCGTCACGGAATCGTCAAGCGAGTACGCAAACCCCTTCCCTTGGCCGCTGGCCCAAGCCGATGCAGACATCAGCAGCGACACGAGCAGCAACACTTTGGCTAGAGTTTGAGGCATCATATCGTTCCACCGGGTAAGACTGCGGCGGAATCCCTTTGGTTGCGCGGATTTCCCTGAGGGTTCTCTCCATGGTAGCGCAGCAACCGCGACGAAATCTGACTGGCTGACCGCCAGCGAACCAGCGGCTACCTGGGAACCCCGTGCCCGTAAACCTCAATCCAGTCAAGGCGCGAGCACGCAGTGGTCCGCCCGCCGCGCATCAAGTCAGTGAATCCTACTGCGTCTACTCGGCGCAAATCCGGGCTCTTTGCGAGCGCCCGCTCCACCACGGTGTTGATGTCCAACCCATACCATCGCGTATCGGAAAGCACAAACTCGCGAATCCGCCAATCCAGCGACGGCCCGTCAGCTTCCTCGCTTACCAGCCAATTCCCGTCGGCCAGACGCAAAACCATCCGCAACTGCCGCAGCCCCTGTTGTTTGGAGCGCCAGACGATCTTGCCCTGGCGGCTGAGGTCCACCATCTGCCCACGATGCCTCAACGCCACCGCCCAATTTCCCTCCGCCTCTCCGCTCCAAATGTAAAACGGGTCATCATACGGTTGGTCGTGGTTGCTTTTCTTGATACCCTCGCGTCCAGGACCATAGAGTTCCAATTGCAGGTCCTGATGCGTGACGTGTTCCTGCGTCACGGGAAGTGCGGCTGGCGACTCTGCCCAATCCTCTCGGAAAAATAAGCTTGGTCGGTGTTCCTGAGCCTGTGCCTCGCGGGAACCGGTCGCCATCCCGGTGAAGGCAAGTGCCGCTGAGCCTGCCGAATAGATCCACTTTCTTCTGTTCATTTGCGGTTTCCAAGCCGATTGTATCTGAAGCTTGCCGATCGCCGCTTGGTTCACCGTTCTCTCGCTTGGCTATCATCAACGTCGAGTTCCATGGTGGCTGATCCAGCTGAGCTTCCAACGCACTCAATTCCACGCAGAAGCCTTCCAACCGAGAGTAAACAAAGGGCATCAGACTCACTCTGGGACTCGAAACCCACACTCAGCTACGTCCTAACAAACTAGTTACACTTAGGCGAAGAGGAATCATCAGAGGGGACATTTTATATCCTGCCGTATATGATGTTAACCAAACCTCCCGCGTATCCCGTGGTTTCTAGCCGTAATCCTAAAAGTTCAGTGCTACATTCAAAGTTCAGCGGGTCCCTCCTTCAGGAAACGCGCTGTACGCCCACGGGCACACCGGTTCTCGGATATTGCTGATGACTCCTGCTCACGTAGGTCCTGCGCCACTAGTAACGAAAAGGCAACGCCGCAAGATCTCCGTGTCATATCCGGCAGCGGTGCGTTGTCCCTACTGCGCCAGCTCCAGCGTCCGACGGTTACACCGCAATTGGATGGAGCGCGTTCTCACTAAGGTCACCGGTAGTTATCCCCATATCTGCAAGGAATGCACCTGTAAGTTCTCCGCGATGATCGTTGACTAGCTTCCCGCGTCCCCAGCCCCCATCCCTGAGCCAATCCTGTGGCAGTTTCCGCTCGTTCTCATGAATGTGCTTCCCCAGCCCCATGCGAGGTGACGGATGAGCGTCGCTGCCCTCCAGCACTACATGCGTGACATAGACATTGAGGCGTTCCGCTCTGCGGCCGCCTTTTACAACGTCTTTCTTCTGCTTCGCCGCACCAACGTCGAGTCTAAGCCTTATATCGGCGTCTTCGGGTATAGCCCGAAGCGCCTGGACTGCAAGGCCAAGACGGCGGACTGCAATGTTTTCGTCCCCGGAATCGGCGAGCGGCAGACCGCCGGGCTGGTCGTAAACCCCACCTTGCCCGGCTTTCAGAACGCGTTCCAGACCTCGGCCAAAGCCATATCTGCCCAAGAGACTTGGAGGCAGTTCTCGCCACTTTGCTACTTCCCGGAACTGGGGCGTGCGCTCACTTATATCCCGGGCGGAAGGTTTTACACCGTTCAGATGGACCCAGCCCACAAACACTACGGCTGTGTTCAGTTTGCATCCAACAGCCTCATCAGTGCGGCGAAATACGTGCATGGCGATTACGACCTGTATGCCATCGTGCCAGCAGAACCGGCACCCGGTAGCGTACCGAAGGGCAGCGCCGTCGCCATTCGTGTCACTGAAACTCGTCACGGACAGCCGCACGCGCGCGGACGGGAATTCTTCGATGTCCAGCACTATCTAAACCGGAAGATGGGTGTTGCCATGGTCCTCCATGGCGACCAGGAAAAGTACGCTGCGCACACCGATGAACCTGTCGATGTGTTCTGGCCCGACAACCGCGAACCCACCGTGCTGAACACGAAGGCCGAGATCGAGCAGTTTTATACCACCCACTTTCAGGGACGGGAGCCGTTTCACAAGGGCATCAAGGGGCCCCATGGCACATACGTCACAAGGTAGAGGGGGCGCCATGCTGCCGAGGTCGCGGGTTACGGCTGCGTCGCCACAGGCAATTCCGCGTCCCGGCTCCAGGCTTGAAACGAGCCATCGAAAAGCTTTACCTCCAGCCCAAGCAATCGAGCGGCGAAATACGGTACGGTGGCCTGTTGCCCGATGTGGCAATAAGTGACAACCAGCTTTGGATCTGTGCCATTTCTGTGCAGCAGCGGACGCAAAGCAGACGGTGATTTCCATCGGCCATCCGCATCGAAAAACGAGGGATAGGGCACACTCACTGCTCCAGGAATATGCCCCGCCCGCGTCATTGTGCCTGGGTCCGCACCGGAATAGTATTGTGGCAGTCGTGCGTCCAGCAGTAAGTGCGAGGCACTCTCTGGCTGATTGCGTAGCCAAGAGACCTCCACCACCGCATCCGGACTGGGTCTCACTTCGAGGGTCTCCGCTGTTGGGGCAGGTATGCTTGTGCTCAGCGGGCGTCCTTCCCGCTTCCACAATGCCAGCCCGCCATCGAGCAGCGTCGCGTGCTTACCCAGGCCGAGGTAGTCGAATGTAAACCAGACCCGGGTTGCCGATTGCACCGATTCTGTTCCGTGGTAGATCACCACCCGATGCTGGTTCGAGATCCCGCGTTCCCCCAGCGTCTTTGCCAGTACCTCAGGCGGCGGCAGTTCCAACCGCAGTCCCGTTTCTCCGGTGACGGAGACGTCCGCGAGCTGAAGCAGTTGAGCTCCCGGCACGTGACCCGCGGCATAATCGGCTTCGCCGCCTACATGCAAGATCACCAAAGATGGCGCATCCAACCGGCCCTGCAGCCAGTCGGCGCTCACGATCATCCCTGGCAACTCCAGCGGAGGGATTGCTTGCGCTAGCGCACCGATGCTCATTAGAATCACTCCCAGCAACGAAACGAACTCACGGCGGAAACCCATGTCTCCGTTGTAGCGCAAACAGGAGTGGCGCAGCATTACAAATGACGGCGAGGCCAGCTATCCCAGTCTCGACTTCAGAAAGCGCACTCCTTCCGCGGCAATCGCCTCCGCCGATGGCGCCACATCCCTCCACAGGCAGGCCGCAGCGGCGATCTCCGGAATCCGCGAACCGAAGCTCTCAATCACCAGCCATCCGTCGTAGCCTACTTCCTGCAGAGCGGGAAGCACCGTATCCCAATGTACCTGCCCCGTTCCCGGTATGCCCCGGTCGCTCTCGCAGGTATGCACGTGGTGCAGGCGCGGGGCAATGCTTCTGATTGCCGCGGCTGAATCCTTCTCCTCGATATTCGCGTGGAACGTATCGAATAGGATTCCCAGCCGCGGGTGCCCCGCCTCCTCGCATAGCCGCAAGACGTCCGCTGAGAGATTCGTGAAATAGGTTTCAAACCGGTTCAATGGTTCATGCGCCAACTGGATATCGCAGGCATCCAAAGTTTTCCCCAACGCCTGGAAACCTTCCACCGCATACTTCCACTCGTCCTGGGTGGGGCGCTGCCCTGTGAGCTTTCCCACCGGTCCGCAGAAGGGGCCCAAAAATACCTTCGCGCCAAGCTCCGCCGCCGTACGGATGCCTTGCAGTAGAAAATCCCTGGCCGCCTGCCGCAGGCCAGCATCGGGCGAGATCAGGCTTACTTCTCCGGTTAGTGCCGAGCAAAACGTACACTCGAGCCCTTCGCGCTCCAGTGCCGTCCGGATCCTCGCCGCCGGGAAACCGTCAAAGGAGAAACGCGCAATCTCCACACCGTCAAAGCCCCATTCGCGAAACTTTGGCAACAGGTGGATGTGCTCTTCGCCGAACGCGGCGGTCCACAACAGGGTATTGATTCCGAACTTCATCACTTCTTGCCTTTGCTTAAGTTCTCGAGAAGAAACAGGCCGCCCTTGCCAGGCGCCACGATGTCCAGGTCGCCGTCGCCATCCACGTCGCCCACCGGCATCTGCATGCCACCGCCAACAAGCCCGCCATAGCTAAGGATATGCCGCACCCACGCGATCCCTTTGCCATCTGGCGTGGGAACACTCTCGTACCAGAAAAGCCCGTTGGGATCTTGCGCGCCGGGGTCGTGGTCGTGCGCCAGGAAGCGCTTGCCCGTTACGATATCCAGCTTTCCGTCACCGTTAAGGTCCACGAGCGTAACCGGATGAACTTGGCTCCAGGCGCGGTCAATCTCCCTCTTCTGCCACTTGCCGGCGCCTTGGTTTTCCAGCCAAAACAGTCCATAGTCATGCGCGTTGCCAAAGATCACATCCGGCTTCCCATCGCCGTTCACATCATGCACGTGCATAAAGCTCAGGTGTTCTTTGAACTCCCACTCGGCTCTCTCTTGCCAGTTGCTGGAACGCGGATCCGCAGGCGCTTCCAGCCACCCCTGCGCATGCAGAATGTCCATCCGGCCATCCCCGTTCACGTCGCCCGCGCCAATGCCATGCCCGAAATTCTTGGCGCTCACAACGTGTTCCGCCCACTTGCCGCTTTTGTACTCATACCAGGCGGTGGGGCTGGTCTTGCCACCAAACTGTGGCAACACTTCTCTCGCAACCCCATCGTTGTCCATGTCCACCAGGAAACAGAACTCTGTGTTGTAGCCCTGCACAATGGGAGATTCCGTCCACATTGCACCCGTCTTGCCAGGATTCTTGTACCAGGACATCTTCTTCGAGAACCACGTGCAGGTGATGATGTCCACCCTGCCGTCGCCGTCCACATCCATGGGCAGGTCACTGAAAGCATCCACGTAGTTGTTCTGGAAATGGACCTCGCGGAACCGGTGCTGCTTCCATGTGGGTCCCTCGTACCAGTATTCACCGCTGACGATATCCGGCTTGCCATCGCCATTAATATCCGTGATCGCCGCGGTCTCGCTAGCGCCGATATCCAGTGTATGGATGCGGAAGGGAATGTCGGGAGGCCTTGAGGCCGTGTAGGCGCATAGCGCCGCCAGTAATCCAACCATCAGAGCAGATGCACGTCGCATGCGCACATCATATCGCCCTCGCATCTGCCACGTACGGGATTCCGCCTCAAACTCCAAGTCCCCCCATTTGCGGACGCTTGCCTCCCGAATGCGGCAGGAATATAATTCCTCCACGCCACTGCCGAATGATTGGCAGACGGCTAGACGCCGCCGCTGGCTGATTCCGTCGCAAGGCTACCATTGTCAGCGTCGGCAAACGATCCGGGGGTTACTATGCAAATACACTTACGCGCCACGCTTGCGCTCTTCTTCATCGCATGCGTGGCATACCTTCCTTCCTTTGCCCAAGGCCTTACTGGGCAGATCTCAGGAAGTATACAAGATCAATCAGGCAGCGCCGTTCTTGGCGCCACTGTCTCCCTTAGGAGCATCAACACTGCGCAAGAGCGCGAAATCAACACAGACCAAACCGGTTCCTTCGTGTTTACTCAACTGCTACCGGGCCGCTACAGCCTTACTGCCACGTCAACAGGGTTTCGCCAATACGTGCAGCGGGAAATTTCCGTCTCCGCGAACGAACGTGTCACGCTTCCTCCTATCAGCCTCGCCCTTGGCGAAGTCACCGAAGTGGTGACGGTGGACGCGGAAGCTGTCCGAATCCAAACCCAAAGCGCCGAACGAAGCGGCCTCATCAGCACTCGCCAGATGCAGGATCTCTCCATGAAGGGCCGTGACTACCTCGGCCTCGTGCGCCTGTTGCCTGGCGTGATCGACACGGCAAACCGCGAAGCCCCGGGCTGGAACAATCTCGGTGGAATTAGCATCAATGGCAACCGCAGCGGCACCATCAACCTCACACTTGATGGCATTTCGAGCCTCGACACCGGTTCCATGGGCGGCCCCTACCTGGCTCCCTCCATCGATGCCGTCGCCGAAGTGAAGGTGCTGCTCACTAACTATCAGGCGGAATACGGGCGCAGTTCCGGTGGCACCATCAACACCATCATCAAGAGCGGCACGCGCGAGTTCCATGGAGGTGCCTATTACTTCCTGCGGAACGAAGCACTGAACGCCAATGAGTTCTTCCGCAACCGTGATGGCTTGCCTCGCCCGCGCTACCGCTTCAATTACCCTGGCTACTTCATCGGAGGTCCGGTATTACTACCGGGCACCGAATTCAACAAGAACAAAGACAAGCTGTTCTTCTTCTGGTCACAGGAATTCCTGCCACGCACCCGACCCACCAACCTCGTGCAGCGCACCTTTCCAACGGCCGCCGAACGCTCGGGCGACTTCTCCAATTCAAGAGACCAGAATGGAGCGCTCATTCCCATCTGGGACCCTCTCAACAATCGCGTTCCCTTCGCCAACAACCGTGTGCCTACCCAGCGGATTGACCCTATCGGTCAGAAATTACTCAACGTCTTTCCGCAGCCCAACGCCTTGGACGTGAGCCGTGCCTACAACTCACTCATCCAATCGACTGTCGACCAGCCGCGGCGCGAAGAAATTTTGCGCGTGGACTACAACATTGGTCCAAAGACCACCTTCTACGCTCGCGGCATCCAAAACTACGAGGCCTTCAAGGGAGAGTTCGACTTTGTGCTCGCGTCCTCCAGTTGGCCCCAGCTTCCGATCAAGTACCAGATTGAAAGTCGCGGTGTGGTGGCCACCCTCATCCACACGTTTAGTCCCACACTCATCAACGAGTTCACATTTGGCGTAAACCGAGCACTCCAAACCGTGGAGCCACTCACTGAAGAGGGCCTGCAACGAAACCAGCGCAGCGCGATCAACCTTGGCCTGCCGCAGTTCTTCCCGCAAGCCAATCCCCGCAACCTGATCCCGAACGCCAACTTCGGCGGTGTTCCGAACGCGGGCGTCCTCAACATCGAACAGCGCTTCCCCTTCTTTGGTACCAACAACATCTGGAACTGGTCTAATAACCTTTCCAAGATCGCTGGCGCGCACAACATGAAGTTCGGCCTCTACGTGGAACGAACTACGCGCAATGCGCAGCGCAGTGCTGCATTCAACGGCACCTTCAACTTCAATCGCGACGTCAACAACCCGCTTGAATCCAACTATGCGTACTCCAACGCGTTGCTTGGCAGCGTCCAAACCTACACAGAAGCCACTGGCCACCCGCAAGCACATTCCCGTTACCTGAACGTGGAGTGGTTTGCCCAGGATACATGGCGCGTCAAGAGCCGGTTCACCATTGACGCGGGCCTGCGCTTCTACTTCATCCAGCCTACCTGGAGCGCGAACGACCAGTTGGCTGCATTCGACCTTGCTTCCTACAACGCTGGACAGCAGCCACAGCTCATCCAGCCTTTCCGGTCTCCCGCTGGTCAACGTGTCGGGCGCGACCCCATTACCGGGGAGTTGCTTCCGGCCGCCACCATTGGCACCTTTGCGCCTAATAGCGGCACGCCGTTCCAAGGAATGAAGGTTTACAACGAACGGGTGATGGAGACCCCGCCCATCCAGGTGGCGCCACGCGTCGGATTTGCCTGGGATGTCTTTGGCAACGCCAAAACCGCAGTGCGCGGCGGTGTAGGCATCTTTTTCGACCGCTTCAACGACGACCAGATTCTGCAACTCGTGGAAGCACCGCCAGTGCTCGTCACGAACACTGCCTTCTACACAACCATCAGTGATCTGCTTTCAACCCCGTTGAGGCAGAACCCTCCAGGCGTGTTTGGAGTGCAGCGGAATTACGATCCTCCCACCGTCTACAATTGGAGCTTCGGCATCCAACAGAACATCGGTGGCGGCTTTGTGTTCGATATCGCCTACGTAGGCAACGTGGGTCGCCACCTGTTGCAGCGTCGCAGTTTCAATGCGCTGCCCTATGGCACCCGTCTGCAGCCGGGCAACGTCGATCCATCCACTGGCAACACGCCATTGCCCGACAACTTCCTGCGTCCCAACCCTGGATTTGCGGATATCCAATACATGGAGTTTGCCAGCAATTCGAACTACCACTCGATGCAGACGCAGCTCAACAAACGCTTCTCGGACAAGTGGACGATCGGCGCCACGTGGACCTGGTCAAAGGCCATGAATCTCGTGAACGGGAACAATGATGCCGTCAACCCCTACCTGGATTTCCGGATGCGGAACTATGGCCGGGCCAACATCGACCGCACGCACAACTTTGTGGTCAACAGCATCTACTCCATTCCGAAGCTGTCACAGGTGTGGGGCAACCCCGTGGTAAAGGCGGTCTTCGACGATTGGGACCTCTCCACAATCATGACTGCGCTTAGTGGTGCTCCTCAAGGCATCGGATATAGCTTTGTGCAGGCCCTGGACATCACTGGTGCCTCGGGTGCTGGCATCGATAGCCGCGTGAACATCGTTGGCGATCCCCGGCCTAAGTCAGATGGGCGAGCATTCAACGTGAATGCCATTGCACCACCGGACGCGGCCAACTTCGGCATCGGCAATGCACCGAAAGACGTTTACCGTGGCCCGGGCGTTTACAACTGGGACATCTCTCTCTTCAAGAACATCCCGCTCGGGGCGGAGCAGCGCCGGCTGCAGTTGCGCTTCGAGTTCTACAACGCACTCAACCACGCAAACTTCAACTCAGTGGATAATGCAGCACGCTTCGACGCGCAGGGGGCTCAGGTGAATGGCCGCTTCGGCCAGTACATTGGTACCCTCGACGCACGCCGCATTGTGCTGGGAGCCAAGTTCTACTTCTAGGGGGAGGATGGGCTTAGGCAAACGGGTGGGTCGGTCGCAAGGCCGACTCACCCACCCTTTGATGTGTGTAGCTCAAGGTCTGGAGCGATGTGCTAGCTAGCCCAGCGAAGCCTCACCCGCACCGGCTGCCGGGTGACAGTCGTAGAAGGTTGGGATAATCCCAAACTGCTTGTGGTAGGCCTCGGCAACGGCTTGCTTGAAAGTGTCCACTGCTTCGGGCGCCACCAGATTCACTGTGCAACCGCCAAAGCCGCCGCCAGTCAATCGCGCACCATAACAGCCACTGTGCGCCATTGCCGTCTCCACCAGGAAGTCAATCTCCGCGCAGCTGATTTCGTAATCATCACGCATGCTCTTGTGGCTGCTGTAGAAAAGCTGTCCCATCTCCGCGCGGTCATGCCGAACGCACGCTTCCCGAAAGGCCAGCACGCGTTCGTTCTCGCTGATCACATGCCGTGCACGCCACCGCGCAGGCACTGACACATACTCGTCAAAGTGCCGGTATTGCTCAGCAGTCAAATCACGAAGGCTCGCCACACCTGGAATCCGTTCCGCATATACTGCCACCGCCTCTGCACATTCGCGCACGCGTTGCGGGTAAGCGCTCGCCCCCAGGTCGTGTTTCACCATTGAGTTCACTGCGATCACACGCACGCTGAACGGCAGCGGCACCAGTTCGTGGCCCAGGCTGCGACAATCCAACCGCACTGCCCGGTTCTCCTGGCCATGCACGGAAATGAACTGGTCCATGATTCCGCATGGCATCCCCACGAAATCATTCTCCACGCGGCGCGCCAGCTTCACCAATTCCAGCTTGTCGATGCTCCGCCCGCGCAGGAACGCTAGCGCGCTCGAAACCTCAATTGCCGCCGAAGAACTCAGTCCGGCACCCACAGGAACAGTACTCTCAATCACCAGATCAGCAGCCTCTACCGGGTATCCGGCTAACGCTACCTCTTTGGCTGCGCCCAGCACGTAGTCGCTCCAATGTCCGGCTGGCTTTAGCTCCTTGATGTCATCAACTGGAAGCTCGCGGGTGTCGTTCATGTTGCGCGAATGGATGCGCAGGATGCCATCTACGCGCGGCGCCGTCGCCGCATAGCAGGCGAGGTCGAGCGCAACCGGCATCACAAAGCCCAGGTTATAGTCTGTGTGTTCGCCAATCAGGTTCACCCGGCCCGGCGCTCGAAACACCCGCGCCTCGCGTACATGCGAATTGCCAAGTGTCGCCAAGCCTTCTAGGACGCGCTCCGTAATCCCATCCATAGCATGCCTCCGCCAAATACCAGCATGAACAGACCCACGTACAGGTTCACGTTCACCTCTGTAAGCGGTGCCGTGTTGTCTGGGGCAAAGAGTCCCATGGCCGTGACGATGACGCCAAACAGCAGAAAGAGTATCCCGACGGGTGTTCTCAGGTCGTTCATGGTTTCCCTACCAGAAGTAGATATTGAAAATCAGGCAGCACACCAGCACGATAACGCCCAAAGGAACCGGGCGCCGGTACCAAGGCAGGTCGATCTCTGGCGGATGCTCGGTGAAGCCCATCACCAGATCCTTCAGCTCAGCGTCTGTCTTGGGCTTGGTTACCAGGCTGATGACGATGGTCATTACGAAGCATACAGTCCAGGCGACAATGGCAATCCAGAAGTTCTGGGCCATCGACGAAGTAAACTCCCACAGGTTGGCCCCAAGCCATCCGCCTTTGTTTTCCGCGACAGTTAGCCCGTGCGTGGCGGCAGCGCTGAAGGTACCCAGCAGCAAACCCCAGAAGGCCCCATTGGCCGTGGTGCGCTTCCAGAACATGCCCAACAAAAAGGTCGCCAGTAGCGGTGCATTCACAAAGCTGAACACCAACTGCAGAATGTCGTTGATGTTGTTGTACTGCCGTGCCACATACGCTGCGCCGATGGAAAGGACGGTACCCACGATGGTGGTCATTCGCCCTACCCACAGGTAGTGGGCATCGGGTGCGTTCTTGCGAATGTAGCTTTGGTAGATATCGTAGGTGAACACGGTGTTGAACGCAGTGACGTTGCCGGCCATTCCAGACATGAACGAGGCAAGCAGCGCGGTGATGCCGATGCCCAGCATGCCGCTAGGATAGAACTCGGCCATCATCGTCGTCAGCACCAGATCATAGTTGGTTAGGCCGTCTTCGCCCACCGGCATCTGGTAGCCCGCGGTCATCGATGCCAGCGCGACAGCCGCCATTCCAGGGACGATCACGATAAAGGGCATCACCATCTTGGGGAATGCCGCGATAAGAGGGGTATTGCGGGCCGCTTCGTACGAATTCGCCGCCATCGCGCGCTGCACCACCAGAAAGTTCGTGCACCAATAGCCAAAGCTCATCACGAATGCCAGGCCCATCGAAAGCCCGATAATCTCCAGCCCCATCGGGTTTTGGGAGGCGCTACCCATATACTTCCAGGAGTGCACCATCGAAGGATCAAGGTTCGCCTTCATGCCCTCCCAGCCCCCGACTTTGTTCACCGCCAGAATTGCCAGCGGCGCAAAACCAACCACAATCAGGAAGAACTGAAGCACCTCGTTGTAGATGGCACTCGTTAGCCCGCCCAAGTAGGTGTACACCAGCACAATCGCTGCCGACAGTAACACGGACTGTTCGAAGGTCCAGCCCAGCACCATCTGGAACAGCAGGCCAAGGGCGTACATTGAGATGCCGGACGAAAAGATCGTCATCATGGCGAAGGTAATTGCGTTCAGCCCTCGGGTCTTTTCGTCGAAGCGCAGTTTCAGGTACTCGGGTACCGAGCGCGCCTTGCTGCTCCAGTAGAACGGCATCATAAAGATGCCCACGAACACCATCGCGGGAATGGCGCCAATCCAATAGAAGTGCGACGTCATGATGCCGTACTTCGCGCCCGAGGCACACATGCCAATCACTTCCTGGGCGCCCAGGTTCGTGGCAATGAACGCCAGCGACGTGATCCAAACGGGAACGGAACGGTCAGAGGTGAGAAAGTCCTTGGAACTGGATACCGTCTTCTTCACCAGCCAGCCAATGCCCATGGTGAAAGCGAAGTACAGAATCAGGATTAAATAGTCGACGCCATTGAGCTTCACGTAGGTGCTCCGTGAGAGAATGCAGTGCCGCACCGAAGTGCCCGAATCGGGAAGTCTATCGTGAAACGGCTCTGGGACGCAATGCGTGGGCTTCGGCGGAGAAGATCAGCTTAGGGGCTTTCGTCCAGCACTTCCAGCGCGTTCAACATCGCATAGTTCTGGCGAGGCACAAATTGCAGGAGCAGCTTGCCCTGCGCATTCGGCTTAACTCCCCGGAACTCACGGATGAGTGGCTTGTCTCCGCCACCTGCCTGTTGGAAGATGTCGAAATCCGAAAGCAGGACTCGCCCGTTCAGGAACACGTCAAAGCGCCGGCTTCCCACGCCACCACCGGCATGAGTATCGGGTCCCCACCAGCGCTCGCAGAAGTACAGCCTTACCCGGTACCGCCCGTCGGCCGCCACCGGGATCATATACGTGAAGTTCCCATAGCGTTCCCCTAGGAACACGTTTCCGTCGAGGTGAGGATGCGCCACCGCGTTCCGGCGCACAAATCTACCTCCATTGACGAAGTGGTCGGCACTCCAGTAATTTCCGAATTTGTCTGTGAACCCACGCTCACCTGCCACAACTCGTACCGGGTGAATCCGACCGGGTTCTACTGGGATCACCTCAATCGCCGAGACTATCGGCGACTCGTGCATGCCCGGGCGAAAATCCAAATGAATTCGCCCATCCGGCGCGGGTTTCACATTCCTGAATACCTTGATGTTTGCGTTCTTCGCCCCAAATCCATCGGCCAGAATGTCGAACTCGCGCAGCAGCGGTTCCCCATTCAGCCACACGCCGAATAGGCGGCTCGTCTCGCCCCCACCGGCAAGATTCTCTTCACCAAAGATCGGCTCGGCGAAATGCAAACGGAGTTCGTAGGTACCCGTCGCCACTGGAATGGAGTACGAAAACTCGCCCTCGCGGCGGTATTGATACAGCTCAGGAAGTGCGGTGAAATTCAGCGCGGAGAGCTTTGTCTCAACGCCATTACCGCCTTGGAAGAAAGAGTCTCCAGTCCATGTGTTGCCAAACCGGTCCACATACGAAGAGAAGGGGGATCCTGCCAGGATCCTCACCGGTTCCGGCCGGTCTGGTGCTCCCACCGTACGAGTGGGCACATTCGCCAACCCAGGATCCTCGGCCAGCTCCCCCGCGACGGTCCCGTCCGCCGCCTGCGACCCCGCAGATCCCCTGTACCAATAGGATCGCGTGTAGGAGGCCAAACCCACCACCAGAATCAGAACGGACACGGCGGCAATCACGAACAGCCGCCATTGACTCGGTGGGCGTTCCCCAGGCGCTGCCTCCCAATCATTGCCGTCAATGGTCAAGGGGAATCGTGGCCCGACCTCGGTGCCTGCTGCTGCAAAGCCATCCATGTCATCCGCGACAATGGCATGCGTTCCCTTTGTCGTTGCCGCCGGGAGGCCATTACTGGCAACCCCCGCTGGAGCGTATGGATTCGGCACAAACTGGGGCACATAGCTTCCCGAAGCCAGTTCGATTCGCATCGCGTGCTGCGCTCCCGGTCCCCGATAGAACTCATCCAGCCGCTTTCGCAGCCGATGTGCCTCCACCCGCACAATTGAGTCGCGCTTCTGGTCAAAGTCCGCAGGGCGCCCCAATGCCTCCACTGCCACAAGATACTCTTTGATCTCATCAATTGCGCCTGCAAAGTACTTCTCGCAAACGAAAATGAGAAACTTTTGCAGGTTTGGGGATCGCACGAAGACCCCGGAATCCAGGAGGGCTTGCAGCTCAGCACGCTCCGCTGCGAAGTTGGACTCTACACCCGCCATACGTAGCCTTCAGCAACCCACACCCAATCTTGAAGGCAGTTTATCACAGCAGTTTCTGATACATGCACTCAAATTCACTGATGAACCTTGATGGTTACGTCAAGTTAACGCCAAACCGCATGACAAGTTATGTCTTTCTTTTTCAATCACCTACTGCGTTAACCTGCCGCGTCTGCTCTCAGGTAACCCATTTAGCCTTGTTCTCAGTAGAACAGACCTATAGAACTAGAACAATCGCGGGGATGTCGCGTAGGGTGCCTGTAACAGATGGCCGCGTGCCTCCCCGCACGGGCACTTCGTTTCGTGTTCAAGTGAGGTTCTGTCCCTGAGCGTGACGTTCATCGTGCACTCGGGAGCAAACGGCGTAAGAGCTGTGGCGCACGGCAGATACCTCCGGATAGGTTTCAGGATTGGGTTGCGGCAAGGGAAGGCCACTCCCCAGGGAAACCGGAAAGGTCCGGATTGCGAAACGAAGTGCTCTGTTTGAAGGAAGAAGAATTTAAGGAGAAGGACCTAGATGAGAAAGCCGTCAACAGGGCTGCGCGTCACCGCGCTGACGCTGTTCTTCGCGGCTTGGGTACTCAGCAGCCTTGGCCAGCAGCTTTCCGGGACGCTCACCGGAACGGTTACAGACCAATCGAACGCTGTCCTCCCGGGCGCGAAAATCACACTCACCAACGACCAGTCGGGAAGTGCTCTCACCACTGAAACAACTACTCAGGGGTCTTTGTCCATTGCCGGCATCATGGCCGGTAACTACACCATCACC
>JAHCHD010000010.1 GCA_026129915.1 Bryobacterales bacterium
ACCCGCCTGGCGCAACTTGCTGGGCTAACACCTCGCGTGCAACTCCCCAGTTTCTTCGCGCAATACGGCAAGACATTCCCGGCGCACGGTGCAGAGCGGTATCGCGTGGCCATGCTGGGCGGGTGTATGGCCAACGTGTGTTATGCCCGTCTTCATGAGGCCACGGTGCGCGTGCTGAGACGCAATGGCTGCCAGGTGGTGGTGCCGGCGGAACAGACATGCTGCGGCGCACTGCACGTGCACGCCGGGCGAAAGGCCGAAGCGCAGGAACTGGCTCGCCAGAACATTGATGCGCTGGTGAATGGCGGCTTCGATGCGATCCTCACGAATACAGCGGGCTGCGGCTGCGCCCTGAAGGAATACCACCACCTGTTGGAAGACGACGACACCTACGCTCACCGTGCCCGAGAATTCAGTCACAAGATTAAGGACGTCAACGAGTTCCTCGCCTCCATTGAGTTCCAGCCTCCGGAGCGCGAATTCAAGGCGTGGGTTACTTACCAGGATTCCTGCCACCTTACGCACGGGCAGAAGCTTCCTGCCCCGCCGCGCAAACTACTGAAGGCCATCCCCGGCCTTATGTTGAAAGAGATGCCTTTCTCTGATCACTGCTGCGGCAGCGCGGGTATCTACAACGTGTTGCACACCGATATGTCGATGAGCCTGCTTTCGAAGAAGATGGGCCACGCAAACGCCAGCGGGGCAGAGATCATTACCAGCGCCAACCCCGGCTGCCTGCTGCAACTGGAGGCAGGCGTGCGCCTGCATGGCAACGGGCAGCGGGTGCTCCACGTGATGGAGGTGCTTGACGAAGCCTACGGTGGCACGGAAGGGCTTGAAGGTGGCTAGGGAGCAGCTACCCGAGAGGCATAGCCGCCAGATCCCTGAATCCGGTCGAAGAGTATCTGGCCACCAGCCATCGCCCCGATGAGGATTACATTGACAGCGAAATTCTGGAGCGCGATGTTGGCGAGAAAGTTCACTCGAGACTGCAAACCTCGCTGGTTGGATTCTTTCTTCCCTTGCGCAAGTAGTTGGGGCTCCATGTGTTCACGGAACTCCGGGTTCAGGAGAGGCCGAATCACTCTCGCATCCCGGACTTGTGCGTCACCCTGGGAGATCCACCCGAACAGGGTGTTACTCACGCCCCCTTGATTGCGCTTGAGGTTCTTTCGCCGCGCGACTCACTGACGGGTTTATCCAACTGCCTTGACGCCTATTTGGCGATGGGTGTCCGGTACATTCGGGTTCTGGAACCTTCTCACCGTGAAGCCTACATCTGCTCACGGGACGGATTCCTGCCTGTGGACTTCCCGAAAACCCAGGTCTCTTGCGCAGTGCTGCAGTTGAGCAAGTTGTTCGCGGAACTGGATTCGCCGTTTGGGTCCTTTCCGGGAACTTTCGAGTACTCAAGGAAATAGGAGTCGCAGTAGCTCCACCGCCCGCAGTACCCGCTGGAGCAGTTCCGCGTCCGCAGCCAGTTCCTCCGGGTTGTTCTGCACATGCAGGCGGTCCTCCAGCGGCCACCGCTGCGATGCGGGCGTGGAGAGCGCTAAGTAGACCCCGGTGGCATTGAATGAAATATACAGCGGCTGGCTCAACAGCTTGCGCAATTCCACCCAGGTATGGAAAACTTGCTCGGGAATGGCGGGTGGCGTCTCTACGGCCTCATCGATCACCAACGCCGCCTCCGGGTCGAACGCCTCAAGCCTGCTGCTCACCCGCACGGTGTTGCCGTGACGCACCACGCTGAGGTCCCCTCCCGCGCCAGACTCATACCCTTCGCGGTCTACCAGGCGCACGGTACCGGGCCACTCGACCGGCCGGTTGATATGGAAGAACACTCCCTTGAAGTAAGTAGCGTCCTCTCGCCGCTCGTGGCGGACATCGGCGACATATTTCCACGCCCGGATCGTAGAGCCGGAATACCGAACGCCGCCCATCTCACCCACGAATCCATAGGCTGCCGCGAAGCGGTCGTGTCGGGGGGAAAAGAGCTTGCTTGCCTTGAAGGTTTCGCTGCTGATGAGGCCATCGGCGCTTGCGTGTAAGCGAGGGGCTAAGTCCCGCAGGGTGGGAATCACCACTTGGTTCCGGAAGGCCTCCACGTACTGAGCCTGCGAATCTCCACGCCAGCGCGAGAAGCGCTTGAAGCTGAAGACGGCAAGGGAAACCACACCCACTGCCACCACCAGTGCCGTCCCAAACACCACCGCCAGATTCTGCGTCACGAAGTTGCCGAGAAACCACATCGTGCCGACAGGTACGCCAGCCAGCAGCAGCAGGAAGCACCCGACAAGCACCACATAGCCGGCCACTTGCAGCCCTACCGTATTGCGCGCACGGCGGCGCAAGGGTTCCACTGCGGGCAATCGATGAGTGAACGCGGCAATCAGTGCGGGACTAGGCGTCATCTCAAGAGGGCAATGGAGGCGTCTAGCGCCCGATTAGTTTGGCAAGCTTGGAGCCTGGGCGAATGATAGTTTCGTCGCGTTCCGGCCCCGTGGCCACACAACCTACTTCGATGCCTGTTTCCGCTTCCAGGAAGTCGATGTAGCGCTTGGCGCCGTTCGGCAGCTTTTCGAAATCTGTGATGCCCGCGGTTATGCCTTCCCATCCGGGCACATTCTCATACACTGGCTCCAGAGCCTCCACGTCGCGGATGGACGCGGGCAGCCAATCGAGTTCCTCGCCCCGCAGCTTGTAGCGCGTGCAGACGGGAATCTCCTTCAACCCGTCCAGCACATCCAATTTCGTCAGCACCAGCGAGTCGAAGCCGTTGATGGCCGCCGTGTATTTCAGGATGGGCACATCGAACCAGCCACAACGCCGCGGTCGACCCGTCACCGCGCCAAACTCATTGCCTGCCTTGCGCAGTGCCTCACCAGCTTCCCCGTGGATTTCCGTGGGGAAGGGTCCGCCACCTACACGCGTGATGTAGGCCTTTGACACACCAACGATGCCATCAATCGCCGTAGGCGGCACGCCGGCGCCGGTACAGGCACCACCCGCCGAGGCGTTCGAACTGGTGACGAAGGGGAAGGTGCCGTGGTCGATGTCCAGCAGTGTGCCCTGTGCCCCCTCGAACATCATGTGCTTGCCCGCGCGGATCTCATGGTTCAACAGACGCGCGGTGTCGGTAACCATCGGTCGAATGAGTTCCGCCAGTTCCTCGTACTGCGCGGCGATCGCGCCAGTGTCAATGCGGTCTTCCAAGTGAAATGCAGCCAGCACGGTCTGCTTGTCGTCGGCAAGAGTTCGGAAGGCGTCTGAGAAGAAATTTCTATCAAGCAGGTCCACCACGCGCAAGCCACGACGACCGTACTTGTCTTCGTAGGCGGGACCAATGCCGCGGGAGGTGGTGCCAATTGCGGTGCGGCCCTCACGCGATTCGGTGAGCTTCTCCACCAGCGGATGGTAAGGGAAAATCACGTGGGCACGGTCGCTAATGGCAAGCTGCTTTTCCACTTCCACGCCGTTGGCGCGCAGGCTGGCAATTTCGGTCATCAAAGCGCCAGGGTCAACCACCAGGCCGTTGCCGATCACCGCCAACTTGCCAGGACGCAGGATACCCGCTGGAATCAGCTTCAATACGAACTTGCGCGGACCGACATACACCGTGTGGCCAGCATTGTGGCCGCCCTGATAACGCACAATGACGTCGAAGCTCTCAGAGAACAGATCGACGATCTTGCCCTTGCCCTCATCGCCCCACTGGGCGCCCAACACGATGATATTGCTCATGGAAAGTAGACCAAAACTCCTAATTATAGCCCACCCTATATGTTACGCTGGCCAGTGATGCAGCTTCACGCAATCTTTCAAGGTCTTGGCGACGCGCGCTTTCGTGAATTGCTGGCGCAGATTTCCATGGGCCGCCTCAAAACCTACCAACTCTATGAACCTCTCAAGGTTCGCACCCACCTTCACAAGTTGAACGCGGACAGCCTGAAGAAGGCCGCTCCCCGCTTGTGGGACCGCGTGGTGGCGGGCGACGAGGCTCTGGCATCGGAAGTGGCCCAATCCGTGCTTGTCTCAAAGATGGAGGTCGTCATTGAGGTGCTCGATTTTCTGGGCATCCCCCATCGCGACGGGTTTTTCGAGAAAGAGACCCCACTGGCCGAACATCTCACCGAAGGGTGGCAGCGGCGAGTCTACGAGGCCTTCCACACAAAGCATTCGCCCGCGTTTGTGGTCTTCTACGTCAATCATCTGGCGAAAGAGGCTCACGAGGACGAGGTAACGCTATTCAGCGCGGACCCGGCCTAACAGGTGAACCCAGCAACCCAGGTTGTAGCCTGCAGCTGAGCGGCATTCTGAGGGAAGGCGCACGCGGGCGCAATGCTATTCTGGGAGTACTGGCACGCCGGGCTGCTCTCTGATGCTGGCTCCGCGGCTCGTTGGACCCATCAGCTCGTTGTACCCATCATGGATCGCAGCACCTTCACTACACCGGGCGGCATCGTCGTCACACGTACGTTCACTAACGTGCCGTTCGCCGACAGCATGGAGGACCTGCTGGCTCGGCTTGAAACCCGGCGCGGCTTCTATCTTTCGTCTGGCTACGAATATCCGGGGCGTTACTCGCGCTGGGATATCGCCTCCGTTTGCCCGCCACTGGAAGTGGTGGGGCGCGGTCGTAGTCTATTGTTCCGGCCCCTCAACCAACGTGGCGCGCTACTTTGTCAGATGCTCTTCCCGATCCTTGAGTCCCACCCCGATTGGGAGTCTCTCCATTTGGAATCTGGCGGCATCCGAGGCATATTGAAGCCCTTGCCTGTCCTGTTTCCTGAAGAACAACGCAGCAAGCAGCCTTCCGCCTTTACTATCTTGCGCAGGCTGATTGACGAGTTCCGCGCCTTTGAAGACGCGCATCTGGCGCTGGTAGGCGCGTTCGGTTACGATCTTCTGTTTCAGTTTGACCCCATCCCTCTGAAGCATCCGCGCGAGAACCAAAATGACCTTCATCTGTTTCTTTGCGACGACATCTACTTCGTGGATCGCCGCAAAGAGGTGATAGAGCGCTGGCAGTACGATTTCGAGTACGACGGTGCTTCCACCATGGAGCTCGAACGCGACGGGAAGCCCCTCACCACGGCGCCCGGCTTCCGCTCTGGCGAGATTCAGTCTGACCATACCGCAGAGCAGTACATGGCCAACGTGGAGATGGTCAGGGAGGGGATGCGGAAGGGCGATTACTACGAGGTGGTGCTACGCCGCACGTTCTCAACCGAGTTTGACGGCAGCACGGCTGAGCTCTTCCGCCGCCTGCAGCGACACAGCCCCAGCCCCTACGAGTTTTTCCTGCAGTTTGGCGAAGAGCAATTGATAGGAGCATCACCGGAAATCTTCATCCGCGCCGCGAACGGACGAATTGAAACGTGCCCCATCTCAGGAACAGCCGTCCGCACGGGAGACCCCATGCGCGACGCTCAGAACATTCGTGAGCTGCTCGTCTCGGCCAAAGAGGAAAGCGAACTTACGATGTGTACGGACGTGGACCGCAACGACAAGAGCCGCGTTTGCGTGCCTGGCTCGGTGCGCGTCATCGGACGCCGGCTGATCGAGTCCTACGCGGGCGTATTTCACACAGTGGACCACGTCGAGGGCATGCTCGCCCCAGGCTTTGACGCGCTCGACGCCTTCCTAAGCCATATGTGGAGCGTGACGATGATTGGCGCGCCCAAACGATCCGCCGCCTTGGCGATCGAAGAACTTGAACGCTCCTCGCGTGGCTGGTACGGTGGCGCCATCGGGATGCTGAGCCTGAACGGCGACATGAACACAGGGATCACCATCCGCACGGTACACTTGCGCGATGGCATCGCCAGCTATAATGTGGGCGCCACGCTGCTGTACGACTCGGTGCCCGAAATGGAAGAACGCGAGACGCGCCAAAAGGCCTCCGCCTTCTTCCGCGCCCTTGGCGGTGGCACCCCGAAAGAGCTCGAACTACGCCCCACTGAAACCACAGGCCGTGGCATCCGGCTGCTGCTTGTGGATAACAACGACTGCTTCATCCACACGCTATCCAACTACGCGCGCCAGACAGGCGCGGAGGTGGTGACGTACCGTGCTGGCTTCCCGCTCTCGCTGCTTGAGGAAATCCGACCGGACCTCGTGCTGGTATCCCCTGGCCCCGGCCGCCCGGAGGAGTTCGGCGTACCTGCGCTGGTGTCCGAAGCGGCACGGCGCGGACTGCCGGTCTTCGGCGTATGCCTTGGCCTGCAAGGAATGGTAGAGGCATTTGGTGGCGAGCTCGGCATTCTGCCGTACCCCATGCACGGCAAGCCTTCCACGGTTCGCCACGACGGACAGGGCGTCTTCACGGGACTGCCCGAGGAGTTCATTGTGGGTCGCTACCATTCGCTGTATGCGATTCCGGAAAACCTACCCGCCTGCCTTGAAGCCACTGCGTGGAGCGAAGACGGCATCATCATGGGAGTGCGTCACAAGAACCTTCCGCTGGAAGCGGTGCAGTTTCATCCGGAGTCGATACTTTCGGCGGAAGCTGACAACGGGATGAAACTGATGGAGAACGTGCTACGCCTGCTTCCCCGTCGACATGCAACCGAGACCGCGGCATCCACAAGCAGCCAGGATGCATAAGGCAACCGGCGCCCACGAAGCCCCTACACTGAAACTATGGCGGCTGCCCTGCAAATGTGTCTGCTGGCGATTGACGACGATCCAGCCACGCTCGAACTCATCCAGGCCGCGCTCGAGAGCCCGGAACTGCAGGTGCGCAGCGCCACGGATCCCAAGGAAGGGCTTGCCCTCGCCTGGCGCTACCGCCCGGAGGTAGTGATTGTTGACCTGATGATGCCTGGCATGAGCGGCCTGGAAGTCCTGGACGCCATCAACGAAAGGCTGCCGCAAACCGATGTGGTTCTCCTCACCGGCAACGATTCGGCACAGTCCGCCGTGGAAGCCATCCAGCGTGGCGCCACTGACTATCTGGTGAAGCCAGTCTCCCTGAAAGAACTGCGCAAGAAGATCCGAGGCACGCTGGAAGAAGCCGACCGGCGGCACCGCGCCGCGCTCGCTGAGCAGGAGGCTGCCGCAGCCCACACATTCCAGGGTATGATCGGACGCAGCGTGGCCATGACAGACGTGTTCGCCCGCATTCGGCGGGTGGCCCCCCACTTCCGCACCGCGCTCATTCATGGAGAAACCGGCACAGGCAAGGAACTGGTGGCCCGTGCTCTGCACACGCTCAGCCCCGTGGCGCAGGGTCCATTTGTCGTCTGCAATTGCGGCGCGATTGCCGAGAGCCTCTTTGAACGAGAGATGTTCGGACACGTGAAGGGTGCCTTCACTGGCGCAGATTCAGACAGTCCTGGTTTCTTTGAGGCCGCCGGTGGCGGCACTCTGGTGCTGGATGAAATTGGAGAACTGCCCCTTGCCATGCAGCCCAAATTCCTGCGCGCGGTCCAGTACCAGGAGTTCCAGCAAGTGGGCTCGCCGGCCAAGCGTTCGGTGGACGTGCGCATCGTGTGTGTCACGAACCGTGATCTGCGCGAGCGCATGGGCGAGGGCGCCTTTCGCGAGGATTTGTTCTACCGGCTCTCGATGGTGGAAATCACCCTGCCTCCGCTGTACGAACGCATTGAAGACCTCCCGCTGCTGGCGCGCCATTTCCTGAAGCGCTTCGCCGCCGAGTTCCAGAAGCAGGTGGAGGACATCAGCCCGCGCGCACTGGCCGCTCTCGTTCGGCGGCGCTGGTCTGGCAATGTGCGCGAGTTGGAAAACGTAATCGGCAGCGCGGTGATGCTCTGCGACGGGCGAGCCCTGGATGAAGTGGACCTTCCACCCGGACCGGTGCGCGAACCAGCCAACGCCACGCCCCTCACGTTCAGCGAGGGCCTGGAACCGCTCACCGAAGTCGAGCGCCGCTACGCGCGACTGGCAGTGGAGCGGTGCGGAGGCAACAAGGCGCGGGCTGCGGCCACCCTTGGCGTGAGCCGAGCCACGCTCTACAAGCTGCTTGCGCCCGTCGCGGAGGACGCCAGCCCCGGTTAGAAGACTCGCTTACGATACTCCCCAGGGCTCGCGCATCGGCCGCTTCATCGCTTTGCGGGCAGCATCGTTGCCGATGATCGTTTCCTGGCTTGGGTCCCATCCTACCGGCTGGCCGGTACGGATACAGAGGTCAGCCAACTGGCTTACCATATCGCTTCGGAAGGCCCCCGCAATATCGCCAACTACGGGGCTGCCGGTGCGGATAGCGCGAATCCAATTCTGATGCTGCCCAGCGGTGAGGGTGGGTTGGAATCCCTTAGAAATCCCCGCAGGCACGGTCTCCAGCGCGCTGCTGAGTATGCGCTTCTCCGTGGGGCCAATCACGGAATCCATCAGCGATGCAGGGTGCGTCACCACGCGCCCATAGTTCACAATCACCCACCCTTCCGTGCCCACGAACACGCTGCCGTTGGGCATCTTCGATCTTCCCGGGCCAGGAGCGCTGAAGTTCCAGACGACATCGGGGTGGGGAACGTCCGGCAGTTCGTGGTAGGTGCTGTTGTCCACAAAGTTCAGCACCATGCCATCAGCCCAGGTGCAGCGCACGTTCCATCGGTATGCCGCATCATATAGGCCGGTGAGCGGAAACCGGCCGGAACCCTCATAGAGCAGCGGGGGCTGGTGGCGTCCGGTGGCGTCGGCCCAGCGCTGCACCTGGTCAAGCGGATGCGCGCCCCAGTTAGCGATGTTGCCCAGCGTGTAATCGGAGGTATGAAAGATGCCACGCGGTTCGTCGGAAAGACAGCGATCCGCGCAGAATGGCTTGTAGGGCGCCGGACCCAACCAGGCGTCGTAATCGAAGCCCTGCGGGGGTTCCGTGACCGGTATTGCCGAGCCGCCCACCACGGATGGCGGGCTTACCGCGTACACGGCCTTCACCTCACCGATGCGCCCGTTCAGAACGAGTTCGATGGCCTTCTGCGCTTCCGGAAAGGCGCGCAGTTCCGCGCCGTACTGAAACACCAGGCCGGGATGATTGCGTACGGCGTGCAGCGCGGCCAAATCCTGCTGCACGCTTACGCCCAGCGGCTTCTCGCAATGCACGTGCTTACCGGCCTTAAGCGCAGGTAGCAGCATCGACACGTGCCAGTGGTCTGGCGACGCGATGTAGACGGCATCGATATCCGGCTGTGCCAACAGTTCCCGGAAGTCCGCGTACATGCGGATGCCCTGGTTCGGGGACTGCGGCGCAACTGCGGCGTATTGCTTCTCTAGCTGAGCCTTAGCGCTTAGGCGCCGGCTCTCCTGGCAGTCCGCCACAGCGACGATTACCGTGTTGTCGAAGAAGGGATACTGCAGCGTTTCGAATACCGCGCGCAAGCCACTGCCGACAATCCCCACCGTGATGCGGTCACTTGGGGCGATGCGCCCCTGCCCGCGCGCAGCGGCAGGAACGAAGGCGGGCGCCACACCCAATGCTGCAGCAGCCCCGGTGGAACTGGATAGAAACTGGCGGCGGCTATGCATCGTTTGGTCCTCGCTTTCCCGTAGTGTATCGGACCAGCTAATTCGCTGGACGAACTGAATATGCGCGCGCATCAATGCGGGCGCATACCGGTGCCAGGCAGGCATTCACCGACATGAAACCGTGACCCGGCGGACGACGGATTCCTATCAGACGCCGCGAGCGTAGAATCAGACTGTGGAGTGCCCATGCAATTCGTCTCTCTGATTCTGAAGAACTCTCTGCGCAACCGGCGCCGCACACTGCTCACCATTGCCAGCGTTGCGCTCTCATTCTGCCTGCTAGGTGTATTGCTCGCGCTCTACAACGCGCTGTTCTTTAGTGAAGCCAAGGATGAGCAGGCGCTACGGCTAGTCACCCGGCACAAGGTGTCGCTCACCTTGGTGATGCCGAAGTACTATGACCAACGCATCCAACAGGTGTCCGGCGTGGCGGCCGTGCTGCCCACGATGTGGTACGGAGGCGCCTACCGCGACGCCCGTGACCAGCGCAATTTCTTCCCGCGCTTCGCCTGCGACCCGGCAAGGCTCTTCGATGTGTACACGGATTTCGTGATTGACCCGGAGCAGAAGCAGGCCTTCATCCGGGACCGTCGCGGTGCGCTCGTCGGCAAGACCCTCGCCGATAAGTTCGGCTGGAAGCTTGGGGAACGCATCACCCTGGTAGGCGATATCTTCCCGGGGGAACTGGAGTTATATTTGCGCGGAATCTTTGAGCATCCTACCGACGATGAAGTGCTCTACTTCCCCTTCGAGTACCTCTACGAAGGCTTGCCCAGCGGACGCCGGGACTTTGTGGGTACCTTCGTGATTCTGGCGAAGTCTCCTGAGGATGTCCCGAAGGTCTCTGCCGACATCGACGAACTCTTTCGAAACTCCCCGGTGCCCACCCGTACCGAGACAGAGAAGGCGTTCGCGCTGAGCTTTCTATCATTCCTGGGCAACGTGAAGGTATTCCTGCTGGCGCTTTGCGGCGCGGTGACCTTCACTATTCTGCTGGTATCCGCCAACACCATGGCCATGAGCATCCGTGAGCGCTACCGCGAAGTGGGGGTACTGAAGACCCTCGGTTTCACGCAGCGAGCCGTAATGGGCCTGTTGCTTGGTGAGGCCGCGGCCATCGCCATGCTTGGCGGGGCGCTGGGGCTGGGCTTGGCCAGCTTTCTTTGCGTGGGCATCCGCTCGCTACCCGCCTTTGTGCAGGAAACCAAGACTTTGGCAGTGGAGCCGCAGGTGGCCCTCTTCTGCATGATGTTTGCGGCCTTCATGGGCATCGCCAGCGCGCTAATTCCGGCGCTAGGCGCTTCACGCGCTTCCATTGTGGATGCGTTGCGGTTCACCGACTAACCAGCAGGCCGTTCACTCGCAAGGAGCACTTTCGATGAAGATTCCACTCTCCTACAGCATCCGAAACCTTGCCGTGCGTCGGACCACTACCCTGATGACGGCCTTGGGCATTGCCGCAACCGTGGCTGTGCTGCTGGCTGTGATGGCGCTTGCGGAAGGATTGCGGTCTGCCTTTGCGGCCACTGGCCATCCGTTACATGTGCTGGTGACGCGCAAGGGCTCGGATTCAGAACTGTCCTCAAACTTCGAGCGACGGGTTTTCCAGGACCTGCTGTATAAACCAGGAATTGCAAGCGGCTCAAACGGCCAGCCGCTCGCTTCGCTTGAAATGGTTACCGTCATCAACTTGCCCGCCGCTGACAATCCAGATGGCGTAAACGTCACGCTGCGCGGAGTTGGCCCCGCAGGTATCGAGATGCGTGATCTTGCCATGCCCCAAGGACGATGGTTTGAATCAGGCAAACGCGAAGCCGTCGTCGGCAAGTCGATCCTCGCCCGATTTCCCACAGCGCAGGTGGGCGATACTCTTCGTTTCGGCAAGGGCGAATGGCAGATTGTGGGCGTAATGGATGGCGGACGCAGCGCGGTGAACAGTGAAGTGTTCGTTGACCTCAATCAGGCGGCCTCGGATTTCGATCGCAGTAGCGTGCTCAGCTCCGCCCTGCTGCGAGCTTCGGACGAGCTGGCGCGCAACGCCCTTATCAACGATCTTGAAACTGACCAGCGCCTGAACGTCGCCGCGCGCACTGAGCGCGACTACTACGCGTCGCAGATGGTGGCTAGCGCCCCCATTCAGTTCCTGGGCACCTTCGTGGCCATCATCATGGCCATCGGCTCCAGCTTCGCCTGCATGAATACCATGTACGCCGCTGTGGCCAGGCGCTCCAAGGAGATCGGCACCCTGCGCGTGCTGGGCTTCTCGCAGTGGAGCATTCTAACCGCATTCTTTCTGGAGTCGCTGGCCTTGGCCGCGATTGGGGGATTGCTGGGCATCGTGCTGGTTCTACCGCTATCGAATGTCAGCACAGCTATTGGCAGCTTCGTTTCGTTTAGTGAAGTAAGCTTCAACCTTAGCGTCACACCATCGGTGATGATCACTGGCCTTATCTTCGCGCTGGTGATGGGTGTGCTCGGCGGGCTTCTGCCCGCGCGCATGGCGGCCCGCAAGGAGATCTTGAACGCATTGCGCGACATCTAGCCGGCAGGCCCCCATCTTCAGCGGTGGAGGCGACGGGAAGCGAGACATTATGGCAGCGGAACTCTCAAGACTGCGCATCGACAAGAGCAGCAAACAGAACGACGGCCCCTCACCCTGGGCCGTGAGATGGATCCTTAGCGTGGTTGCGCTGCTGGTGATCGCCGGGCTCGGCGGATGGGTGTGGACCCTGATGAATGCGGAAACGCCTGTGCGTGTGGAACGCGTGCGGAACGCTCAGTCCAGCGGAGCGGCACCGGTCGCGGATGTGGCACTGAATGCCACGGGATACATCATTGCCGCCCACAAGATTGAGGTGGCCTCAAAGGTAGTGGGACGCGTCTCCTGGATCGGCGTCGAAAAGGGCGACCGCGTGAAGCGCGGTCAGGTGATCGTGCGCCTGGAAGACGATGAATACCGCGCGCAGTTGCAGCAGGCGCAAGGGCGATTGAAGAGCCTACAGGCCCAGCTACAGGAGTTAGAGGCCGGGTCGCGCCCACAGGAGATTGCCGTCGCGCAGGCCAACCTCAACCAGTCGCGGGCGGACCTCGAACGTGAACGCCTTAACCTGGACCGCATCCGCAAGCTGGTGCAGGAGGGCGTCTTTGCGCAGCAGCAGCTCGACGACGCAAACGCGGCTTATCGTTCCAACGAGGCTCGCATGCAATCGCTGGAAAAGAGCTTCGAACTTGTAGAACTCGGCCCTCGCGCCGAACGGATCGCCTCGGTACAAGGCCAGTTGATGGAAGCCCAGGGCAGCGTTGCCTTCTTTGAAACGCAGCTCTCTAACACCATCATCAGGGCGCCCGTTGACGGCACCGTGCTCGAAAAGAATGTGGAGATCGGCGAATTCGTCACCACCAGCTTCGTGGGTGAGCGCGGCGCCAAGGGCTACGTGGTTTCCATGGCAGACCTCAACGACCTGCAGGTAGAGCTCGACATCAGCCAAAACGACTTCGGGCGTATTGGACCTAAGCAACAAGCAGTGGTGACCACCGACGCCTACCCCGACCGCAAGTACGACGGCATTATTCAGGAGATCTCGCCCGAAGCCAACCGGCAGAAAGCCACAGTGCAGGTGAAGGTGAAAATTCTGGCGCCAGACGCGCTGCTGCGCCCGGATATGAATGCCAGCGTAGCGTTCCTGAGTGACAATCCCAGGGCGGAGGTTTCCAACGCGGGCCCGGCGAAGCCATTGATCTTTGTGCCTGCCGCGGCGGTACGGGACGGCACGGTCTTTCTGGTATTGAATGGCCGGGCAGTGGCGCGCCGCGTCACGGTGGGCGGCTCCACCAGCCAGGGGCTACGCATTGAAGACGGGCTGATTGGCGGGGAGGACCTCATCGTGAATCCCCCAGACGCCCTGCAGGATGGCGCACGCATCCAGGTAGTGGAATCACGCTAAACGCACAACGGAACTATGAAGGAAAGGACCAGCATAATGCAGGACGTGGTAATCGAGACCCGCAAACTTACCAAGATCTACAAGCGTGACGAGTTTGAAGTGGTAGCACTGAAAGAGGCTGACTTCACCCTCCGTCGCGGTGATTTCGTGGCGCTGATGGGCCCGTCGGGCTCAGGGAAATCCACGCTGCTGCATTTGGCGGCAGCCATGGACAAGCCTACGTCGGGCAGCATCCGGGTGCTGGGTGAAGACATCGCCGCGCTGCGCGACCGCGAGATTGCCGCTTGGCGCAATCGCCACGTAGGCTTCGTGTTTCAGAGCTTCAATCTCATTCCGGTGCTTACCGCGCACGAGAATGTGGAGCTTCCCCTGAAACTGATGCGCATGACCCGGCAGCAGCGCGAGGAGCACAGCCGCACCGCGCTCGAACTGGTGGGGCTGGGTGACCGCGTTGGGCACTTCCCTCGCCAGCTCTCGGGCGGGCAGGAGCAGCGCGTCGCCATTGCCCGTGCGATTGTCACTGACCCCGACCTGATTCTCGCCGACGAACCCACCGGCAACCTGGATGCCAATTCCGCTCAGGAAGTGCTTACGCTGCTGCGACGCCTCAATGAGGAATTCGGCAAAACCGTCGTGATTGTAACGCACGACCCCCACGCAGCGCGGTTCGCCCGCGGTATTCGTTATATCGAGAAAGGAGAGTTGCTGCCCGAAGGTGCGACACCCGAGGATTGGACTCCCGCTACGCCATTCGCCGTAACCACGCCTGGGAACCCAAAGTCCTCCGCGCAGGCATAGTGCTAAGGGCTAGCCAGCGATGCGCGGCTGAGTATAGGAGCGCGCCAGCCACTGAGGCGGGACGCCTATCCAGAAGAGGACCTGCAAACCAACCCAGTGGGTGAATACCAGCGGAAAACGCCATCCGGCAAAGCGCCGCGACGAAGTCGTCAGGGTGAGATCGAGACACACGGGCCGCGGGAAGCCGGCCTTGCGCAGCCGCCGCAATAGGCCCTGGTCTTCAAACAGTGGCCATTCCGGCAGACCCCCCACGGCCATGTAGGCATCGCGCCTGACAAAAATCCCCGCGTCTCCATAGACCAAGCCTGCCTTTCGTAGCCCGCGGTAGAGCCAGGTCATGCCACGCTCCGTCACCCCACAGCCTTCAAAGTGTAAACAGAACGCCCCTGCCGCATGTTCTTGATTCACGGCTTGCTGGATGGCGCGCGCCGCCCGCGATGGCGCCTTTGAGTCGGCATGCAGGAACCACAGGATATTGCCAGATGCCGCCTTCGCCCCGGCGGCCAGTTGAGTTCCTCGCCCGCGTGCTGCTTCCATCACCCAACAGCCCTGGTCCCGCAGCCACGCGACGGTTCCATCGGTGCTTCCGCCGTCTACAAAGATCAACTCAAGAATACCCTCTACATCATGCAGAGAGCGCAGCAAGGCCGGCAGGGCAAGGCGCTCGTTCAGTACAGGAATGACGACAGAAACGGAGGGTGGCGGGTCCAAGATCGCTTGGACACAAGGAGGGCAATCCGGGCGGGGTAAGACAGGGGAGACCGACTGGCGCTGAGCTCCCCCGTCCATTTCATTACCAGCGAATCTTGGCCGGGAAGTATTCTGAGATCAGCTCTTCGTAATACGGCCGCAGCTCAGTCGCACTCGGCTTGGTGTGTCCCTTTGAATAGAGATCGTAGGGATTGAACTTGCGCACCCACTCGAACATCTGCTGGTCACGGTCGGTCATCAGGTGCTTGTAAGCACCCTCGCGATGGCCGGGATAGAAGGAGTGGTAGCGGATCATCCACAGCCCCTCTTCCGGCATGTAGTCCTTTACCACGTGGTAGAGGTACTCGTCGTGGCCCCAGGAAAGGTGCACGTTCTCAAGGCCGCAGCCCTGCTCGTACACTCCGGTTTCTGTTTGAAACTCTGGGCGCTGGGCATCCGGATTGTTTTCAAAGAACTGGTGGAACACAATCTTGTCGCTCCACGCACAGCCCACGGGGAACGTGTCCCCAACCACCGCCCACTGCGGCTCACCCCACAGGCACATCACTTTGCCGAGATCATGAATCAGCCCGGTAAGCTGCATCCAGCGGGGATGCCCGTCTGCGCGAATCGCTTCAGCGGCCTGCAGGTTGTGCTCAATCTGTGAGAGATCAGTGTCCGGATCGCTGTCATCCACCAGCGTGTTCAGATACTCCATGGCCTCCCAGATGCCCATCTCCATGCGCTGCTTGGGCAGGTATTCCGCACGCTTTTGCATCACGAAATCATAGGTCTGGTTGGTGTGGTTCTGGCGATAGAACTCACGCACCCGTGGGTGCACGGTGTCGTCATAGTTGCGGAATTCTTCCTGGGACTTGCCAGGGCGATAACGCTCCTTAACTTCGTCGTCCCATTCTTCAATGCCGTTGAGTGGACCTTTTACTTCAGTTGCCATTCCATCCCCCAATGCCCGTTAGCGTATCAAATCTGGACAGCGATGGGTAGGACAGCAACCACTATCGCTCGTCGTAACCCTTCAGTTTCCGCACCCAGATGTTGCGATAACGGACTTTCACCGCGTGATCCTGCAGCAGCAGCGAATCTTCAGCCTCATGCGGCTCATAGGTGCCCACCACCTGGTGCGCCATCCGTCCGATGGCTTCTTTGCGGTTGTGTACCAGCACTCCGTTGTGGAAGGCGGTGAAGTAGGCGGGCTTCAGCAGCTTGCCACCTTCGAAGCGCGGTGCTTCAAACACGATGTCGTAGGTCTGCCACTCGCCCGGCTTGCGCGAAGCGTTCACCAGCGGAGGCCACTGGCCATAGATCGAAGCCGCCTGCCCATCCGCATAGGTGGGATTGTTGTACGAATCCAGAACCTGAAACTCGTAGCGCTTCATCAGGATCACCCCACTGTTCGCACGCCACTGGCTGTCGCCCTCGAATTCCGTTGGCGTCATGAACTCGATGTGCAACTGGATGTCACCGAACTTCTCCTTGGTAACCAGTGAGCCCGTGCCCGCTTTGATTTCAAAGTAACCGTTCTGCACCGTCCACTCCGCAGGAACTTCCTGCACTGGGGCTGGAGGCTCCCCGCGTCGGCGGCGTTCCCGGCGCTCGTTCACCCAGGCGGAAAGGTCGCTGCCATCGAAGAGCACGATGGCGTCCGAAGGTGGTCTTCCTGGCTGGTCCGAAGTGCTGAACGTTCCCGGCTCTACCACCTCTGGGCGAGGCCGGGCGATGTCATGCACCTTCCATTGCTGGCCCGGGAGTACGGGAGTCTTGTCGTAACCCAACGGCGCCGTGCGATAACGGCGCTCCACCGCACCTGGCTCACGCTGCTCCTGAGCCTGGGCTTGCATGCCCACACCCGCCACTGTCGCCCCTAGCAGGCAACCAGCACTCATCAATCGCAGCACCTGACGCCGCGAACCAAACCGGATGAAGTCCGAGATAACCATCAGCGCTAATACCTCAATGGGCTCTAGTGTATCCCGCCTGCCACGCTGCGTGGCAGCTACGCGGGACCACCTCCACGGGGCCGGCAACATTCAGGGAATGGTACTTTGTGTTTGCAGGTTGGCAGTCAGCAGTGGATACCTAGCGGATAGCCCATACCGATTCACCGATTGTGCAATAGACCTGGCCCACCAGCCTTGGCTTCCAGTCTGTAGTGACTCTAGCCAAATCGAGTGAGGAGGAATTGGTATCGAAACATGCGCATGTCAGCGCGCTTCATCCCCTGCCTGGCTGCGCGGGCCGCAAAAGGTGGTTACCACCACTGACCGAATTCAGGAAATTCGTCACGCCCGGCTTTGTGGCGAAACTGGAAGGCAATCGGTAACCCAGCCTGTCTCTCCCACGAGAGAGGCCCAGAGCTAGTGCTCCGCTGACATGCGGATGCCGGATAAGCCACCTCCAATACGATAGAATCTAGCGGTTCAACTTGTACACCAATAACCCTAATCATTGTCCGGGTCAGAACGACAGGCCTCAGGTCCGGTGCGATCCGCGAGAGGAGATGTCGAGAGAGCGATCCCGATTGGGGTTTCGCCCGTAATCTCAGCAAGTGGGGAGGAACAAGTGCCTCAGGAACCAACGACAAACGGCAGACTAAGGGTTGCGCTGCGCCGTGGAGGGCACTTCCAAGCGGAATTGGCCACCAGCGTCCGGCCACTGCCAATGGCCGCCACGCGGCCAAATCAAGTCAAGGGTCGTTCGTGTGTCGACGTGATTAGCGGCTCTTCGCTGCGCGCCGGAACGATTGCCGTCGCCTTCGTTGTGCTCCTCGCGGCGCTGGCTAGCGAGTGTGCGGCTTCTGAATCCGCTCCCGTCCAGCAAAGGCCAGTGGCAGCAATCAACGCGGTTTGCGCCTGCCCGGAGCCCAGCGACACCGAACCCATGCCGGGCGTGGTTTGGCAGGGAACTCCCTCGTCAGTGCCAGATCTGTCGGGCATCGCGCACCTGCTCGCTCCGGTACTTTGGTTCTCGTCCGACGAGCCCCTCATCCTTCGAAACGGCGCGCCGGTACCACAGGCGCATCCGAGCGATGTTCCGTCGGAATCCGCAGTGGTTTACTACCAGGTAGCGGACGTCGTGCTTCGCGGTGATGAACCCTACCACGGCCAAGGTGAACAAGGCGCGCAATTTTTTGACAAGGTGGCTCAACTCAGGATTAAGTACTTCTTCTACTACGACGAGGACTTTGGGCTGAAGCCGCACCGGCACGACCTTGAGGTGGTCGTGATGCGCGTCCACCTGGAAAAGACGGGGGACGGTTGCCGGCGCGTGCGCGTAGATCGCATTGAGGGATTGGCGCACGGGCTGGATTGGTACTCGAATATCCTGCGCATAGAACGTGACGTTGTGCTACCGATAACGATACTCGTTGAAGAGGGCAAGCACGCTAGCGTACCGGACCGAAACGGGGATGGGGTCTACACGCCCGGGTACGATGCGAACGTTCGCATCAACGACGCATGGGGTTTACGGGACGTGCTCGGGTCGTCGGTGCTGATGGGCTCGCGGTATCAGTCCAGCATGTCCAAACCCCGGAATGAGGCTTTTCGACTCTATCCCCCAGAGAACTTGGAGTTGTGCGGGCGGCAACGGTCCCGCAGTACGACGAACTTGCCTCAGCTCGGCCGTTATGAGTTACGGCCGGCATCGAATGTGCCTGGCGGCATGCCGCCGGCACCTGAGGCAGCGCGCCTCTATGAGATGATGCGATTCCACCAGTTCGGACCGGAGTGGCCACTGCAGCAACATTCGTCGTCGCAAGCCCAGGCCCTCAGCGACCCTGAGAACATATACCGTTTCGTGTCGGGCTTCAACCTCCGATGGGACACCAACCGGATCGGCGGCACTTTGCAGGGACCCGGCCTCGACCTGCGAGAAGTTTGGGTGGTTCCTCGGGCGCTTCTGATGGAAGGTTGGGGAGTTGAAGCCCTCGTTACGCCGTCTGCGTCACGGTGGGTAGATTGGTATGCGTCTGGAGGCTATGAGCGGGGCATAACCCGAAACCCCGACAGGAGAGAGGGAGAGCCGTTGCACTTCAACGGCTTTGCAAGTGAACTGGGGTTGAAGTTCCGCCTCACTCTTCCTGGCCGCGCCCGTTGGGCTGCCCTTGGTTACCGCTTTTCGGGTCTGCGCATCGGAATACGGACAAGCGGTTTCACCCAGATTCGGGAGCCACGCTTCGTGATAGAAATAGGGGCGGGCGCGTTTTAGGTGGTTTCGCGCTTCAAGTGACCACCCGCTGCCACGAGGTGCTTACAGACAACATCTTGATTTCGTATCAACTTCCCTGGACCTTATCCTCGAAGCCAAGCGCGCAATGGCCATCTGCAAGGTTTGGGAACAACGGTGGGGCGGCAAGGTGTTTGACTTTGGTTTCACGAGAATTATCGCGTAATGAGTTGCAGATAGGAGTCCCTCGAGTGCGAGCAATTGCTGGAATTCGACGCCGACAGGCTCCTCCGGTGGGTAACGGACACTAATGCGAGATTCGGGGCAAAGATGGTGACGACGATGGCCGCAATCCTGTTTGTTGCCTTGACTATGATAGTGGTCCTGTTTCAAGTTGCGCTTAGCGTCGGCATGCCTAGGGGAGTGGCGGCTTGGGGCGGCAAGTTCCCTGGCAGGCTCCCGCCCGCGATGCGCGCCGCTTCTCTGCTGTCCATTTGTTTACTGCTGGGATTTGCCTTGGTGGTATTGATCCGCGCGGGACTGGCTGTGCCCGCGTGGCAGCCGTTTGCTTCGGTAGCTATATGGTTTGTGATTGCCTACCTCGTGCTAGGTGTAATCGCGAATGCCTTCACTCCAAGCCGTTGGGAGAGGATGCTCTGGCTGCCAGTAACGGTTGTCATGCTCACGTGCTCAATCCTGGTGGTATCGAGCTGATTCCTGGTAGTCCGAATGCGTCAGCCTGGATCTACGTTGGGGAAATTCGAGGCGAGGAACCACGCACCAGGAGTGCGCGATGGGATTGGGCGAATGATTCTCCAGCGATTGCGCTGTAGGCGCTGGCGGCGTTAGCGCGGAAGCCGGGCGCGATACGACCTCGACCCTGACTCCGGCTCACGGGCGCGGAGTGCAAATCGTTACCCGTCCAATCGACCCATCAACCCGGAAGGTACCCCGCCCAGATGAGAAGCCAGCCCGCAATTGCGACAGTCTGGTTGCCGCTATTCGCGCACCGGCATCACCGGTAGCACCACCTTCGACGGATATCGCTGATTGTGGTGCACCGAGTTGTGGGCCACTACGCCCTTGGTTTCATCGTAGTTGTGGCCGCCGGTATTCAGGTTCCGCATATATTGCGGAAACTTACTGGACGAAACCTCCACGCGAATTCGATGCCCTTTCAGGAACTGGTAGCTGGTGGACATCGGGGACAACTTGAGTTCATACACCTGGCCAGGCTCCATGAAGCGCTCTTTGTCGTATCCCTCGCGGTAGCGGGCACGGAAGATGGTGTCGTCGACGTTGTAGGCGGCGCCATCGGGATGCACATCCACCAGCTTCACGGTGAAGTCAGTATCCTTGGCGTCGCTCGAAACGTACAGGGTAGCGTTCACGCTGCCCGTAATCTGCAGCGGCGCATCCAGCGGCTCGCTGGTATACACCAGCACGTCGGCGCGGGCTTCAATGTCCCGCTGATCAAAGCTGCCCCCGAGCGCGGAACCCGCATTGCAGCAAACGCCGCCTCCGAGAGCGGGCACAGGGTTCATGGGATCGTAGGTGAAGCTGTCCGAAGCAGCGCCTGCGGGCATCGCCGTCCCGAGCACGCCGTCGCCAAATACACTGTTCGCCTTACCCCCGCTGCCAAGATAGAACTCCTTCATCACGGCGTCCTTTGGTGGCCACTCGCCGGAGGACTCCCAGCGGTTTTTGCCCATCGTGTAGAACTGCACGCGGGGCGTTTTCTGGGGAAAGCCATTGGCTTCGCCCTTCAGGTAATGGTCGAGGAAGCCAAACACTTCTTCCCAGACCGGGAACCATGCCCTCCCCACATTGAGTTCGCCCACCTCCAGGTCCTTGTGCTTGGGAATCGCACCGAACGCACAGTGAAGGGTAGGCGCAACAAGCAAGTATTGCCCGTCGCGCACTGCCGGATCCGAGGCCTTCTGGCGGATGTGGTTGAACAGCGCGAGGTTGGGCCCCTGGCTTACGTCGAACCAGCTATTGAACCAGTAGGCAGGCACGCCGAAGTCCTGGTCGTCGTGATAGAGCCCTCCCTCATACCACTTGGGGTCGTTCGGGCCGCGCTTCAAGAACTCGGCGCCAGGGCCTTCATTCGCGCCCGCGTTGCGCAG
Source organism: Bryobacterales bacterium (assembly GCA_026129915.1). Classification (GTDB taxonomy): domain Bacteria; phylum Acidobacteriota; class Terriglobia; order Bryobacterales; family Bryobacteraceae; genus JACTMJ01. The sequence continues at coordinate 21,236 of JAHCHD010000010.1, forward strand.
CCAGTCAACTGCTGGGAGTTTGCGGAGCTGTTTCTTCCAGTTCACTTCCGGCATGTTTGCGGCGAGGTCATACATCTTGCGAAGGCGCTGTAGTTGTTCCTGCGGAAGGCCTTCAGGAAACTGCGGCCGGACATTCTGCTGTACGCCAAAGAGCCACACCGTCATCAGCGTCTGGTGGACGCCGCCCTTATACCAGTTGCCCTGCTCAAAGAACTCGCCCACACGCCCGATGCCCGCCCCTGCCGCCATCGGCACCATTGCTTTGTGTGCAGGGTGCTTCTTCGCGGCAAGGGCCATTTGCCACTCCGCGGTGGAGGAACAGCCATAGGTAGCCACCCTGCCGCTTGACCACCGCTGCTCAGCTAGCCACGTGAGGGAATCGTAGCCGTCGCGGGCCGGGTTACCCAGAATTTCCCAGTCCCCGCGCGAGTAGTAGCGGCCCCGTTCGTTCTGCACCACGTAGGCGTAGCCACGCTTGATGGCCTGAGCGGAAACCCGACGTTGTTTGCCGTCAGCTTATTGAAGTTATAGGGCGTCTTCACAAAGATCACGGGAAACGGACCGGGCTTCCCCTTCGGATAGTGCACATCGGTAGCCAGTGCCACTCCATCGCGCATGGGCACCATCACCATTTCCACGCTGGTAGCGAGTTCCTTAAACTCATCCAGTTTCGAATCTGGACCACCCTGCGCATGCAGATTCCAAGGTGCCAGAAGGATGGGCGCACTCAGCAGCAGGAGTGCCCACACCAGGCGCGACGCGCCGCGATTCGCAGGGGTAAACATCAAGAGCAGCCTCCATAGCTGGCGGGTAAACTGCCAGTATATGGCCAAACCAATCTAGAAAGCGCCTATTTAGGACGAGTCTCCCGGAGGCGGTTCCGCGGCTGTCGCCTAGCTAGGACATTTGTCTCAAGACCATGGCCGTTTCCTTTGATAGCGTACCTGCAACGGAGAACTTTTCATGGCTTGCCCAACCTTCCCCGCCCCGCGCACCAATTTTTGGTTAGCGTCACTGGCACTTGTCATTCTGGCTGCCTTGACGCCATCGCTGCCCGCGCAGCAAAAGCAGATCAGCGGCATTTACCCGCACCTCGCCTTGTTCAACGAGGGCAGCGAGTGCGGCACCGGCGGCGTGGTACCGTGGGCAGACCGCTTGTGGGTGATCACCTACTCGCCTCACCAGCCATTCGGCGGCTCCGATAAGCTCTACGAAATCGACGACGCGCTCACCCCGAAAATTCGCCCGGAAAGCATTGGCGGCACTCCCGCCAACCGCATGATCCACCGGGAATCGCAACAGCTGTTCATTGGCCCTTATGTGATTGACGCTAAGGGCAAGGTGCGCGTGATCCCCTTCGAGCAGATGCCGGGCCGGCCCACCGGCAATGCGCGTCACCTTACTGATCCCGCAAAACGCATCTATGTCGCAAGCATGGAGGAAGGCTTCTACGACGTGGACGTGAACAGTCTGGAGGTTACGCAACTCTATGAAGATGCCAACGTGGCAGTGCGCGACAAGCGGGCGAAGGATGTGGCTGGACCGCTGCTTCCCGGCTATCACGGTAAGGGCTTCTATTCCGGGCAGGGCCGTGTGGTGTACGCAAACAACGGCGAAGTGGGCGGCGGCTTGCTGCCTCCGGACATTCCCTCCGGCTGTCTGGCTGAATGGAATGGGAAAGATTGGCGCGTGGTCCGCCGCAATCAGTTCACAGAAGTGAGCGGCCCCGGCGGCATCTTCGGCAACAACGACCCCGAGCGCGATCCAATCTGGAGTACTGGCTGGGACCACCGTTCGGTGATCCTGATGCTGCTTGACAAAGGCCGCTGGCACGCTTACCGTCTTCCCAAAGCCGCTCACACCTACGACGGCGCACACGGCTGGAACACCGAGTGGCCGCGCATCCGCGAGATTGGCGAGAAGGACCTGCTGATGACGATGCACGGCACGTTCTGGCGTTTCCCAAGCAGCTTCACCGCCGCTAACTCCGCCGGCATCGCCCCTCGCTCCACGTATCTAAAGGTGATCGGCGACTTCACACGCTGGAAGGACCGCATCGTCTTTGGCGCGGACGACTCCGCGAAGTCGGAGTTCCTGAACACCCGCGCCGCCAAGGGGAAGATCGCTGGTCCCGGCCAATCGCAATCCAACCTCTGGTTCGTAGAACCCGCGCAGCTCGACCGATTCGGTCCTGTAATCGGCCGCGGCGGCGTGTGGCTGCGCGACGACCTGAAGGCAGGGGAAGCCTCTGAGCCATACCTCTTTGCGGGCTACGAAAGGCGACTGTTGCACCTCGCCCATGCTTCCGACCAAGCGATCACCTTTACCTTGGAAGTGGACCAGCGCGGCAACGGCCAGTGGCGCAAGCTGCGCGAGATCACAGTGCCAGCGGTTGGCTACAACTACACGGCCTTCAGCCCCACCGATCGCGGTGTTTGGCTGCGGCTAAAGCCAAACCGGGCCGTCAGATCCGCCACAGCGTACTTCCATTACTCGAATGCGGACACGCGCAGTGCCCAGGCGTCAGCGATCTTTGCGGGACTGGCTAAGCCCGGTGCAAATGACGCCTCGCGCGGCTGGCTGTGGGCGCGCGGCGAGAATCGCGGCACGTTGCTCTTCGCACAGGAAGATGGGCTATACGAAATGGGCCCGGACCTTGCCCTGCATCGCCTCAGCGACACCTCTCTGCACACCTGGGTGCGCGAGAATCTGGCGCCGCCACGGGGCGCACTTGGCACGGATGCCGCCTCCGTCATCTATATCGACGACAAAGGCAACCGCTGGCGCTTGCCCAAGGGCGATGCTGCGTTCGACAATCCCGGTGTTACGGAAGGCGTGCGCATCGCCCGCGAGATTGTCACCGAGCGCGACCTCTTCAATGCCCACGGAACTCTCTATGAACTGCCCGCTATCAACGCCGGCGGCGTGGCCGTAGTGCGGCCCGTTGCCACCCACAATATGGCGATCCACGATTTCGCTTCCTGGCGCGGCCTGCTAGTGCTGAGCGGCGTAGCCACGGAAGCCCCGTCCAACCCCCATATCGTGCGCTCCGCGGACGGCAAAGCGGCGCTTTGGCTGGGAGTGGCGGATGATCTATGGCAGTTAGGCAAGCCACGCGGCGAGGGAGGACCCTGGCACGGCACGGCCGTCACGGCGGGAACGCCATCTGACCCCTACCTGATGACCGGCTACGACCGGAAGCACCTGACGCTGAGCCACGATCGGCCGGGAGAGATACCGATTCGCGTGGAGGTGGACATCACCGGCACTGGCCACTGGCAACCTTACGCCACCTTCGCGGTACCAGCGGGCAGACCGTTCGAGCACCAGTTCCCGGCGGGCTTCGATGCCTACTGGGTGCGTGCCACGGCCCTCGCGGACGCAACGGCAACCGCGCAGTTCCGCTACGAATAGCATTCCGGCCGCGGAACGGCGTGCCCAATCTTCGATGTGCGCATCGGCTGGTCGTCCCGAGCAGCGGCATGGGACTTCGACCCGGTGCGGTGCCTGCCCGCTATCTTCACTTCTGTTGCCGCGGCCCCTGCCCCAGAGCGATAGCTCTAGAGAGACGACTTACCTTCTGGCTAACGCCGGAGACGCGGGTTCTCTCTCAACTCCCCATTTGCAGCGCTATAGTGATGACTGCCATGTTTTTGTGGATCAAGAAGTTGCACATGTACGCGGGTCTGTTGACCTTCACTGCGTTCGTCGTATGGGGAGTCACTGGAATCCACGCGGTGTTTCTGCCATCACCGGATGGCTGGCGCGAACCGGTGCCCACATCGTTCCGGGAGTTGGAGTGGAAGGCGCCGGGGAACCTGGACGATAAGGCGCTCTGTGAAGCTGCGCTTGCGGCAAGCGGGTTACGAACCGTGGGCGCACCTCAGCTTCGCAGACGCAATGCGGAGATGAACCTTAGCTTCACGGTTTTCGGCCCCAATGGCCGGCGAGACCTCACCTACCTGGAAGCCGAAGGAAAACTGCGGGTGGAAATTCGTCAGAACAATATCTTGGGGTTCATCGCTGAATCGCATGCGGGCAGTTCCCGTCGCGGCCCGGGTGAACTTGCATCGCGGATCTGGGGCTACTACAACGAACTTGCGAATTGGGCGTTCCTGATGATGACGCTAAGCGGCATTTACCTTTGGCTGGCAACGCGCCCAAGAGTTGTTTGGGCTTGGGCAACGCTTGGCATTTCCGGCATGGTGTTCGCGGCTCTGTGGTGGGGGACGAGATAGCCAATGTTTCAACTATGGCGGAATGTCCATCTGGCGGCCGGCGTCGCCTTCTTCTTCGTCGCGCTGCTGTTTGCGGTGAGTTCTGTGGTAATCATCTACCGCCCGTGGTTCCCAAGCGGAGCCGAACGGAGCAGCACCACCTCTCAACTGCAGCCAGGAGTCGAGGCGCGTGCGGTCGCGCTCGAACTCATGCGCGGCCATGGCATGAAGGGAGAGTTGCGCAACGTGCGAACGACCGACACAGAAACACGGTTCATCGTCTGGCGGCCAGGCACTCATGTGGACGTTACCTATTTTCCAGCCACCGGAGTAGCGCAGCTCGAAACCCGCCGCTTCAACTTCTACGAGACTCTGATCCAACTCCATGTGAACCATGGATTCTGGCACGATTTCCTGCCAGCCAATCTGTGGGCGCTGCTCTCGTTCGGGGTATCGGTGGGTCTTCTTCTGTTGGGGGTGAGCGGTATTTATCTCTGGTTCAAACACCCTCAGGAACGCCAAGTTGGTACCGTACTCTTGGCGATTGGGTTTTCGATTCCCCTGGTGGCGCTGGCGATTACGCGAATTCAGGGAAGCTGATTACCTAGACAACGCATCGGTGAAGCTTGGCTGGTAAAGTTGTTCCCGGTTTCCGGCTGGGGGCAGAGGATGCCGAGTGCATATCGCTATTCACCAACGAAGCCAGCCAACTTGCGCAGCCAAACACCGTCGTCGACGAATGCGAAGTGGTGTGCGCTCGCGGCGAGTGCTGAGACCACCAACGGGCCCAAAGCTGCATTCCGCACCAGCCGGCCCACTACTTGATTGAGCGAGCCGGGGTAAAGCGCGCGGTTCACGTTGAAGAGTGCGGTGGCAACGTCAATGGCGCGGATGTCTGCTCTGTACATTCCGAAGACCGTGACAGTGGTGCCGGCTTCGATGACGATCTCTTGCGCCGTAGCCCGCTGCTGTCGAAGCAACCTGTGGATGCGATCAGTCAGTTCCGGGGAATCTGGTTCTCCCCGGCGCTGACTGAGAGCGCCATCCTGCTCCGCAATGGTGACTGGCAGGACGGAATGTGGGTTCACGAAATGCTGTTCAGTGCTCGCGTCGGCCGCGCTATAGAGCGACATGAGTTGCTGGATGCTCTCTCTGATGGAACCACCCTTCCTGGTCCAACGATTGGCGGCGATATGCCGGGCAGCCTGCTTGAGTTCATCCTTGGCAGCGAAGGTGGTTTTTGGAAAGTAGATGAGGATGGGGAAACCGGTAAGCCGCAGCATCCCGGTGTTGGTGTAGACGCCGCAGGGCGCCATTCCGTAGCTGACCACCTCAATGCGCTCAGAATCCTCACTCTTCCGGTTCTCTGAGGGCCGGAGCACTTGGAACTCGTAGATCACCACGTCTCGTCCGGAAACTGGTGCTTTCAAGGACAGGCGCAGTGGCTGTAACGGCCCGCTTGCGGCAACAAGATCTCCGTTCTGCCAGGCTGCCTGATCCTTGTGGGAAAGGCGCCAGCGCCCGAGAGAGTGCCACAGGCTCCAGAGCTGGCTGACAACCAGAGTAACCAGAAATGCCAGTGCGATCGAGAACTGCCATCGGTAGGGTTCGGCGGCCTGAGGAAGCAATACCCACTCCACCACAAAGCAGGCACCGAAGAGGACGAGAAAAAAGACACAGCCTTTCCACATGGGCGCCTACCAGCGTACCCGATATGGCGGACCGAGTCAGGGAGTGCCGGGCATCCAATAACCGGGCCGGGAGCGTACTTCGCGCGCGTCTGGCTTAGATACCTTCACCTCAAGGCGGTAGTAGCGTCCCGGTTCAGTTTCTGGTGGACGGAAGCTCAGCACATACTGGCTGTGGAGTTCCTCGCCGATGCGGGCGATGGCATTTTCGAGTGACTTCTGCTTGTTGAAGCTTGCTTCGTCACCTCCGGTGAGCCGGGCCAGTTCTCGCGCCGCGTTCTTCTTTGCGGCATCTCCCAGTATCTGGAACAGCGCTCCAAGGTCGGCGCCACCGCTGGGACTAGGGCCGCTGAGTGGCCCTGGAGATGGAGCCGCTCCATTTCCCATGACGGCGGCCCCTGGGGAATTCGCCGGAGGCGGGCCGGCATGGCCGAAGGGGGCATCGGGGGGAGGGGTACGGAGGACGCCATCGGCGGGCTTGTCGTAAAATTCGCTGTCGGGCGTGCGGTCCTTCCAGGCTTCGCGGTCGGTGAATGCGCTGGCAAAGCGCGAGTAGGTAACCGAGTAGAGAAGGATATTGTGTTGCTCGATGCGGTTGGCGACCTCCTCGAAGGAGTGCTTGCTGCCGCGGTCGATACGTTCGCCAATGTGGAGAATGACGCCGCGGCGCCCGCGCAGGCGATGTTCGAGCAGCGAGACCGCGAGAGAGAGGGAATCGTAAAGCACGGCGCCGCGCCCGGCAGGCCTTAGCTTAGCCATGGATTCCGAGATGCCGTCAGCGCCGCGCAGGAAAGGCTGCTGCTCACGTACTTCGCCCGCGTAGGTAAGCAGCGCCACCTCACCACGCTCTCCGGTGATGAGCGGCTCGATCATCGACCCCACCTTGCGTAGCTTCTTGATGGCCGCGCCACACTCCCCGCAATTTTCTACAACCAATACGAGGGAAATCGGTACGTAGGCATGATCGAGATCGAAGGGGACTGGCTTCCCGTCGACGAGCAACTGGAAGTGCTCAGCTTCAAGACCCCAGGCATAGGCTCCCTTGGCGTCCTTGACAGTGGTGTGGGCAACAACCAGGGGCGCATCTGAACGAAAAGTGGGCCATTGACCATTAGCGGCAAGCGCCGCACAGAGACAGAGAAGTATAGCGATTGCCTTGGAAAGGATGCCCGGCATTCTATGAACCCTTGGCCATTCTGGACGCCGCCCGAAGGGGCCGGGTTTCGCCAAACAAGGCACGGGTGTGAGTAGTCAGGGCGTTGCTTTCGCCCTCATCAGCGCTCACGGGCACGAGGCACGGCAGCGGCAGGGGGGCGGTTGCCGGTTTGGTAGTCTGAAAAGCATCACAGGAATCTATGCCAGACTCTGAAGTACCCCAAGGGGATATTACTGTCCTGCTGCATCGGTGGCGCGATGGTGATGAGGGAGCCAGGGACCAGTTGATGGAACTTGCCTATGAGCAGCTCCATTCGCTGGCACGCCGGTTCCTGGGCGGAGAGCGCAAGGGGCACACCATCCAGCCCACCGAACTGGTGAATGAAGCGTTCCTGCGACTGGCGCGATCAAACCCCAGCCTGAACGACCGGATCCACTTCTTCGCGGTGGCCGCAAACGTCACGCGCCGTGTTCTGGTGGACCATGCCCGGGCAAAGCGGCGGGAGCGCCGGGGTGGCGGATGGGCTCCCGTGAGCTTCGAGGAATCAATGGCTGTAACGGAGGAGTCGTTCTCGCGGATGGTAGAGATTGATGCTGCGCTCGACAAGCTGGCGGCTATCGACGAGCGCAAGGCGCGCATCGTGGAGCTAATCTTTTTTGGAGGCATGACCAAAGAGGAGGCGGCAATGGCAATGGGGTTGTCGCCGTCCACGTTGTTTCGGGATCTTAAGTTTGCCAAAGCGTGGCTGGCCAAGGAACTCGAAGTTCAGCGACCAAACGAGGATGCGCCATGAGTCCAAACCAGTGGGAGCGAATCCAGTCTCTGTATCACCGGCTGAGTGAATTGCCGGCCGGGCAGCAGGCGGAGGCGCTCGAATCCGAATGCGCAGATGACGCGCTGGTGCTTGAGGAAGTTAGGGAGTTGCTGAGGGCTTCACCCACCGGCCAGCTGGATGATATCGTGCAGCAGGTTGCCTATGATGCGGCTTCCCATGGGCATGAACGCGTGGGACCCTACCGCCTGGTACAAGAGATAGGCCGGGGCGGCATGGGCACAGTATACCTAGGTACCCGCGATGACAAGCAATTTGATCGCAAGGTGGCGATCAAATTCCTGAACCTCGGGCTGGATCGGCCGGAGTACGTGAGGCGCTTCCGGCAGGAGCGTCAGATTCTGGCGGACCTCGAGCACCCGCACATCGCAAGGTTAATTGAGGGCGGCGAATCCAGCAAAGGGCAACCTTATCTGGTGATGGAGTACGTGGAAGGGAAGCCTCTCTTCGCGTATTGCCGGGAAAGGCAGCTAGGCCGCAAGCAGGCACTGGAACTGGTGGCGAAGATTTGTGATGCCGTGCAGTATGCGCATTCGAATCTAATTGTGCACCGGGACCTGAAGCCTTCCAACATTCTCGTGACGGTCGACGGTACACCGAAACTGCTCGATTTCGGGATTGCCAAGGTACTGGCGGACGAAGGAGGGGAAACCCAACCACTGACGCAAGCAACCGGGCAGTTGCTGACCATCGACTACGCCAGCCCGGAGCAAATTCGGGGAGAACCGATATCTACGGTCTCCGACGTGTATTCGCTTGGCGTAATTCTTTATGAATTACTGGCAGGGGCGCGACCGTTTCAGACCGCGGACCTGGGACCCCTGGCCTATCGGATCCTGCACGATGATCCGCCAAAACCAAGCGTGCGTGCCCGGAAGGCGGGGCTGCCTACCGTGCCAGCCGAACTTGACAACGTCGTATTGAAGGCGATGGCAAGAGAACCCGAGAGGCGCTATCGGTCTGCCAACGCGCTAGCGGACGATCTCCGACGTCACCTGAATGGGCAGCCGGTTCTGGCCCATGGCGAGAGCGCGTGGTACGTGGCATCAAAGTTCATGCGACGGCACCGGGTGGAAACGGCGCTGGCGGCATTCCTGGCACTGGCGGTGGTGGCGCTTGCCATTCAGCTTGCGATAGCCAACGATCGGCTGGAAATGGAGCGCGATGCAGCGATTCGCGAGCGTAGCAACGCCCGCCAGGTGAGTGACTTCATGGTGGAGTTGTTTGGCAACGCGGAACGGGAGCCCAATGCGGGAAGGGAGATTACCGCGCGAGAGATGCTGGACATGGGAGCCAGGAGTCTTCGGGCTCAACAGGTGACCGACCCGGAACTGCGCGCCAATCTTCAGATGGGTGTCGGCGCGGCATACCAGCGGCTGGGACGATGGCAGGATGCGCGTTTGCATCTGGAAGAAGCCATGCAGTTGCTGAGGGCGGTGGGCGAGAGCGGTGTGAGGTCCGCATTGCGGCGCTTACGGAATACTCAAACCTGCTGGAGAACCGGAGAGCTTGCGGTGGCGGAAGCGACTGCCCGCGAGCTGGTGGAGGTGGCCCAACAGCATCGCCCCAAGCGGCTGTCGATTGCGCTCTCCACGCTGGGCAATGCGCTTTCGCACCAAATGAAACACGCCGAGGCTGAAAGGGCTTATCGGGATGGACTCGCCATCGAACCGCTCGACGGAAGGAACTACATCCCGCTGATGGCTAACCTCAGCATCGCGCTATTCCGGCAGGGCAAATTTGATGAATCCTTCGAGATGACTCGCCAAGTGAAGGAACTCATGCAGACGCGGTGGAAGCAGGTGCCGAAAGCGATGGCCTTCCCTTACGACACGATTGGCAATCTGGAGAGTCTGCGCGGCAACTATGCCGCATCAATCCAGGCGTTCCAGGAAGTGGCCCGTATCCTGCGAGGGCCAGACGGGGAAGAGGACCCGAACCTGGCGCACTGCTACTGCGGGATGGCCGAAACCTATCTCCGGATGCGCGACACGGAGGCGGCAGCGGAACCCCTTGCGGCTTGCGCCTCGATACGTGCAACAACGGTGCAGCCGGATTCCTTCGATGCCATGACGGTACTGCAATTGCAGGGCCTTTACGCCATGTCGCACGGGGATCCCATAAGCGCGGAAACGAGGTTCCGCCGGGTGCTTGAGGTGCATGAGGCAACGTATGGGAAGGACCACGTTACCAGGGTGAAGAGCTTGCGTCTGCTGGGCATGGCAGAAATGCAGGCGGGCAACTTGGCGGCAGCCGAGCAGCACTTTGCCGAGGCTTTTGCTGTGTGGGGCAGACTTGGGCTTTCCGAGGATCCGGAATTGGCCGAACTGGCGCTGGAAGCAGGCAAGGCGGCAAGAGAAGCTGGCCGGTTGACGGAGGCGGAGGAACTGTTGCGGCGATCCGTGCGCGTGAGGGAACATTTGCGCATGTCGCCTGGACTACTGGCAGCCACCAGGCTTTCGCTTGCCGAGTGCCTCCTGCTCCAGGGCAAGCTGGAAGAGGCCGGGACGTTAGTGGACGCAATCTCGCAGCAATACCGTGAGTACCCACCGGAGATAAGGGGCCAGCGGGATGAGGCTGAGGCGCTGGGGTCCCGGTTGACGGAAGCGCGGAAGCGGCGCGGATGAGGAACGGCGACGGGCATTCACCTGCCCGTTGCCTTTGCTATTGCAGGATCGGGCGTCAGGCCGTAAACGCATCACGGAGAGTCTTGTAGGCCTTGGGGACAGCGGTTTCGGCGGGTTCCTTGCCTTCCATTTCCAGCGAGATCCAGCCCTTGAAGCCTGCTTCACGGAGAATCCTGGCAATGCGCTTGTAGTCGAGGTTCAGCGTATACCAAACACCGCCGCCTTCGTAGGTCTTGGCCTGGATGATGTGGGCGTAAGGAGCTAGCTTCTGCAAACCCTCGTAGGGGTCACCGGGGTAGTTGCCGGTGTCGACGTTCATCTTCAGCCAGGGGGAGCTGGACTCCTTGTAGATGCGGATGAGGTTGTCCACTGAGGTAGTGAGTCCCCAGTGATTTTCGATGCACATGGCCACGCCTTCGCGCTGTGCGGTGGGAATGCAGCGCTGGATGCAATCGCCCACCCACTTGAATGCATCTTCGTCGGTGTAGCCGGGCAATGGCGGTTCGATGCCTGCCTTGGTCATCAGTTCGTCAAAGCTGCTGGTGGTGCCCCAGCGGCCGCTGTTCAGGCGAACAGCGGGAATGCCCATGCGGGCGGCGAGTTCGATGCACTTGATGGTGTGCTCCACGTTGCGGGTACGCTCATCGGCCTCGGGCTCCACGAAATCCTGGTGAATGGAGAGCATCGGCAATGAGAGGCCGTAGTCGAAGGCCATCTGCTTCAGGCGCATGCAGTAGGAAGGGGTTTCATCGGCCATCTGGCGATGAAGGATCTCGACACCTTCAAAACCAATGCGGGCGGCATTCTCAATCACCTTTTCGATGGGAAACTTCACCGGCTCAAAGTGCCAGTAGGAGTAAGTGGAAACAGCGAGGGAATAGCGCTGGGGCGTGTGTCCCCCGGCCTTGTTGTCCTGGGCCAGTGCCGGCAAGGCGGGGATCGAAGCCGCGCCAACAAGCGCTGAGAGAGATTCACGACGGGTTATCTTCATCTATCTTGCACTGTAACATGCGTCTGAAAGGCTCTCAGCCTGAAGCCGATTTCTTGGTGTGATCTGGATGTGTGCGGATGGGCACTACTTGGGTGACAGCGGATACCCTCGTAAACAGAGCACGCCAGTTGAGACAGATCACTACTCCGGCGGCTGCGACAAACAGAACCATGTCGTAGGGCTGTGCATCCGGCCAGAGAGGGTTGTTGAGTTGGAAGTGGACCAGCGACGCCAGGAGAATGCTGCCGCGAGAGTCGTTGAACATGGGTGTAAGGATGATGCTTACCGCCACGGATCCGGCAAAGAACGGGCCGAAGGACCATGCATTATGCGGAGTGCCGCTCAATAGGAATGCCGGCAGGTGCCAGAAGCCCCAGATAACGCCGAGCATCGCCCCCGCCCAAATAGGAGCGAATCTTCGCTGTAGCAGCGGAAGGGCCAGACCGCGCCAGCCGAACTCCTCCACCGGCCCCTTGACGGCGGCGAGCGCCAAGGCGACGAGGAAGGCCCGCACAGAGGGGAACGGGAATGGGTCTGCCATGAATTCGCCTTTCCATGCGGCGCCCGCGAAGTACAGCAGTGGGACTCCCAGAATCAGAAAGCCATACCAGGCCGGCTGGCATCGCCATAGAAGAGCGCGAGAAAGGAAAGCCCGGAGACCTTTGGCACCAGTCCTGTGGACAACGATAAGGATGGCTGCGATTGCCGGGGCGTAGACGGCCAGGAAGTAAAGAGGATGGTCGCCGGATAACTCTCCCACGGCCGCAGCCATTTGCTGTGGAATCACAACGAACAGGGCGATAATTCCCCACGCCAGGCCGAACGCCATCAGCAGAAAAGGGATGAGTGAACTGACTGGAATGGGATCTTTTCCGGAGCCTGCCGATTGTTCCGTCATGAGTGGTCTTCACTAGAAGCCTAGCAGCTGGACAAACCAGAAGAGTGTCTTCTGCTGCGAAGCCCGTAATTGGTGATGGATGGGCGTGTTGCAGCGGGCTGCCAGCCTAGAAGACCAAGCTCAACTGAACACGCAAAGTGCGTCCATCATTAAGGGTGTTGGTGATGAAGCCGAAGTTGGGTCAATCAACCGGAAGCCCGGCGTATCAAACTGCGGCGTGTTGAGGAAATTGATACTCTCGGCGCGGAAGCGGAGTTCTATGTCGTTGCGCACGGGGAAAGTGCGCGCGAGTGAAGCGTTCACGTTGCGAATCGGACCCTTGCGAAAGGCGTTACGGGCCAGGCTACCTGCCAGTTCGCCCTGGCGCACGTCGAAGTAGCCGAAGTTGTCGCGGGCAAGGATGTCGCGAGAGCTGTCGGGGTGGCCCGCTGTGGCTCCCAGGATGGCAGGATTCAGAATGTGCGGACGGTCGCTGTTGGTGCCGTCCACATTCCCAAAGCCAGCCGCGTCAGAACCGGTTTGAATGTTGAAGGGGGTGCCATTCTTCAGCAGAGTGACGCTGGAGATGCTCCAGTGACTGAAGACGCTGCCGGCGATACCGCGCAGGGCGGGCGTGTCGTAGTTGGCGCGCAGCAAGTACGCATGGGGCTGGTCGAAACGGCTGCGGCTCTTCTGCTCGTCGTGGACATTCTCCTCCCACTGGCTGCGGGTGCGGAAGGAATCTGTATCGTAGGCGGTGTTGTTGTAGTCGCTGCCGAGGTCGAGGGCTTTCGAGAACCAATAAGAAGATTCGAGGCTGAGGCCATGCCAGTTGACGAGAGTGAGACTGGACTTGAAGGCGTCAAACCAGGCGAATGAGCCATTCACCACCCGGCGGATGTCAAGAGTGTCCTGCAAGGGGCGTCGCGCATTGATGGTAGCGGTGGTGAGTGGGATGCCTTCAACCGGACGCGCCCGGTTGAAATACCAGTGCTGCAGCAGTTTCGGCGAACGAGAGCCAATGTAAGCGAACTGGACCCGCCAGTTGGAGCGGGGCTCGAACTCCCAGGTGCCGTTGTATTGGTGCGAGTAGGGCGTCCGCAGGTCCTTATCCAGGTCGTAATTCACCGCGGCCGTGTTCTGCAGGTTGTTGAAGTCGATATGCCCCAACGGATTGAGGAAGTCCGGATCGTTGACGATGAGCTTGTAGTTGAGGGGAGCGTTCAACCGGATCTGCTGAAAGGTGACAGGGAATATCTCTCCATACTGCAGCGCGTAGGCGGCGCGGAAGACGCCCCAGCGCTTTGGAAGGCGATAGGCAATGCCAGCCGTGGGGCCGACATTATTCCAGTCGCTGCGGTAGGCCAGTTCGTTCTTGCGGTTCACCTCGTAGGGGCGGGTGATGGGACGCCACCGCAATCCTATGTTCAGCGAGAGATTGGTGGTGGCATTCCACTTGTCGCCGAAGTAATAGGCCATGTCCCAGTTCCGGAATCCACGATTCACCTCGCCTACGGAACGGAAGTAGGTGCTGGGAAGGCCCAGGCGCAGGTTGGTGAGGGTATCGTTGCCGAAGTTGTTGAAGAAGGAGAACGCTCCGAGCGCGGTATCGGATTCTTCCCCGTTTAATTGGCGGCGGATCAGGGATGCGCCGGCAGTAAGGGTGTGATTGCCGCTGACACGCTGGACTTGAGCGGCGTACTTGAAGTCGTTCTGCGCGCGATCAATGGGGATCACCGTGTTGCCCAGCAGGTTTTCAATGATGCCGGTTAGGAAGATGCTGAAGCCGATGGAGTTGCGTTCCGGCACAATGAGGATGCCGGCACGGTCGAAGCCCGCACTGAAGCTGGTTGTTGTCTGCGGGCTCCAGGAACGGTTCCAGGTGATGCGGGCGCGGTGCGAGCGGGTGGTGGTGTCGGGGTTCTGGCCGCGCACCAACTGGAAGGCTTCCACCTGCTGGCCGATGAAGGAGTAGCTGAGCACCAGCTTGTCGTTTTCGCCGAGCTGCTGGTCGAGAGTGCCGCCGATGGTGTTGTTGTCCACGGTCTGCGGAGAGTTAGTGTTCAGCATCCGTTCGTTAATATCGGTACGGTTGGGCTGTTCCTGGGGGTAGGCGTTCAGAATGCGCGCAACGAAGTCGCCCAGCATCGGGTCAGTGGTAAGCGGCGTGCGTTCGTCGTCCTTGGGAACAAGCACGTTGCCGTTGACGTTTCCGCGAATCTTCTGCTGGTTGCCACTGAAGGTGAACGAGGCTCCCTTCCAAAGATCGACACCCACGGTGGCGCCCCATTCATTCTCGCGGGCCGGCTTCACTGCCCCCACTTGGAAGAACGCTCGCGCGCTGAAAATGCTGTTCAGATGTCCGTAATTCAGGCGACCATGGAATCCTCGCAGCGGGGTGCCTGGAAGGTGAATAGGCATGGAAGCCGGGTTGCCGTATTCGGCACTGAAGTAGTTGCCTTGGGGCTGAAATTCCGCTACCGCTGTGGGAGTGGTGCCTAGGCGCTGGTTGAGTTCCTTGAGGGCGTTGTTGTCGATGAGATTGAACTGGACATTCTCATTCCGGCGGCTTTCGCCGGACTTCGCGTCGGTCTGGCCCAGCAGATTGAGTTCTGTACGGAGACTCGCAGGGTCAGATTCCTGGGAAGCTTGCGCAGCCCCCGTCTCACCAGGGGCGAGTTCCGGCTCTAGCCTTTCCGCGGCATCTGAACGCTCAGGCGCTGCCATATGCTCCGGAGAAGCAGAAGGCTGCCCTTTGTCTTTCGTGGAGAATTCAACCCCATTCACCACACCGCTGTCGGACGTCGGCAGGGTAGGCTGGCCAGGCAGGCACAAAGCCAGCGCGACTAGCATCAATGAAAGTGCCCTGGCACTTTGAAACCAGCAAGCTATAGGAAAGCAACAGGCAAAAAGTTTCATGAATGGACGCAGCGCGCGAACCGAGCACGCAAGGATTCTGTAATTGTTGCCGCGACCAAACGCAGGTGGCGGCACTTGGCATTCATTGCGCGAACGCAGCGCAGGGGCGTTGCCTAAGCAAGGGGCAAAACTCGGGGAACTTCCTCATTGTGCCACATGGAGAAGGGCTGATTGCAGTTGCGAAGTGTTGCATTGCAATCGCACAAGAAAAACACGCACAAGATAAATAAGATTGACAGATTCTTAATACTCCAGTATCTTCAACCAAACGCACTTGTAGCACATCCGGGAAACCGGGACGCAGCATTTAGCGTAACCACGGAGGCCGAAAGCAATGCGCTCGACGAGTGGGTGGTCTCGGAGAGATTGGCTGAGGGTGGCAGCAGGGTCACCTGCCATGGCGGCACTGGCAGCAACCGTGCATCACGGCACGGCTGCCGCTAACCCGAGACTTGCAATGCCGGGGCTTGTTCGCGGCAAGGTGGTGGCCATTGGCCATTCCGGCTGCGTGGTGAATGGCGTCGCCCAGCCAGAGGCCGTTCGGGAAATGCTGAGAGCCGGGATGCGTGAGCTTACAGGAGCTCGCGATTATGTGATGTCCTGGCGGCGTTTTGCCGGGCCATCCGACGTGGTAGGCATTAAGGTGAACCCCAACGGCAATCACCGTATCCAGTCGTCCCCCGCTCTGGTGATGGAAGTGGTGGACGGGTTGATGCGGGCGGGTGTGCGGCCCGACCGAATTATCGTGTTTGAGCGATACAACCTGATTCTCAGCTGGATCCGATCGTGGTTCCCGGAATGGCTGCAACTCGAGTACGCTTCCCAGGAATGGACCTATCGGCAGCAGGAAGTGCTGAACTATGATCAGGAGCATTTCGTGGACTATCCCGAGGTGCTGCCGGACCAGGATCCGAACGATCCTGTGGCGCGACGATCGCATCTGACTGAGTTCATTACCAAGCGGGTGACAAGGCTGATTAACGTGGCGGTGCTGAAGACGCACCAGGCTTCCGGGGTGACGCTTGCGCTGAAGAACATGTCGCACGGGCTGGTAAACAATGTAAACCGGAGCCACGACCCGGTAACACGCAATCTAACGGGTTCCTTTATCCCAGCAGTGGTCTCGCACCCGATGATTCGCAGTAAGTGCGTACTGCACATTGTGGACGGATGTAACGGCCTCTACCATGGCGGACCCTATGGCTCTACACAGCATGTATGGCCGCACAAGAAGATTTACATCGCCACCGATCCCGTGGCGGTGGACCGGGTGGGGTGGCGCGTTATCGACGAGCAGCGCGCGCTTGCAGGCCTCCCCGCACTGGCCTTCTCGCCGGCCGATCCCCCTTTCTTCAATTTCGCCGACGTGCAGCCGCAGCATATCGAGATTGCGGGGGCGCTTGGTTTGGGCGAATGGCGCGATGACCGGATTAATCTGGTGAGCCGCCAGATCGGGTGATTCTAAACGGGAACTCGCTCCAGCGACGCGCGACGGGGTAGCATAATGAATTGGGATGGCAGGCGCGTAACCCTGCCATCCGGATCAGTGCCTGGCAGGTTCCCTACGCGATGAAACTTTGGAAGCCCGTTGTTACCTTTGGTGAGATCATGTTGCGGCTAACGCCGCCCCGGCTGGAGCGCATCCTGCAAAGCCCTTCTTTTGAAGCCAGCTTTGGCGGGGGTGAGGCCAATGTTGCGGTGGGCTTGGCGGGATTTGGATTTCCGACGCGCTATGTCACCGTGCTGCCGCCAAACCACCCCGTGGCCGACGCCTGTATTGGCTCACTGCGCAGCTTTGGAGTGGATACCTCCTATGTGGCGCGGGGCCTCGGCCGGATGGGGGTGTATTACCTTGAGACCGGCGCAAACCAGCGACCATCGAAGGTGACCTACGACCGCGCGGCATCGAGCATTGCCCTGGCTAAGCCGGGGGATATCCCCTGGGCCCTGGCCTTCGAGGGCGCCGGTTGGTTTCACATTACGGGAATTACGCCGGCCATAAGCGAGTCCGCGGCGGATATGTCGATCGAAGCCCTGCAGACGGCGAGAGACCTCGGGCTACAGGTATCTGTGGACCTGAACTTCCGCAAGAATTTGTGGAAGTGGGGCAAGAAAGCCCACGAAGTAATGCCGCAGTTGGTGAAACTGGCCGATGTGGTGGTGGCCAATGAAGAGGATTGCCAGAAGGCACTAGGCATTGAGGTGGATGCCGATGTGCACACCGGCCGGCTGGAAACGAGCGTCTTCGAGGGTCTGGCCTCCCAGGTGCTGGATGCCTATCCGAACCTCAGCACCGTGGCGATTACCCTGCGAGAAAGCGTTTCTGCATCGCACAACGGATGGAGCGCCTGCATGCACGATGGCAGCAGTTTCCACTTAAGCCGCCGCTATGACATCACAAACATTGTGGATCGTGTGGGCGGCGGGGACAGCTTCGCGGCTGGGCTAATCTATGGCCTTCTGGAACTGGGCAGCGCACCGGAAGCACTGGAGTTCGCGGTAGCAGCTTCCTGCCTGAAGCACTCGATTCCGGGTGATTTCGCGCGGCTCTCTGTAGAGGATGTGCATGGTTTGTTGAAGAACGGCGGCAGCGGACGCGTGCAGCGTTAGCCGCCGAAACCGCAACCATTGAGGGCGCCAGTAGCAACCTGCCGGGCGCGACAACCGTATAATGGTGGTCACAAGGATCTCGGGCGCCGGTGTGCGCGACGAGGGCAACAGCGTTACTCTGCCAGAGCCAATGCCTTCATTGGCGGTGGCAGCGCCGGGTGACTGAGCGAGAGGGCCTCCTACAATGCAAATGCGATCACGGTTTTTCTGTCGATTCCTGGCCGGAACGCCGGCTTTGCTCCTAGCGGGGACGAGGGCTTTGATGGTGGCGATGCTCTGCGTTGCCGGATTGGCGGTCGCGCAGGAACCAGCCAGCCCCAGCCAGTCTGGGACGTCCAGCCAGCCTGGGAATGACGGTACCCCTCCAATGCGGGTGAGCGTCAACGAAGTGATTGTGCCGGTGACGGTGACGGACTTCCAGGACCGTTTCGTTTCCGATCTCGACCGGTCCGATTTCCGCATTTTCGACGAAGGCTTGGAGCAGAAGATCACGTACTTCTCGCGGGATGGCAAGCAGCCAGTGGTGATTGGCTTCCTGATCGACATGTCGAACCGCAATGTCAGCCACTGGAAGACCTTGCGCGAAGCGGCGGTGGAACTGGTGCTGAACCTGATGCCGGCTGACGACTCGCGGTTTTCCGGCTACCTGATCCCCTATTCGACCACGGCAGAACTGGCGGTGGATACCACGAACCGCTCAGACAAGTTGGTGGAGAAGCTCGAACAACTGAAGCCGGGCGGCGGCGGCGCGCTCTATGATGCCATCTACATGGCATGCACGCGGCGCAGTCTGATGAAGGGCGAACCCATTGAACCGCGGCGCGTCCTGATCATCGTGGGGGACGGTACGGATACCGCCTCGGAGCATGGGCTAGCGGAAGTGCTCGAACTGGCACAGCGCAACCTGGTGACGATCTACGGCATCAGCACGGTTGCTTTCGGGTTCGGGTCGACGGGCGAAGCGAATTTGCGGCGGCTAGCCGAGGAAACTGGCGGTCGCGTGGAGTATCCGCTCGAAGGCGTTTACAAAGACGTGTCGGGATACCTGTCAAAGCCCTCCGACGAAGGCAATTATGCGCTAAAGGTAGGTACGGGCGGCTACGCGGCGGCGCTGGCGGAGAGCCTTTACCAGAGCGTGGCCGCGGTGGCGGGCGAGATCACGACACAGTATATCCTGCGCTATGTACCGAAAGACACCGACATGCCGAGGGTCTTCAGACGGCTTCGGGTGGAAGTGGACCTGCCGAACGTGAAGATCCGGGCGCGCAGCGGATACTACCCATACAATCCCTAGCGATATTTAAAACCCACTCTGCGGAGTTACCCTTCGACAGCCGATAGGTATACTGAGCCTGAAAATGGGTGCGAGTTCATGAAAAGCGTTGCCTGCACCTTCGCGGAATTGGCGTAGCCCTTGGGTTTCGCCGGGGCTGTGGTGGCAGGCTCGCCGGAAACTGGCAGCCAGCGTTAACCAGCCACGTATAGCATGCCAGGAATCGACGGGCCAGGAACGCGGTAAGATTCTGCTATGGCGCCATTGTCGAGTGCGACTCGCGCGGAGACAATTCGGGGCGAGTCTGTGCTGCTGACGCTGCACCCTCCCGGCGCCGCGTCCGCGACCGGAGTTGCGGTGGGGGTCTTGCTGCTTGATCCGCAAACCGACAGGCTGCACGTGCGCATCCGCGACGCCTGGCCCGGGGGCCTAGATGCCGCCGACCGCGAAGTACTTCATGGGATTGCCGCGGAACTGCGGGAACGCGCGGAGACCGATAGCGGTGCAGCCCTGCTTGGATGGCTGGAAGATTCGTTCTCCCACATCTTGCGAGTGAGCGAGCGTCAAGCCGTGCTGCTGACGGTGGACGAGGGCCCGGCTGATGCGGAGCGACGGGCAGATGCGCTGTTCGCGCGGCATGCGGCGGGCGAAAACCGTGCATCCAAGCGATCCCCTTCGGAAATCATTCCGTTTCGTACCCACCTGCCGTTCTACCCGATGCGCATTGCGGCTGGGGTTTTCGCGGGCGATGCCGAAGTGGAGGTGAGCGGCTGGGTGCCTGTTCCCGAAGGACTGCGCCCAGACCCGCGTTACTTTGTGGGCCGGATCGACGGCCGTTCGATGGAACCTACTGTGCCCGACGCCAGTTTCTGCCTGTTCCGCGCCCATCCGCAGGGCTCGCGTGAGGGCAAGCTGCTGCTGGTGCAGAAGCACGGGACGTCGGAAACAGGGGGCGAATTCGCCATCAAGCGCTATCATTCAGAGAAAGCAGTGCTGCCCGCGGGCGCGGTGGAGGAGTTTGACGATGCGCCGGAATGGCGGCACAGCCGGGTGCGGTTGATTTCCCTGAATGCAAACTACCCGTCGTGGGATCTGGAAGCAGACCAGTGCCAGGTAATCGCCGAACTCGTGAGGGTGCTTCACCAGGAAGAGATCCCCGAGGATCTGCGTGGAGGTTGATGCCCTTCGGGTGGAGCGAGTTTGAGTAACCGCGCGGCAGTATCCCGAATCTCAAAGTGATGCGAGCGCCCTTCCCCAGCGCAATGACGTCCCCCGCCGGGATGGAGCGCCCTGCGACTTCAGGCGAACGGCGCCTACGCATTCTCCCGCTTGCGGCCTGCGTTTGGATGGCTGCGCTACTGCCGCTCACCGCCCAAATCCAGCAGCAGGTCCGTGATGAGCCGGTACGTTTGTTGCGGGAGACCGTGCGAATCGAGGCAGGACCCCTCGATCGGCTGGATCCCTTTCCCATGGCCGATGCGCCCCGCGTGATGCGCGAGAAGACGATTGAGGCGGATGGCCTTGAGGCGAGCCGCATCTTCGCGAGCGAACTGCCGGGCCGGCGCGGCAGTTCGGGACTTTCGGCTTCCGGGACCCGTGGAGCCGGGCGCTTGCGTTCGACGCGGCGTGAGCCCAACCTGCCGCCCATCGAACTGCGACTGTTTCCCGACACCGTATTTCTGATGCGGCCGGACCGGGTGCTTGACCACGAAGGTGACGCCGGCTCGTTTGCCCCATTTCCTGGGCCTCGTGGGCGTACCGTTTCCGGCGTGCTGACTGCCGGGGGCGAGGGAACGGCCATCCTCAGCTACTACGACGGGGCGATATCGGCTTCCGTGCGGCTGACGAACGGCGAGTTTTACGAATGGGATCTTGTGCCCGGCGAGGGCGGCGTGGCAAGTGGCGTTGTGCGCCAGGTGGAGGGAACCGCGCGCTGGCCTGGTAGCGACGAAGTGGTGATTCCCGATTTTGACGAAGAGCCCCCGGCTGACCGTCTGCAGTCGGCTGCGGCGCCGAGCCTGCTGGATGCGAGTTGGACGCGCTTTTCCACCGAAGAGCGCATTCTGACGGTGGCTGCTTACTACACCCGTCGGGTGATGGAGGCACGCGGTGGTCCATCAGGATTCTTCGCCTGGCTACACCGGCTGGAAGAGGAATCGAACGCGGCGATGCGCAACAGCGGGTTGAGCCTGGAATACCGATTTGTCACGGCGATTCTGGTGGACCACGACGACAGTGCGAGTGACATGTCATTCAACAGCGCTTTGACCAACTTACGCACGGTTTACGATCCAATCGCCCAGCCGCGCGCACGGCTGGCGGCGATGTTCGTGAATCCGCCGTTGCCGCAGAGTGGCAGCTTCACGGTGGGGATTGCCTATCTCAGGACCCCGGGCAGTGGCCCCCAGCGACATTCGGTAACCCACCAGCTTTACGCCGGTGGTACCTCACTGACCTTTGCCCACGAGGCGGGGCATAACTTCGGCTGTGTCCATGACGTGGACAATGGAGGTCAGAGCGGCGGACTGTTCGGCGATTCCCGCGGCTACCAGCAGCGCGACGTGGAGCCGAAGTTTTTCACTGTCATGGCCTATTCCTGCAGCGGCTGCCGGGCTGTACCCTACTACTCAGAGCCGAGTGTGCTGTACGAGACCATTCCGGTGGGGATCAGCAGCACCCGCTGCGCGGCGACCATCGAACGCGAAGCATCTGATATTTCCTGGGGTGGCGCGCCACCGCCTGCCGGATGCGTGATGGAAGTGTATCCCGCGGAGTTGCGGTTGAGCCCGGAAGCCCAGGACGTGCAGTTGGAGGTGCGTACAGGGCCCGGTTGTTCCTGGCAGGTAAGTGACTTCCCTGCCCGGACCTTCGTGGAAGATCTCGACGCGGGCCAGGCCCGGACGGGGCCTGGCTGGCTGCGGCTGCGCATTCCCGCCAACTCAGCGACCAGTCTTCGCACTGACAACCTGGAGGTACGCGGGGTGCCGCTTCGGATTACGCAGGATCGCGCCGGCGGAACTGCAGTGACACCCAGCCAGCGGATGCTGCGCTTTGAAGCGTCCACGCTGCCCGATACGCTGCAGGAACGCTGCGTTTTCCTCACGACCACACCCGGCAACTCCTCCCTGGACGTGCGCATGGCGGGGCTGCCCGGATGGCTAAGTTTTGACCGTGCACGGGTGGACACACCGGATTTCCTCTGCTTGCGCGTGAATCCACGTGGTCTTGCAGCGGGAACGGAGCGCGCGGCGATACGCCTCACTAGCACTAACCTTAGTTCCCCCACCGATATCCTGCTGAACGTGGAAGTGGTGGTGTCGGCCGAGGTAACCAGGGTCCTCATGGCTCCACGCGCAATGGCTTTTCGGGCATCCGTGGCTTCGCTCACCACGGCCATCCAGACACTGGAAGTATCGGGCCACCCGGAGATGACCTTTACGCCTCAGAGCGGTGCGGCGAACTGGCTTCGGGTACAGCCGGAACGTCATCCGGATGGTTACCGGGTGGACGTGTGGGCCGATGCCACGGGGCTGGAACCCGGAGTGCACACCGCACGGCTGTTGGTTGGGTGCCAGGGGGATTCCTGTGGGTCGCGCATGGTGCCCATCCATTTCACCGTGGAGCAGGCGCCCGCAAGCGGACCCCGTATTGTGTCGGGCGGCGTCGTGAGTGCGGCGGGTTTCTCCGCGGGGCTGAGCGTAGGTTCGTGGATGAGCATGTTTGGGGAGAGGCTTGCGAGCAACACACGCGGCTGGGCCGCGGCAGACTTCGCCGGGGATTTGCTGCCCACGGTGCTGGATGGGGTGAGGGTGCTGGTGGATGGCTTCCCTGCCCCGGTGTCGTTCATCAGCCCCAGCCAGATCAACTTCCAATGCCCCGAGATGGAACGCACGGGCTGGGTGCCCGTGGAAGTGGTTACGGCCGAGGGGCGCGACCAGCACTGGGCCTTTGTGGAGGCGGAAAACCCTGGCGTCTTCCTGCTGAACGGAGCGGACGTTGCCGCTCTGCACGAGGACACGACGCCAGCCGCCCAGGAAGGCGCGCTAGGACCAGGCGCGGTAACGCGGGCGTCGCGGCCAGGCGACGTGCTTTCGTTGTACGGAACCGGCTTTGGCGCCACTCTGCCGCGCGTATTCGCGGGCCGGATCTATCAAGGGGAGGCGCGCCTCCCACCCAACAACCCGGTTCGGGTGACGATTGGAGGACAGTCCACCGAGATCCTGTTCGCCGGACAGTCGGGAGCTGGACTGAACCAGATAAACCTGCGGGTGCCGAATCTTCCGCCTGGCGATCATCCGGTGCGCGTTACGGTGGGGGTTGCGCCCGCGGCATGGCGCGGGACATTACGGGTGGAGTAAGCCGCGTGCGCCTTTAGAGTATCCGTAGCGCTCCACTCACCGAAATCTGGCGCTCTCGCGTGAACGTCATCGGCGTGGTGACACCCTCGCCGGTGGGCGTTGCGATGCTGAAGCTAAGGTAACCCGCACCTCCGGAACCCAGTGCCGCCGAACACGGCGCATTGTGCACCAGCAGCGTCGTATTCATTGCCTTGGCCATGCGTGTGACAGTTTCCACATTGCGGGAATGGATGAGGGCGGTGTGTCGATAGCCGTGCTCGGCTTTCACTGCGGCGGCGATGCCGGCGTCGGCGTCGCGCACGCGGACGACAGGCAAAAAGGGCATCATCTGCTCTTCTTGCACAAAGGCGTGGTCTTCGTCGGTCTCACCGAACAGGAGCGGTACGCCGGCGGGCACACTAACTCCGGCGGCGGCGGCGAGTACGGCAACGTCTTTGCCCACCAGATCCTTCTTCAGATGGGCCCGGCCGCAGCCCACTCCCTCGCCGTCAAAGCGGAAGGCAGCCAGCGCCAGACGCTCGATGGAGGCGCTGTCGATGCGCAGGGCCCCTGCGCGCTGCATGGCGTCCATGAAGGCATCCGCTACACTGGCCACTACGAACACTTCCTTCTCGCCAATACACAGCAGGTTGTTGTCGAACGACGCGCCGGCAATGATGTCTCGCGCGGCACTGTCAAGATCGGCGGTTTCGTCCACCAAAACAGGAGGGTTACCCGGCCCGGCGGCAATCACGCGTTTGCCATGCTTCATGGCTGCCTTTACCACGGAGGGTCCGCCGGTGACGCAAAGCAGGGCAATGCCGGGGTGCTGGAATAGCTCTTCCGCCAGGCGCAGGGTGGCTTCGCTTGTGGTGCATAGCACGTTGGCGATGCCGGATTCCCGCTCAATTTCCCGGTTCATGTGTCGCAGGGCGTGGCGAGCGCACTTCGCCCCCGATGGATGCGCGCTGAAGACGGGGGTATTCCCGGAGGCAATGACGTTGATGGCATTGCTGGCCATGGTGGGGACGGAGTGCGTTACCGGAAGCACCATGCCGATTACGCCCCAGGGAGCGTGTTCGATGACGCAGAGCCCTGAGGAGTCACTGCGGGCTTCGCTGCGCATCGCTTCAACGCCTAGCACGTTGGGGATGATCTTGAGCTTCTCAATCTTGTGATCCAGACGGCCGAGCTTGGTTTCTTCAAGCTCCATGCGCGCCCAGGCCTCGGCGTTGTCGACACAGAGACGGCGGATGATGCCGATAATGCGCCCACGCTCCTCCAGGCTGAGGGCGGCGATACGCTGCTGCGCCACGGCGG
Organism: Bryobacterales bacterium; assembly: GCA_026129915.1. Classification (GTDB taxonomy): domain Bacteria; phylum Acidobacteriota; class Terriglobia; order Bryobacterales; family Bryobacteraceae; genus JACTMJ01. The sequence continues at coordinate 46,083 of JAHCHD010000010.1, forward strand.
ATGCCTTCACGGCGGCATCCATCGTTTCAAAGACACCATCGCCGGGGGCCACCATCGGTGCGGTGGCCAGCGGGGTTCCCGCGCTGAGGCGACCCTGCGCCTGCCAACGGCTCAACACCGCGTCAACGGTTTCAGCGATTGTCATCTCCCGGGTTGCCATTCTGTCTTGATTCTCCGCAGCCTTTATTCTACACGCCGCGCTTGCCCGTTCCGGGGAGCGTCAATGGAGAATCAGATAAAGGGCCAGCAACACCCCCAAGGCGCCCAGCAGCAGGGCCAGTCCCAGTGCGAAGCCAGACCCAAACGCATGGCCGAAGCGGTTGGATGAGATGGCCTCCACATAGACACGGTGCCGCCAGAACGAGGTAAGCAACACCACGATGCCGGTGACCACCAGGCTGATGCCAAGCATGAGCGAGAAGGTGAGAGAACCCGCATCCGTTCCTGCGAACCCGCTGATGCTGGACTGGGCAACCTCAATGCGGGCGAGAACGAACCCGAAAGCCATCAAGGCAATCCCCGTGCGGATCCACGCCAGGAAAGTGCGTTCGGCAGCCATGTAGAGACGGGGATCTACGTCGGCTACAGGCTGCGCCTGTCGGGAGGTGCTTTCTGATTTGCTCATGTTCCATTGTGTACACCGACAGCGAGGAACCGTGCGTGGCAGCCAACATGGCTGGCAGCGCACAGTCCATGGAAGCCGCGGATGCGATATCGTGGTGTGCCATGGCAGGCCAACAGCATTCGGGATTCCCTACTTCAAGACGATTCTTCTTGGCGGCGGCTACGGCCGCGGCGTCGGCACGGGTGATGGGCGCCAACGACCGCGTGCAGATCGGGCTGATGGGCGCTGGCGGACGAGGCAGCTACGTGACGCGCACGGCGAAGGAACATGGCGGCGCATCCATCGTAGCGGTGGCCGACATCTATCCGCCGCGTTTTGATGCCCTGCGCAAATCGCTGACAGGCAGCGAGCAGGGACCAGGGCCAGAGGTGCATCGAGATTTCCGCTCGTTGCTTGACCGCAAAGACGTGGATGCCGTCGTCATTGGTTCACCCGACCACTGGCACGTGCCAATGACAATTGCCGCCGTGCAGGCGGGCAAGGACGTGTATTGCGAAAAGCCGCTGACGCACTCCATCGCCGAGGGGCAGCGCGTGATTGATGCTGTGGAGGCGTCCGGGCGCATTGTGCAGATTGGCTATCAGCAGCGCAGTTACCCGCACATCCAGCAAGCCAGGGAGTTCATCACGGGCGGGGGCATCGGGCGAATCACGCAGGTACTCACCTGGTGGAACCAGAACTACAACGCGCGCCAGGGTCCTCCTAACATCAATGCGGCGGAACTCGACTGGCAGCAGTTCCTCGGCAGCGCCTGTCCGCGTCCGTTTGACCCCTATCGCTACGGCAACTGGCGTTGGTTTTGGGACTACGGCGGAGGCACGCTCACCGACCTCTATTCCCACTGGATTGAAACCGTTCAGTGGGTGATGGGCGATACGGTCCCCGTCGACGTGCGTGGCCAGGGCTCCAAGTTGCAGGTGCAATGGTTCGAAACCCCGGATACGGTCAGCGTTGCCTCGCTCTATCCCAAGGGTTTCCAAGTTTCTTACGTCAGTACGATGGTGACGCGGATGGAGGATGGTGGGATTCTGTTCCGTGGTACCGAGGGCAGCATGAAACTGACGCGGCCCTACTTTGAGGTATACCCGGAGGGCGGCCAGTTTGACCGACGTACCTTCATGCCGCCGCCATCGCTGAAAGTGGATGCGCAGCGCGACGGCACCATCGACCACGTGCTGAACTGGATGGAGTGCATCAAGACCCGCAATGCGCCGAACACGAACGTCCGCGAGTGCGTGGATGCGGCAAACGCCGCCCACTTCGGCAACGAAGCGATGCGCTCCGGGCGAGTGGTGGAGCCAGCTCGCCAGCCTGGCGCATGGCGCCCACTGTTTGACGGACGCACCCTCGACGGTTGGGTGCAGGATACGCCAAACCTATGGAGCGTGCGGGACGGCATGATTGTGGGCCGGCACGAGGGCCTGAAGTGGAACGACTTCCTGCGGACGCGCGAGAGCTTCGAGGACTTCGAGCTTTCGCTCGAGTTTCGGCTGATGGATGGCAAGGGCAATAGCGGCATCCAGTTCCGCAGCATTCCTGACCAGAAGGAACACGAACTCTTCGGCTACCAGGCAGATATCGGCGAGAACTACTGGGGGAGCCTCTACGACGAATCGCGGCGGAAGCGGGTGCTGGCGCAGGCGCCAAAGCCGGCGATTGACAAACTGGACAAGAACGGCTGGCACAGCTACACCATCCGCGCACACGGAAGGCACATTTCGCTCACCATCGACGGCATGCGCACGGTGGATTATACGGAAGCCGATGCCGGCATCCTTAGCCGCGGAATTCTGGCTTTGCAGGTGCATTCCGGGCCGGGCATTGAGGTGTGGTTCCGCAATATCAGGGTGCGGGAATTGTAGCAGTCGCGAACGGGCGCGAAGCGGCTGGGAGCAAACGGGACTCACAAGTCTGAAATCGCTTTCTTTCGTTCTGTGTGAGGCGTACACTGAAGACGGAACCGAAGGAGTTTGCGATGCCAATTTATCTCGTGCTCCTCGCTTATGGGCTGGCTGCCGGTCTGGCACTCATGCTCTTGTACCGTTTTGAACCCCTGCACTGGTCGATGCACCTGGCAAGCCTGCTGGTGGCGCTGGGCATCGGCATGGTGAGACTACCGCCTGAACTCGGTACGCCGGAAGGCACCTTGCTGGTAGGTACGCTGTTTGTGTTCCTGTTCACCTGGGGCGCTTTTGCTCCGTTCTTCCGCCGCTGGCACTACCACGGCCACCATCAGCACCCGACGACGGGCAGCAGGGGGTAGTCCGGCAGATCATGATGATTGTGGACGGTCTCGCCGCCGGCAGATTCGCCGTGGTGGCGGGTGCTATACTCGCATGCCATGATCCGGATCTTGTTGTTGGCGCTGCTCGCCGCCGCTTGTTTTTCGCAGGAGGCTGAGAAGACAGCCGACAAGGCGCCTCCGCCTCCCCCGCCACCTCCACGCCGCGATCAGGCCCGGGCGCTGGTTGTTTCGCAGCAGGGAATTGTCGCGGCTTCGAACTATCTTGCTTCGTCAGTAGGCGCAAAGATCCTGGAGCAGGGCGGCAATGCTATCGACGCGGCGATTGCAGCCAACGCCATCACCGGACTCACCCAGCCGTTTGTGAATGGGGTGGGTGGCGACCTCTTCGCCATCGTGTACGAAACGAAGTCCGGCAGACTCTACGGACTGAATGCCAGCGGCTGGAGCCCCAAGGCGCAAACAATCGAATGGCTAAAGGAGAAGGGCGTCGAGAAGATCGACCCCATCAGCGTCCACACAATTACCGTACCGGGGGCCGTGGGAGGCTGGGCGGCGCTGCGCGAGCGATTCGGAACCAGGAGCCTGAAGGAACTGCTGGCGCCAGCGATTCACTACGCCCAGCAAGGGTTTCCGCTGTCGGTGGTGAGTGCGCGGTCAATGCCGCAGAAGAAGTTCTTTGAACAGGCGGGCTTCAAGGACACCTATCTCGCCGCGGGGGAGAAGCCCGAACCGGGGGATTTGTTCCGTAATCCCGGCCTCGCACGGACACTGCGACTGGTGGCCGAACACGGGCACGATGGATTCTACCGCAGCGACTACACCCGCGGACTGGTGGCTTTTCTGCGGGAACTGGGTGGTGCTCACTCCTACGAAGACTTTGCGGAGTGGGAGCCCGAGTGGGTGGAACCCGTGGCTACCACCTATCGCGGCTGGAAAGTGTACGAACTGCCGCCGAACGGGCAGGGCATCGCAGCGCTCTCGATGCTCAATATCATGGAGCACTTCCCGATGGGGGATTACGGGCATAATTCCGCCGCTGCCCTCCACGCAATGATTGAGTCCAAGAAGCTTTCATACGCTGACATGGCGAAGTACGTGGGCGACCCAAAATTCACGGCCATTCCCACGGAGACGCTGATTTCAAAACAGTTAGGCGATCAGCGCTCCAAACTCATCGACATGCGGAAGGCCGCCTGCCAGGTGCTTCCGGCGAACCTGTCGCAGACACTCACTTCCGCCGGCAGGGAAACCATTTACCTTTCGGCCATCGACAAAGAAGGTAATATCGTCTCGCTGATCCAGTCGAACTCGGCGGGCTATGGGACGGGCCTGGTGGCGCCCGGGGCGGGATTTTCCTTCCACAATCGCGGCGCGCGGTTTGAACTCGAGCCGGACAAGCCGGATTCGCTGGAAGGGCGGAAGCGGCCGCTACACACCATCATTCCCGCGTTCATGGAAAAGGACGATCTGAAGATTGGCTTCGGGATTATGGGCGGATGGAACCAGCCTCTGGCGCACGCCCAATTCGTGGCCAATCTGGTGGACTTCGAGATGAACGCTCAGGAAGCGCTGGAGGCGCCACGGTTTACGAAGATGACGTTCGAGGGTTGCGACGTGATGCTCGAAAGCCGGATTGGCGAGGCCATTCGTTTCGATCTCGCTCGGCGCGGCCATGTGGTGACGCCGGTAAGCAACTACAACAGTAATATGGGCTTTGGCAGCGCGGTGATCCGCGACACCAAGCGGGGGGTGAACTTCGCTGCCACCGATCCTCGTGTAGACGGCGCAGCGATTCCCGAAGAACCGGCGTACTTGCCTTAGCGCCGCTTTCGGAAGTCTTCGACGCGGTGAAAGGTGAGGTAGTTGGCATCGTGGGCGCGGTGTGCCCCACCGTGTTCATCGTCAAAAGCGGTACGCGAGGCCACCACCAGGTCGTTGCCATCGAACTGCCAGTCGACGTACTGGAAGGCGTGTTTTCCCGGGTCCGGGTGCGATAGCACGGTGCGTTCCAAGCGCCATTTCATCAGGTCTTTGGAGGACATCAGCACCAGGGTATTGCGCACCGAGGCAGGGTCAGTGGCGGAGCGTTCATATTGGGGCAGCGCCGGGTTGGACAGAGTCCAGTATCGCTTGGAGCGCGCATCATATCGAATGGTGAACTTCTTTGCGCCACCAGGGAAAGGGATCAGTCGGTCAAACGCGAGGTCGTCGCCGCTTACCCGAACGACTGCCGCTTTCTCAATGTTGGCCACCCGCAACAGCAGCCGCAGGTCGCCTTTGGGATTGACGACTACGTTGCCCTCCAACCAGTGCTCTCCCTCGCCAGCCTGCTGCTTGGGATAAGGGAGGCGATGGCTGAAGCGCCAGTTTGCTGGATCCATGAGGTTCGCCTCCACTGGAGCCGACATCACCATCGCCTCAAAGTAGCCCCAGCGGCCGGGTGGGTGATACTCCATGCCGCGCCAAATCCGCCCGCCGTGGATGGCGATAGGAACCGGAGCCGTATGATAACCGGTGTCTTCCGTGAGATAGGACGGGGCACTCCACGTAAGGCCGTCGTCCGTGGATTGGCGAATTACAGCGCGGCCATATTCATACGTGGTCCCCATCAAGTACAAGGCATTGCGGTGGACGAAAAGGTTTGACCAGAACTGATCTTGAAATTCCGCAGTGCGCCGCCAGGACTTACCCCTGTCTGTGGAGAGAAAAACACGCGAAACCGCGGATCGGTCCTGAGTGGATCCCTTCCCGAAGAAATCGTGCGAGGCTACATAATTCCCGCTCGGCAAGATGGCGATGGAAGGGGACCCGATGTACTGCTGAGTGGCGGCGGGTTGATGATCAAGCACCACGCCAGGGGGTGCCTGGACCAGCAGGAGAAGCCAAAGTATCGAGGGAATCAGCATCGCGAGTGTGTCTGAGGCAGGATTTTAGAGTAGCTGGCGGGGTCGCCGCCAGGCAACCTGCCCCGTTCAGTGCGTCGCGTAGGAGAAGTAGACGATCTGGGAGTACCGAAGGTTACTCAAAAAGCGACGAGGACCATTAAAAATGCTTCCAAAAATAGTAAGATGGAAATCGTTCCCGCATGTGCAACTGGACTGGACGTCAGGGCTGAAAGTGCAATCGCCCTGTGCCTTCCCGGCGACTGAGGCTGGAGCAATCTGAGTGTGACAGCTTTCCGTACTTTAAGGAGTACTTGCACTGGCATCCTATGGCTGCAGCCATCGCACCCACGACTACCCTCACCGCGGTTCCTATGGTGGACCTCTGCGGGGCGCTTGCATCTGCCCAGGATGCCATTCACCGGAATCTGGAAGAAATGCACGCTCGGGGCCAGTATATCCTGGGGCCGCAAACCGTCGCGTTTGAGGAGGCTTTCGCAAAAGCTACGGGCGGCAAGTACGCAGTGGGCGTTGGAAGTGGAACAGCGGCACTGGAACTGAGTCTGCGGGCAACAGGCATCGGCGGTCCCGAGTGCAATGTGCCGGATTGCGATGTGATTGTGCCTGCGATGACCTCGCTGTTTACCGCACAGGCGGTGCTCGCGGTGGGCGCGCGACTGCGTGTGGCCGATGTTTCGCCCGAGGATTTGCTCCTGACGGCGGACGACGTTCGGCGAGCGTGGACACCGAAGACGAAAGCTGTCATTGCGGTGCACCTCTACGGGCAACCGTGCCGGTTGGACGAAATAGCGGCGCTCTGCAAGGAGCGTGGCGCTGTGCTGGTTCAGGACGCTTGCCAGGCGCACGGCGCGCGTTTCCGTGGTTCTCCGCTGTCTGACTTTTCCGCCTGCTCCGCCTACAGTTTTTACCCCACCAAGAACCTGGGTGGACTTGGTGACGGCGGGGCGGTTGTGACAAACGACCCCGAGGTGGCGGAGCGGCTTCGTCTGCTGCGAGACGGGGGCCGTCTGGGCGACCAGACCTGCCGGTTGCCCGGTGTCAATTCGCGCCTGGACGAAATGCAAGCCTGCTACCTGCGGGCCTTTCTGCCTTTTCTTCCTGAGTGGAATGCACGTCGCCGCGCGCTTGCCGTGCGCTACCGTGATGCGCTGGCCGGCAGCAGTACGGCTCTGCTCCGGTTTGATGATGATTCCGTCAACCACCTCGTGGTAGCGAAGAGTGCCCAACGCGATGCAATACGCCAGCACCTGGCTGGGCGCAATATCCAGACTGGCATTCATTACCCGGTGCCTATCCACAAGCAGCCCGGATTGCAGCCCTTTGCCACCTGGGCCGATGAGCCGCGGAATGCCAGTAACGCGGCCAGGGAAGTGTTCTCCTTGCCAGCGGCGCCCCATGTGAGCGACGAAATGGCTGATTACGTGTTGCGCGGGGTGAAAGAGTTTTAGCTATGGTTCGCGCGGAACAGTTGACGAATGCCTACGAAGGCCGCCGCATCCTGGTGACGGGCGGGCTTGGCTTCCTGGGTTCGAATCTGGCGTTGGCGCTGGCCGATTTGGGCGCGGATGTGACCGTGCTCGATTCTCTGGCGGCAGGCTGTGGCGGCGACCCGCGTAATATTGTCGGTGGCAGCGGAAGTATCCGTGTGGTGGTGGCGGATATCGCATGTGCGGATGCTGCGGCCGACTGTCTGCGAGGTTGCGATGCGGTATTCAATCTGGCCGCGGAGATCGCGCATACCGCGCACCTTGATGCTGCTGCCCGCGACCTTTCGTTGAACGTGCAATCGCAACTTGAGTTTCTCGCGCACTGCGTGAAGTACGCTCCTGGGGTCCGCGTTGTCTACACAAGCACGAGACAGGTTTACGGCATCCCGCAATATCTGCCAGTGGATGAGAAACACACCACCCAGCCACTGGACTTCAACGGCGTCCACAAGCTCGCGGCGAGCCAGTATCATCTGTTGCTTTGGCGAATGGGCCAGCTCGATTCGGTGGTACTCAACCTAACCAATATCTATGGCCCGCGCATTGCGCTGCATCTGCCGCAGCAAGGATTCCTTGCCAATTTTCTGGCGCGAGCACTGAGGGGCGATGGCTTGGAAGTATTTGGTGACGGTGAGCAACTGCGAGACCCCTTGTATGTAACCGATGCCGTACGATCTATCCTGCACGCTGGCGCAATCTCACTGGGGACGAACCGCGTGTTCAACATAGGTAATCCCGAAACCCATTCGATTCTTGATATCGCGCGGCTGCTGAGCAAGCTGGCTGGACTTCCGGAGCCTGCCATCCGACCATTCCCCGCGGAACTTCGGCCAATTGACGTAGGAAGCTATGCCACTGACGTGCGGCACGCGGAAGCAGTGCTAGGTTGGCGCGCAACGGTCTCCATCGAAGAGGGCCTTGCGAATTCATTGCGTTTCTACGGCAAAGAAGTTCGTACGGAGCTTTCGCGGGCAAGAAAGATGACCAGTGTTGACGGACAGGAACTGATTGCATGAGTTCGCCGCGGCCGGGACAGGCTCCGGCAGGGATCAATCCAGCAGAGTTCGCGCATATCGCCGCCACTGAGGAGAGCTTCTGGTGGTTTCAGGGAATGGATCGCATGCTATGGGACCTCTTGTGCTCCCAAGCGACGGTCTTTCGCGGTAGGGCGGTGTGCGAGGTTGGGTGTGGCACCGGGTGGGTGAGTGCCCAGTTCCGTGCGCGTTACCCCGAGTGCCCGATTACATCGCTCGATCTTGAACTGGCGGGGCTGAGCTACGCCCGGCGGAGGGAGCTTGACCATCTGGTGTTGGGCGATATCCGCAGACTGCCCCTGGCAAGTGCTAGCTTTCGGCTTCTGATGGCGCTAGACGTTATCGCGCATTTGGGTAGAGGGGAAGAGCGCCTTGCCCTGGAGGAGTTCGCCCGAGTGTTGGCACCGGGCGGCCTGCTGCTGTTAAGGGCATCCGCTTTTCACTGGCTGCGCAGCCGTCACTCGGAATTTGTGCATGAACGGCAGCGCTATACT
>JAHCHD010000100.1 GCA_026129915.1 Bryobacterales bacterium
TACCCACAGTTGCTACGACCCGCTGCCGGACGGCCGCCCCTGCGGGCGTTGTGACTCCTGCCTACTGCGCCGCAAGGGTTTCGCGGAGGCAGGCATTGCGGATCCACTGGAGTATGCGTCATGAAGATCGCGGAGATCTTCTATTCCATCCAGGGGGAAGGCGGGCTGGTGGGCGTTCCCAGCGTGTTCGTGCGCACGAGTGGCTGCAACCTGCGCTGCGTATGGTGCGATACGCCGTACACGTCGTGGACGCCTGAAGGAGAGGACCTGGATGTAGCCGCGATTGTGCGGACGGTGCAGCAACACAAAGCGGCCACCCATGTGGTGCTGACAGGCGGAGAACCGATGATTGCCCCGCAGATCGTGGAGCTATCACAGCAACTGGCCGCACGACGCTATCACGTGACCATCGAAACGGCAGGTACCGTGTGGCAGCCCGTGGCGTGCCATCTGATGTCGATTAGCCCGAAGCTACAGAACTCGACGCCGCATGAGCGCGACGGCGGACGCTGGGCGGCACAGCACGACCGGCTACGGATCCAGTTGGATGTGCTCAAGGACCTGATGGCGGGTTACCCGCACCAATTGAAGTTTGTGGTGGAAAAGCCGGAAGACCTGGATGAAATCACCGAGCTTTGCGCGCAACTGGAGGCCGATCCGCGCAACGTGCTGCTGATGCCCGAAGGGCGCGACGCCGGGATTCTGCGCGAGCGCGCGATTTGGCTGGCAGAGGTCTGCAAGCAGCAAGGCTACCGGCTGAGCCCGCGACTGCACGTGGACTTGTGGGGTGACCGGCGCGGAGTTTAGGCAGATTCCCGCGACGCGACTCCGAGGGTACCGCGCTTCGTGGCGCCATCACTTCGCAGACCGGTGGGTTCGTGCCACCATAGCGAATGGAGCGTCGTTTTCATGAATAACTTTTCTTTCCATAACCCCACACAGATCCTGTTTGGCAAGGGCACCATCCCGCAAATTGGCGAAGAGATCGCCAGGCGCGGAGAGAAGAAGGTGTTGCTGCTTGCGGGAAGTGGCTCCATCAAGCAGAACGGGGTTTATGACCAGACGGTGCAGTCTTTGGAAGCAGCGGGCATCGCGCGCGTTGAATGCTGGGGGGTGCAGGCCAACCCGGTGCTTAGCAAGGTGCGGGAGGCCATTGACCTCTGCCGAGCGGAAGGGGTGGATGCCGTGCTTGCCGTGGGTGGCGGAAGTGTGCTCGACAGCGCGAAGGCAGTGGCGTGCGGGTTCTACCTGAACGACGTGTGGGCGGCCTACGAAAAGACCGAGGCCATCACCAAGGCGTTGCCGCTCTATACGATTCTTACGCTGTCGGCGACGGGCTCTGAGATGAATATGTTCTCAGTACTCACCAAGCCTGAGGAACACAAGAAGTGGGCCATTGGCCACCCTTCGCTGTATCCCGTGCTGAGCATTGTGGACCCGGCGGTACAGACCTCGTTGCCTTGGCGGCAGACGGTGTGCGGAGGGGTGGATTCGCTTTCTCACATCATGGAGTTCTACTTCATTGGCAAGCCGACGGACACTACCGTGGCGGTGAATACCGCAGTTTCGCGCACGATCATTGAAGCAGTGGACCAGCTACAGCGGGAACCGGGCGACTACGATTCCCGCGCGAGCCTTGCATGGGGCAGCACGCTGGCGCTAAACGGCATCAGCGGGTGCGGGCTGAATTTCGGCGAGTGGAGCACGCACCAATTGGAGCACGCCGTAAGCGCGCACCACCCCGACGTGGCCCACGCTGAAGGGCTGGCTGTACTGTTTCCTGCCTGGATTGAATACTGCGAAGCGGCAAACCCCGATACCTTCGCGCATTGGGCGCAGGCAGTGTGGGATTCCAATGGGGTGGCAGATGGCATTGACGCATTTCGTGACCGGTTGCGACAGTGGGAGGCGCCCGTTTCACTGGCAGACCTTGGCGTGAAACGGGAAGAGATTCCGGCTATTGCGGATACCGCCATGCTTACCCAGCCACTGGGCAGCCTGCGACCGTTGTCACGCGAGGACGTTGTGAACATCCTTGAGATAGCGGCGAATGCAAGCTAGAGCGGCGACGGCCTTCACTTAGGCTTGCAGTTCTGGCGTAGGCGCCTCGTCGGTGAGCGTGCGCCACTGTGGTGCGCGGGCTTGAGGTTTTCCCCGGCGGATGACTACCAGAGTGGCATCGTCCGGGGCGGGGGCGTTGTTGGTGAAGTAGGCTTGTGCCCGCAGGACCATCTCCACAATTTCGGTGGCAGGCAGATGGCGATTTGCGGCCAGCACCCGGCAGAGGCGGCTTTCGCCAAATTCCTCATCGCCGTCAGGGCGGGTGGCTTCGGTGATTCCATCGCTATAGAGAAGCAGCAAGTCGCCGTCGTTCAGCGTAATGACGGAGTCCTGGTAGCTGGCCATCTTCAGGATGCCCAACACCAGTCCGGACTCGCTGAGTAATTCCACTTCGCCGGAGGCGCGGACAATGATAGCGGGGTTGTGCCCGGCGCTGGAGTAATGAACCTCACCCGTAGACGGATCCACCAGCACCGCCGCCACGGTGATGAATCGGTTTTGCGGGCACCGGGCCGCGGTGGCGCGGTTCAAGCGTGTGAGGTATTCGCCAGGACCGATGGGTTCTTCGAGCAATAGATGAGAGCGCGCGTGGATGCCGCTCATCATCAGGGCGGCGGCCATTCCTTTGCCGGCAACGTCGCCGAGCACCGCGGCCAGGCGCCCGTCAGGGTAAGCGAAGAAATCGTAGTAGTCGCCACCTACGGTGCGGCAGGCCTGGTTGAAGCCGGCAAGGTCAAGACCTTCCACTTCTGGTGTGCTGGAGGGCAGCAGACCTCGCTGGATTTCACCGGCTTGGTCGAGGTCGCGCTGCATGATGCGCTCGGCCTGCTCCACCAGAACCAGGCGCGCCTGCTCCAGGCGGATGGCGGCGACGTTGGCCATGACGGTAAGCAGCGCCAGGTCGTCCTCAGTGAACGGGGCGATGATGTGCGGGGTATCGAGGTAGATCAGGCCAAGCACTTCACTATTGGTCTGCAATGGCACCGCGATGAGGCTTTTCACGCTTTCGGCGGCGATGCTGTGACTTTCGAGGAAGGCCTTCTCAAACTGGGTGTCTTTCACCAGCAGGGACTGCCGCTGGCGGATCACCTGGTCGCAGACCGCCTTGCTGATACGGAAGTTATCGCCCTTGGCCGCTTTGGGAACCAGTTCGCCATTCTCGTGCAGCATCAGCACCCCTCGCCGGGCGGAAACTGCGGAAAGGGAAAGGTCGAGGATGAGCGAGAACAGCTCGTCCAGCGGACGGTGCCCGGCCAGTTCCCGGCCGGCCCGCACCAAAGCTTCCATGTGCTTCTGGACCACCGCGGGGGTCTCCAACTGGGACACGTTGCGGCGGAGAAACTGGTTGATATCGGTGATTACGGTACGGGAGAGGGGGTCTTCCGCATCAGTGGAGTCCTCTCCGACAAAGACGACCTGGTGCTTGCTCCCGCTGCCCCTGATGTCCTCAATGTGCATCAGCAGCTCACCGGCTGCCACGATGTCCCCGGCCCGCAAGGGCTGCTCCGTCGTGATGCGCAGGTCATTCACGTAGGTGCCGTTCTTGCTACCCAGATCACGCAGCACCCAAAGTTCGCCCCTCGCCTCAAACACCAGATGGGTGCGGGACAGACGCGCGTCCATTGGGAAACTCAGTTCGTTTGTGGCCGCGCGCCCCAGGTGCACCCGCGCTCCCTGCAGGGGAAACTTTTGCTCATTTAGCTTGCCGGGATTGATGTGCAGTTGAAGGGTGGGCATAGCGGATGGAGGAATCGTGCGACACCTTAGTTTACCCAGGAAAGGCGCTTCCTACTGGTACCCCCTTGGTTCCCGATGGCGCGACGGGGAGTTGGGAGGGTAGGGCTAAATTGTAAACAAATTTCCGTTCTGTTGATATGTTTTCGTGAGATTTTTCCGGCGCTGACGGGACTAATCCCTTTGAGACTATTCACACCGCGAACAGCGCCAGGGAAAGCGCTGGATTCCAATCGAGTTCTGCTCTAGATTTGAATTCTGGGAACAGTTTGCGCCGGGCACGTTGGATTTCGCGCTATACCGGAGTACAGTGTGATACAGGCCTAATCAGTGACTTTGCTGGACGCGCCTCCCAACCCGGTACGGGTTGCAGGCGAACAGAGCTGCTGCGGAAGCGACCAGGGGGAACCATGCATCGAAGACGAATTTCCCGCGTGGGCACGGCGTTTTTCGCCATGATGGCGACGATGGCAACCACGCTCCAAGTGCCCCAGCTAGCGAGGGCTCAAGCGCCGGTAGGGCAGTTGAGCATCGTGATTGTGGAGGGCGAGGGCGCCGTGAACAATATACGGCAGCGGGTGGCGCGGGAGCCGATCGTCCGGGTGGAGGACGAGAATCGCCGTCCGGTGGCGGGAGCGGCTGTGGTGTTCCTGCTGCCAAGCGACGGAGCTAGCGGCGTATTTGCGGATGGGTCCCGCATGTTGAACGTCCAGACAGACCAGAACGGACAGGCGATCGCGCGCGGTTTGCGGCCCAACAACGTGCAAGGTGACTTCACCATCCGGGTGACCGCATCCCATGAGGGCCAAACGGCTTCCGCGGTGATAGGTCAGACCAACGCCCTTGCCGGTGCGGCGGCCGGCGCCGCGGCAGGCGCGGGAGCGGCGGGAATCTCCGGCAAGGTGATTGGAATTATCGCCGTAGTTGGAGCGGCGGTGGCAGGTGGCACCTACGCGGCAACACGGGGAAGCAGCAACGGCGGAACCACGCCAACGACAAGACAACCCACTTCAGTGGCGGTGGGCGCCCCGACGGTAGGCGCTCCCTAGGGTGTAATCGGGCAGGAATACGAAGTTGAGTGGGTCGGCCTGCGGGGCCGGCTTTTCAGGCGAACGAGGAGTGAGGCAATGATGTGTTTCCATGGCACGCGATGGATGGCGGTGGCGGCTGCGCTTACCATGTTTGCGGCTGGCGCGGTGGCGCAGCGTGGCAGCGGCGGAGTACGCGTAGGGGTTGACCGGCCGGCGATGACGGCGACAGGCTCGCCGGTTGAGGGGGCGGAACGCTCCTCCGGAGTGAGCGGCCCGTCACTGGGGTATCTGCTGGATGCGTCAACGGGCGACATTCACTTGGTGAGCGGGATTGCTGGTTCCAGTCTGGCCGGTTCCGGGGTGCATCGGAAGTCACCCGTTCGGGTAGCTGCGATTTCGCCGGGGCGCGATTACGCCGTGGTGGCCGACGAAGCGGACGATGTGGTGTTTTACGCGGAGAGCTTCGTTCGCGGAGATGAAGGCATCGCCCTTTGGGGAGATGCAAGCCGGGTGACCCATGCAGCGGTGAGCCCGCGCGGGGATCGCTTTGCGCTGTTCGCGGCATCCAGCGGGCGAGTTGCGATCTACACAGTGCGCGATGGCGACCCGGGCGAAGCCCAGGTGTTTCAGGCAGGCGTGCCGCTTGAGTCGGTCTCCCGGCTGGCGGTGGCGGATGTGGGCGATGGCGTGTACCTGATTGCCGGATCTGGAGCTGGTAGCAGCGTCACAAGAATCAGCGCCGATGGCGTTGTCCGCAGCCTGGCTTCGTTGCCGGGCGCCGTGGATTTGGCCTTTTTTGCGGGCAGTGAACGGGCGCTGGTGCTGGACGCCGCGCAGAACGCGCTCTACCAGGCTGATTTTGCGGAAGCAAACCCCACCCTGAGCCTGATTGCATCACAAGCCGATGGAATTGAGCAGCCGCTGGCCATGGCGCTAAGTGGTGACGACCGTAGCGTGGCCATCGCTTCGGCATCCATGCGGCGGGCGGTGGTGATTGACCTTGCCTCGCGCGCCAGCCAGCAGATTGAGCTTGCCGAGGCCCCCACGGGAATGCGCAGGATGAATGCACGCGGCGTGTTCCAATTGACGGATGCACGCTCCGCGCCGGCGCTTCTTTTAGAAGTGCAGCCGGATGGTGCGCGGACCGTGTATGTGCCTCGTTCGGAAGGTGGGCGTTCGGCGAGTTCCGGACGTGCCGGATTGCGCTAACTGCTTCCGTGGCCCCCGCGGCTTTGAGGGGCCGCGGCGGCGTTATTCATTGGAGTTGGAAATCTACGGTTGAATTTGGCATGGCCGACGGCGTCCCCCGTTGCCGGGCCGCTGGGGAGAAATCACGATGAAACACTCGATTTTCGTTCGCATCGCGCTTGGCTGCGCGACGTTCGTTTGCCTGTTGGCGTCACTGGCGGCGCAAGCGCCGGCGCAGGCGCGGGTGGCGACGTATTTTCCCCCAGCCACCACGGTGGGCGCCCTACCCGGCCAGCCCCTCGCTGTCAACATCACGCTTCAGAACTTCACGTTGGCCAACATCCCGAACTCAGGGACACGTGCTTACTGGGTGGTTGAGGGAGGAGCCGCGGTTGGGTTGAGCGGTCAGCCCGGTGGCACTACCGCGACACTAAGTATCCCGGAGAGTCTGCGCGGCACCCCGGGCAGCTTTCCAGTGGTGGTGTGCAATTTTGTGAATTTTGGACAAGGTCCGGTTGATTACGAGTGTACTGCTCCTGCCTCCAGCGCCAGTTTCATCATCAACGCACCACCGCAATTTACCATCTCCGCCACGTTGCGTCATGTGGAAGTACGCAGAATGTGCCCTATAGTGTGGTGCTGACTGTGAGCGGGGGTACCGTTGGCGAGCCGGGCAACCCGTATGACTTCGATATTTCCCTTGGTGCAATTCCGGCCGGACACTTCCTGAATGAAAAAGACGGCACGCTTAGCGGCACCGCTACCGTAAATGGCACGTTTAATTTCACCGTAGTTGCCACCGACATGGCCGGAGTCTCCACCTCACGCGCATTCACGCTATTGGTGCGCCCACCGGTTTCGATTACGACGACATCGCCGCTGCCCGCCGGCACGATTGGTGTTCCCTATTCCACGGCCTTGGTTGCCGCCGGAGGGCCCTTGCCCTCGGCGTACGTATGGACGTTTCAGCAAGGCGCGCTTCCTCCCGGGCTTAACCTGAGTACGGCGGGTGTTATCAGCGGGACACCGAACCAAGCAGGCAACTTCAGTGCATTGATTCAGGTGCAGGATGCGAGCGGAGCCGCCAGCAGGACCTTCGACATTTTTGTGGGTACGCCTCTGGTGTTTGACACATCATCCCCGCTGCCCGACGGCGTTGCGCAGGGTTACTATTCGGAGGTCATTTCGGTTTCGGGTGGCCGGGGACCCTACAATTGGGTGCTAGCCCCGGGGAGTTCACTGCCGCCTGGATTAACGCTCGAGGCCTTTAATGGCAGCAACACACGGGAGTTGGGGGGCGTCCCCACGCAGGAAGGCACGTTTGTATTCACGCTGCGTGCGACGGATGCGGATGGCCGGCAAGCCGAGCAGCAGTACAGCGTAACCTTTGGGCCAGGTCTGCAGATCACCACCACCTCGCCGTTGCCTCCGGCAACCTTGGGCAGCCCCTACTCCACGCCCTTTGCCGCTGTGGGCGGAGTTTCGCCGTACTACTGGTTTTTTGGGGAGAGTAATCCGCCGCCCGGGCTAGATTTAGATTCCGATGGTGTACTTAGCGGCACACCGACGGAACCTGGGGTTTACGTGTTCACGGTAGGGGTGGGGGATTCGACGGAGAACTCAGTTTTCCGTGAATTCGAGCTGGACGTTGCCCCCGCCCTTACGTTCACGACGGAATCGCCGCTACGGGATGCAGTGCGGGACCGCTCGTATACGGAATCCATATCGGTGAGTGGCGGCCGTGCGCCGTTCACCTGGGCGCTGGCGCCAGGAAGCACTCTGCCAGCAGGACTTTCGTTGGAGCCACCGTTCGAGGGCACATCCAGCCGCCTCGTTCAGGGAACTCCTACAGTGGAGGGCGACTTTACCTTTACGGTACGCGTGACAGATACTGCGGGTCGCCAGGCTGACCGCCAATACGCATTGCGGATTCTGCCGGCCATGGTGATCACCACCACGTCACCCCTGCCGCCGGCCACCGCCAACGTTCCCTATAACGCGACGCTGGCTGGCACAGGCGGCATCGCGCCCTATTTCTGGGACGTATACCCAGACTTGCCGCCTGGTCTTACTCTGAATTCCGATACCGGACAGATCAGTGGGACTCCTACGCAGGCGGGTTTCTATAACTTCAACGTGATCCTTTATGATTCCACTGAGTCGTCAGTCACACGGGATTTCACGCTGGTCGTTTCGAATCCTCTGTTAATCACCACCACTTCGCCGCTACCCGACGCCGTGCAGGACACGTTCTATTCGGAGCGTCTGGTTGCCGAGGGAGGCAGACTGCCGATTAATTGGACGGTGGCACCCGGGAGTACGCTTCCGCCGGGATTGTCGTTGGCTGGGGAACCAGCGGAAGAATCCGATCAGTCAGGCGGCGAGCAGACGGGATCGAATGGGTTTGGCTGCTGCGCAATCCTGAGCGGCGAGCCTACCACACCGGGTGTTTACACCTTCACACTGCGGGTGGTGGATGCCGATAACCGCCAGGTGGACGTGCCCCTGCAATTGACGGTGCATCCCCCGCTCTCCATTCTGACGAACGCCACGCTACCCCCCGGAACCCTGGACGTTGCATACAACGCAACCCTGCAGGCGACGGGTGGCCTTGCCCCCTATACCTGGTTCACCATTGATGGAGTTCCCGTGGCTCCGGGGCTCACCTTGAGCGAGAGCGGCGTAATTAGCGGAACTCCGACCCAGGAAGGAACCTACAGCATTCCCATCGAGGTGATGGATTCGTATGAGAACATTGCGACGCGTACCTTCACGATTGTTGTCCGGCCTCCGGTGCAGATAACTACGGGTGCGCAATTGCCGATAGGCGCGGTGGGTTCACCGTACGCGGCCTCTCTGGCTGCCACAGGGGGCAATCCCCCCTACGTTTGGGCAGTGGCTGGCGAAAGCAGCCTGCCGCCGGGCATCGTGCTGAGTGCCAGTGCAGGTACGCTGAGTGGAACGCCCACGCAGGCGGGGACTTTCCAGTTCACACTGCGGGCTACCGACCAAGACGGGTCTCAGGACGAACGTACCTTCACGCTTGCGGTGATCGACAGGCTGTCGTTTACCACGTTCACCCAACTGCCGGCTGGAACTGTGGGGACCGCATATTCCCAACGGCTAGCCGCCGCGGGTGGAAATGCGCCCTACGAGTTCCTTGTTTCACCGAGCAGTTCGCTTGCACCGGGATTGACTTTGGCTGCAAACGGCCAACTGAGCGGCACGCCTACCGAAGCTGGATTCTATACTTTCGCCGCAATCGTGAGGGATAGCACCGGCACGGAAGTGACCGGGAATTTCACACTTCGCGTCGCGGGTTTATTGCAGCTTCTAACGGAGAGCCCCCTCCCTGACGCGACGCGTACCGTCGCGTATGCCGCGTCACTGCGGGCTACTGGCGGAACGTTACCGTATCTGTTTAGTCTGGCTCCTGGCAGTTCGCTGCCCCCAGGCTTAAACCTTGCATCGCGTACCGGCATGCTGAGCGGCACACCGACGCTAGCTGGGGATTTCGTCTTTACGGTGCTGCTGACCGATTCCATTGGGGTGGAGGTAAGCAGGCAGTATCAGCTAGCTGTAACGACCGGACTTGCGATCACCACCACTTCGCCATTGCCCGGCGGTTCGGAAGGGGTGCCGTACACTTTGAGCTTTACCGCAGTGGGTGGCACCACCCCGTACGAGTGGTCTTTGGTGAACGGCAGCACGCTGCCGCCAGGGCTGTCACTGGCCGCGGGCACGGGCTTGTTGAGCGGCACACCGACTAGTACGGGGAACTTCTCGTTTACGGTGCGGGTGACCGATGCGCAAGGTACGCAGGCGATTCTCAGCGTGGTGCTGCCGATTGGGCAGCCGCTTACGATTATCACCGGCGCACAACTGCCTGGAGGCCAGCTAGGCGTTGCGTACTCACAACCTATACAGGCATCCGGCGGTACACAGCCGTATACCTTCGTAGGGTCACCAGCCTCGCTGCCGCCCGGCATCAGTCTGAATGGTTCCAATGGGGTGCTGAGTGGCGTACCCTCCGCGGAAGGAAACTTTACCTTCCCGATTACCGTACGCGACGCGCAGCAGGTGGAGGTTTCACGGACCTTCGTGCTGGTGATCACCGAAGACGCCCCGGCGCTAACCATTCTGACGGAGGCGTTACCGGATGGATTGCTGGATAACGCATATAGCGCTCCCGTATTAGTGAGCGGCGGCATGAGTCCGCTTACCTTTTCGCTGGCTGCTGGCTCGCTACCGCCAGGGCTAACCGGACCATCCGCCGCTGGTGTGATTTCCGGTACGCCGACGCAAGCGGGTGCCTTCACCTTCACCATTCGGGTGGAAGATTCGGAAGGCCAGTTCGCGGAACGCGCATACACCGTCCAGATTCTGGGTTCATTGCGCTTCATTACCGGCAGCCCGCTTCCGGGTGGCACGGTGGGTCAAGCAGTGAACTTGGTGCTGCAGGCCGATGGCGGCACAGCGCCATACACGTTTGCGCTGGGAGGAGCGGCACTGCCAGAGGGGATTACGCTGAACAGCAACGGAACGCTTTCCGGTATTCCTACCGCTGCGTTTAACGGAGGGATTCCCTTCCGGGTGACGGATTCGGCCACGCCTCCTGAATCCACTGAGCGCACCTTCCAGTGGCGCATCAGTACGCCGCTGGTGATTCTGACGACTGAGCTGCCGGGCGGAGTGGTTGGACAAAGCTACAGCCAGGCGATTCTAGCTTCTGGTGGGACACCCGCTTACGCCTACACGGTGAGTGCGGGAACAGTGCCGCCCGGACTGGTGCTGAGTGGCACGGGAACTTTGTCGGGAGCGCCCACGGCTCCGAGTGTCTCTACTTTCACGGTAAGGGTGACTGACCAGGATGGCCGGACCGCGGAACAGGTCTTCACGGTCACCACGTCGCCAGTTCCCGTAAGCAATGTGATCATTGAACCCAACACGCCGAATCCTCCACCGAATAGCCAACAGACGGTGCGAGTGCTGTTGAGCGAGGCGTCGGAGCAGGACCTGGATGGCACTCTCAATCTGGCGTTTACGCCGCTTGCCACACCGGGCGCGGATGATCCCGCGATCCAGTTTGTGACGGGCGGCCGGGCGGCCAACTTCACTGTTCCGGCTGGTTCCACTGGTGGCCTGTTTGGGGATAGCCCAAATTCTCCGGCCATCCAGACGGGCACGGTTGCTGGGGAAATCCGGATCACCGCGGCGTTGCGGAGGGGTGGATTCGACGTCACTCCCACACCGCCACCGACGGAAATCATCGTGATTCCCGCGGTAGCGCCCACAATCAGTGATCTGACGGTGACGCGCAACGCGACAGGGCTTACCGTGGTGGTGCGCGGATTCTCTACTCCTCGCAACATGACCTCGGCGACGCTCACGTTTACGCCGCGGCCAGGCGCCACGACGTCAGGGCAACTCACCTTTACGGTGGACCTGGCGGCAGCGTTTGCCGCGTTTTACTCCCAGGCAGCGTCCGCGCAGCATGGCAGTCGCTTCCAGTTGACGATCCCCATCACGCTAACCGGCGATCCGGCGGATATCACCGGGCTCTCGGTGCAGTTGCGGAACTCCGTGGCGGCAGGCAATACGCTCACCGCCACGTTCTAGTCAGCACGGGCACTTGCCGCGAAAACCCCCGTCCGGGCCAGATGGCCAGGGCGGGGGTTTTTCATGGTTGCGAGAAGAGGAGTTGACTGGGACTTGAGGGCTGCTCTGGTTGGCTTTCCTGGCTACTTGGGCAGCAGCGACAACACGGCCTTAGTGGGGCTTGGGATCACGTGCGCGGCGATAAGTTTCCCCAAGCCCTCCACCTTCGCCTTGCCGGCTTCCACCGCGGCATTCACGGCCGCGACGTCGCCTTTCAGAACCACCGTGATGTAGCCGCCGCCCAGCTTTTCCCGGGCCAGCACTTCTACGTTGGCTGCCTTGCAGGCGGTATCGATGGCTTCAAAAATGGCAGTGAAGCCCTGGGTTTCAATCAGGCCAACGGCAAAACTGGATTGTTCGCTCACGGGTCGTTCCTTTCGATTGGCGGCGGGGGTGGGGTTTTCCGCTGCGATCCCTGCGGGCACCTTTACCACTGACTGTTCCATCAAGGGGTTGTACTCGGGTTTGGCATCCCAGCTGGGCCGTGCCTTGGGGTCGGGATTAGGGATCACACTCGCCATACAGCGCACCTGTAATCTGGATGCGAGGGACTGGCCTGCATCGATGGAGGCGCGGACCGCGGCTAGCGGGCCAGTAATCTTCATCGACGCGCCAGCGAGGTCGTTGAACTCCACCTGCAGCAGGCGCACGCCTGCCGCCTTTTCCAGCGTGTCCAGCACCACCATGGAGGTGCTCCAGCCAGCTACTTCGATAAAGCCAAGCGATTCGCTCACAGAACACCCTTCTGGCGAAGTGCGTCAAGCACATCCACCACGATGCGCTGCACATCGTCGCTTGGTGAAGCGGGCGGAAGCGGCTCATGGGTGGGGCTGAACCGGCACCCACCGGGAGGCGGGCCGATGAGCCCGGTATCGGCGATCAGGCACTGCAGCATGTTCTTGAGCTTGCCCCGGTCGGCCACCTGAGCGGGCGTTTGTGGCTGGCGGGAGCGGCCGAAATCGAAGCCGCGCATTTCCACGCCGGCCCGGAAGCCGTCTGGAAACTCAAAACGGTAGAGCATGAGGTCAAACACTTCCAGGATGCGCCGCTGCAGTTCCATGGCAGGCTGCAGGTTGCCAGCGGTGGCGAGGTCAAACAACCGGCGCATGAGTTCTGGCACAACATTGGAGGCGGCATTGGTGCCCCCGTCGGCGCCGGCCACCAGCATCGGCACCAGCACGCAATCCCAGCCTGTCAGGAACGTGAACTCCGGCCGGACAGGCCGTACAGCAGCGATCATCCGCATCATGAAGGCGACGTCGCCTGACGAATCCTTTATGCCCACGATTCGCTCGAACTCCGCCAGGCGCTGGATGGTGGGGACGTCGATAGGACTCGCAAACATCGGGATGTTGTAGAGGGTCACATCGATGGGCGAATGGAGCGCAATCTCCCGAAAGTGGGCGTAGACGCTTTCCGCGCTGAGTCGGTAGTAAAAGGGCGAGACGATTGCGACCGCAGTGGCGCCAAACGAATGGTACAGTTCGCAGGCAGCGATTGTTTCGCGCACATTCGCTTCGGCGGCCCCGGCTAGGATGGGTACGCGGCCCTTCACCTCGTCACAGGTGATGCGCACGATGCGCTGGCGCTCCTCTACCGTGAGACGAGTGAACTCGCCCGTTGATCCATTCGGATAGAGCCCATGTACTCCGCTCTGAATAAGCCAGTTAATGAAGCGCCGGAGTTCCGCTTCGTGGATTTCGCCATGCTCGTCCAGCGGAACGAGCATGGGGGTGAAGATGCCTTTAAGGCGCGTGGCCATGCTCGTATCATCGTTTCATTTTGTGGTGGGGATCGGCAACTGAATTAGCGATTTTAACGGCTTTCGACGGTTTGGCAGGCGAGTATGGGTTATCCTTCAGTCATCATGTCTGGGTTGTTCACTGGGTTTATCACGAGACTGACGGTACGGTTCCTACTGATGGTTTGCTTTGCAAGCGCGCTCAGTCTTGCGCAAACGGCTTCCGCGCCCCAAATCGGAGTGCAGGACTATTCGCCCATCACCGCAGGGGAACGCGCGAAATGGTTTGCGGTGAGCACCGGGCGAGGAGCTGTGACGGGCTCAGTATTCAGCGCGGCGTGGGGCACCGCCATGGGCAATCCCGAGGAGTACCCGAACACCTGGGAGGGCTTTGGACGGCGCTACCGCATGAGCCTTGCCGGCGTGGTGACCGGAAATGCGATGGAGGCGGGACTGGGCGCCATGTGGGGCGAAGATCCGCGATATTTCCCTACCAACTTGGCTCCCGCTGGCAACATCGGGGCGAAGGTGAAGCACATCATCACATCCACATTCACAGCAAAGAACAGGCGCGGGGAAACGGTGCCTGCTTACGCGCGATACATCGCCCAGCCTGGCAACAACTTCCTGGCCAACACATGGCGAGTGGAAAGTGAGGCCACGGTGGGGCAGGCGCTGCTGCGCACGGGCTTTGGCTTCCTTGGCAGGATGACCTCGAATGCCATTGCCGAGTTTCGGAACGACCTGTCGCGATCAAGGCGCGTTGCGCGCTCGAAACCGGCGAAGGGCGGCGGCGCTTCGCAACCTTAAGCGGTTCTTCAATCTAGTCCGCTGTGACGGTGACGGGAAACCCGATGCCACGCTCGGCTTCTTCAGCAATCCGCAGAAGATACTGGCCATAGTCGTTCTTCCCCAGGTTGCGCCCGATCCGCGTCAATTGCTCGATGTCGATGTAGCCTAACTGCCAGGCGATCTCCTCAAGGCAGCCAATCTTCATTCCCTGGCGTTCCTCGATACTCTGCACGAAATTCGTGGCTTGCAGCAAGGAATCGTGGGTACCGGTGTCGAGCCACGCCATGCCCCGGCCCAGGACTTCCACGCGCAACTCCCTTTGCTGTAAATAGACGTTGTTCACGTCGGTGATCTCCAATTCGCCGCGGGCGGAGGGGCGAATGCTGGCGGCGATATCGGTGATGCGCTGATCGTAGAAATAGAGGCCGATGACCGCGTACTGGCTCTTGGGCTGGGCGGGCTTCTCTTCGATGGAAAGCGCGAGACCGGTGGAGTCGAACTCCACCACGCCGTAGCGGTGGGGATCCTTTACGCGGTAGGCAAAGATGGTGGCGCCCTGCTGCTGGGTGGCGGCGCGACGAAGCAGATCCGGCAGGCCGTGGCCGTAGAAGAGGTTGTCGCCTAACACCAGGCAAGCCGGGCGGCCGGCCAGAAAATCCTTCCCAATGAGGAAGGCCTGCGCCAGACCATCGGGGCTGGGCTGTTCCGCATATTCGAAACGGACTCCGAAATCATCACCATTGCCGAGAAGGCGCTGATAGAGCGGCAAATCCTGGGGCGTGGAGATCACGAGGATGTCCCGGATGCCGGCCATCATCAGAGCCGAGATCGGGTAGTAGATCATCGGCTTATCGTAAACGGGCAGCAGTTGTTTGCTGATTGCCCTGGTGACCGGGTAGAGGCGGGTACCGCTTCCTCCGGCAAGTATGATTCCCTTCAACACAACCTCCGCGAACAGATGTTCCAGCCGCAACAAGACGCGGCATGGCCGGTCGCGGCGGGGCTAGCCGCGGCTGCGGAATCTACGCTTCATTCACATCGTAGCATTGGCGCATGGCCCGGAGACGTTCTGAGGGCAGGCTACGCGAGCGCTCCGCCAAGCTTACCGGGCGCTTGTTGGGCGCTTATGCAGACCCAACCTTCGTTGGATATAATCCCGGTAACTCCGCGGGCTCTCTGTTGGCGTATGGAATGCCGCGTCCCGCAACCACGGGAGGTTCGCCATGTCCACGCAACTCTTGCCCGCAGCGCAAATCCGCTGGAGCCGCCGCCATTTCCTGGGTGCTGGTTTATCCGCGGCGGCCGCCCTGACGCTAAACTGCCAGCGGCCCGCGCGGAGGCCAAACTTTATTGTGGTGATGACGGACGACCAAGGCTATGGCGACTTTTCGGCCACCGGAAATCCAGTGCTTCGGACGCCACATACCGATAGCCTTGCCGCGGATGGGATGCGCTTCGACAGCTTTCATGTCTGCCCCGTTTGCGCCCCCACCCGCGCCAGCCTGATGACGGGGCGCTACCACTTCCGGACGGGCGTGGTGGACACATTCAAAGGCCGCGCCATGATGCACTCCGATGAAGTGACGGTGGCGGAACTGCTGCGCGAAGGAGGCTACCGTACGGGCATTTTCGGCAAGTGGCACCTGGGAGACAACTACCCCCTGCGCCCGCAGGATCAAGGCTTCGAAGAGTCACTGATTCACATGGGCGGCGGCATCGGCCAGCCGGGTGATCAGCCGGGTAACACATATACGGATCCGCAGCTTCGTGAGAACGGCGACTGGAAGCGATTCCAGGGCTACTGCACCGATATTTTCACCAACGGCGCGATGGCCTTCATCGAGAAGCATAAAGACGAGCCGTTTTTCTGCTACCTGGCGACTAATGCACCGCACACGCCGCTGGAAGTCCCTGAGGAATGGGTAGAGCCATTTCGCGGCAAGGGCCTAGACGAGGACACAGCGCGCGTCTACGCGATGGTCAAGAACATCGATGACAACCTTGGACGTGTGCTGGCGAAACTGGATGACCTTGGCCTGCGTGAAGATACCGTGGTGATGTTTCTAACCGACAACGGCCCGCAACAGCAGGGACGCTTCAACGGAGAGATGCGCGGTCTGAAAGGAACGGTGTATCAGGGGGGCATCCGGGTGCCTTTGTTTGTGCGATGGCCGGGCAAGGTGGCGGCGGGCAGCAGTACAGACCGGTTGACCGCACATCTCGACATCATGCCCACTCTTTGCGAGATGGCCGGTGTGAGCCTGCCCAGAGGACGGGAAGTGGATGGGCGAAGTCTGCTGCCTCTGCTGGAGGGCAGACAGGGTTCGTGGGCAGACCGCACGCTGTTTACCCAATGGCATCGCGGGGACGCACCGATTGCGCGGGAATCGGCCGCCGTGCTGACCGGGCGGTACAAGCTGGTGCTTAAGCGCGACCTGCCAGGCGGGATGGAACTGTTCGACCTGCTTGAGGATCCTGGCGAAACCACCAATATCGCCGAGAAGATGCCGCATCTGGCGCTGGAGCTTTCCCGCCGCTACGACCGCTGGCTGGAGCACGTTTCCGCAACTCGCGGGTATGAACCGCCGCGCATTTGGATCGGCGACCGAAATGAGGATCCCACGACGCTCACGCGGCAGGACTGGCGAGGCCCGCGAGCAGGCTGGACCGAAGACGATGTGCTGGGCTACTGGGAGGTGGACGTGCGTCAATCCGGCAACTATCAATTTGTCGTTCGCACGAAACCAAGTGAGCAGCCGGCCACCGCATGGCTGCGGGTTAACGGTGCGGAAACCAGCACTCCCATGCCTTCCGGTGAAACCCGGGCTGAATTCGCGCCGCTCGCGGTGACGGCGGGTCCGGGGAGGTTGGAGGCCTGGCTCGACTACGGAGAGCAGACGCGGGGCGTCTGGTATGTAGACGCTGAGCACATTGGGTAGGGGGCGAGCCCTCCAGAATCCGCCAGAGCGTTAGCTGCTGGCCCGGTACCACTCCAGCGTGCGCCGCAACCCATCCTCGATGCCAAACTGAGGCCGGAAAGAAAACGCAGCGCGTAGCGCGGTGACGTCGGCCTGCGAATCGCGCACATCGCCAGGACGAGATCCGGAATAAACCGGCGGCAGCACCAGTCCCTCCAGTTGTTGCAATACCGCCCACACCTGGTTGAGGGTGTAGCGATTGCCGTTACCGGCATTGAAAAGGCCGCCCGCCACTCCGTCAGCGTGCGCTGCTTCCACGGTGAGCGCCGCTACATCCTCCACGTAGGTGAAGTCGCGGGTCTGTTCGCCATCCCCGTAGATAGTGGGGGATTCTCTGGCAAGCAGGCACTTCATAAACACAGAAATCACGCCGCTGTAGGCGCTGCTGGGGTCCTGGCGCGGACCATACACGTTGAAGTAGCGAAGCGACACGGTCTCCAATCCGAAACAACTGTGAAAGACAGCCATGTAGTGCTCGCCAAGCAATTTCTGGACTGCGTAAGGAGACTTGGGAAGGGGACGCATGGTCTCCACCTTGGGTAGCACGTCCGTGTCGCCGTAGGCGGAAGAAGAGGCCGCGTACACCACGCGGCGGACACCGGCATCCTTTGCGGCTCGCAGCACGCTAAAGCAGCCGTTGGCGTTCACTTCGTGGGAAGGCACGGGGTCACTGATGGAGCGGGGGACAGAGGGAATTGCCGCCAGGTGGAACACAACATCCGCGCCGCGGAAGTGCTTCACCATGTTTTCGTGGTCACGGATGTCGGCGACCACAAGAGAAATGCGCTCCATCACCTCGGCCAGATTAGCCCGCTTCCCCGAGAACAGGTTGTCGACGGCAACCACTTCGGCACCTGGCACCTTCAGCAGTTGCCGCACGGTGGCTGAGCCGATGAAGCCCGCCCCGCCGGTAACAATATATTTCGCCATTCGAGTTCCTTAGGTGCTTAGCAGATCAATTTCATTTCGCAGATAAACAATGGACTCACGGGCGATGGTCTCGGCACCCGGCTTAAAGTCAAACGCCTCGAGACTCACGAAGCCCTTGAAATCACGACGGGCCAGCGTCGCAAGGAGCGGCTTGAAGTCGTAGCCGGCCGTGCCGCAGTGGCCGCCGTCCATCTCATTCACATGCACGTGCTCAATGTACTCAAAAAAGTCGTCCACCAGTTCAGCATGCGGGCGCACCTCAAAAACCGCGTTGTGTGTATCGAACATGGTGCGAATAGCCGGGCTGCCAATCTGATTCACAATACCCACTGCTTCTTCGAGCGATAACACCACGTCGCACTGGTTGGAGGGCAGGGCTTCCACCAGAATCCGAACGCCACGCTCGCTCGCGTGCGGCGCCACGGCAGCCAGACCCTCGGTGTAGTGACGAGTAGCCTCCTGCGGGGTAAGCCCGCCTGTAGTGCCGCGCTGTACCGGCGAGCCGAACACCATCACGCCGTTCTGGCCGAGATCAGCGCAAAGGTCCACCAGGTCATGGATGTGGCGCCAGCTTCTGTTGCGCAGCTCCAGATCAGGGGTGGTGACGTGTAATCCCTTGGGCGCCACCATCAGCCAGTGTAAGCCCACAAACGTAAGGCCTTCCTCTCGGATAATCTTTGCGTACTCGCGCCGGGCATCTGCGGGGATACTGGCTGGTTCTTCAGACAGGGTGAACGG
>JAHCHD010000101.1 GCA_026129915.1 Bryobacterales bacterium
GAAGTGGTCGCCGTCGGCAACGGCAAGAAAACCGAAGACGGCAAAACCATTCCGCTCGACGTGAAGGTCGGCGACAAGATCCTGTTCGGCAAGTACAGCGGCAGCGACATCAAGATCGGTTCCGAAGAGTTCCTGATCATGCGCGAAGACGAAGTACTGGCCATCTTCAATAGCTAACCCCCCGCCGCATCCGGCAGAAGACATCCAAGGAGAAATGCAAAGCAATGCCTGCAAAACAGATTGTTTATAGCGAGCATGCCCGCCAGGCGATCCTGCGCGGCGTGAACCAGCTTGCCGACGCGGTGAAGGTCACCCTCGGCCCCAAGGGCCGCAACGTCGTGATTGAGAAGAAGTTCGGCGGCCCCACCATCACCAAGGACGGCGTGACGGTTGCGAAGGAAATCGAACTGAAGGATCCTCTCGAGAACATGGGTGCCCAGATGGTGCGCGAAGTGGCCTCGAAGACCTCTGATATTGCCGGTGACGGCACCACCACAGCCACCATTCTCACCCAAGCCATCTTCCGTGAAGGCGTGAAGGCTGTGGCTGCCGGCGTGAACCCGATGGCGCTGAAGCGCGGTATCGATAAAGCCGTGTCCGCCGTTGTGTCCGAAGTCCAGAGCTTTTCTGCTCCCGTCACTGGCTCGATGATTGCCCAGGTGGGTACCATCTCTGCCAACGGTGACGAGACCATCGGCACCATCATTGCCGAGAGCATGGAGAAGGTGGGCAAGGACGGCGTCATTACCGTGGAAGAAAGCAAGACCATGGTGACCGAACTGCAGACCGTTGACGGTATGCAGTTTGACCGTGGCTACCTGTCGCCCTACTTCATCACCGATCCGGACCGGATGGAAGTAGTTCTTGACGATCCGTACATTCTGATCCATGAGAAGAAGATCAGTGCCATGAAGGACATGCTGCCGATTCTCGAGCAAATTGCCCGCTCTGGCCGTCCGCTGCTGATCATTGCCGAGGAAGTGGAAGGCGAAGCGCTTGCCACCCTCGTAGTGAATAAGCTACGCGGCACCCTGAACGCCTGCGCTGTGAAGGCTCCTGGCTTCGGCGACCGCCGCAAGGCCATGCTGGAAGATATCGCCATCCTCACCGGTGGCCAGGCCATCTTCGAAGAAACCGGCCTCAAGCTGGAAGGCGTACAGCTCAGTGAACTGGGCCGCGCGAAGCGTGTGACGGTGGATAAGGACAACACCACCATCATTGATGGAGCAGGCGAAGAAGCCACCATCGCGGGCCGCGTAAAGCAACTCCGGGCGCAGATTGAAGAAACCACTTCGGACTACGACCGCGAGAAGCTCCAAGAGCGTCTGGCGAAACTGGCCGGCGGCGTCGCGGTGATCAAGGTGGGTGCTGCCACTGAGACCGAGATGAAGGAAAAGAAGGCCCGTGTGGAAGATGCTCTGCATGCCACCCGCGCCGCAGTGGAAGAAGGCATCGTTCCGGGCGGCGGCAGTGCACTGCTCCGCGCTGCGGTAGCCCTCGACCGGCTCAGCCTCGATGGGGACGAGACGATCGGCCTGAACATCATCCGTCGCGCTTGCGAAGAGCCCCTGCGGCAAATCGCTGGCAACGCCGGCCATGAAGGTTCGATTGTGGTGGAGAAGGTTCGCACCAACGAGAACGTCAACGGCAATTACGGCTTCAACGCGCAAACGGGCGTGTACGAAGACCTGGTCGCCTCAGGCGTCATCGACCCCACCAAGGTAACCCGTTCGGCTCTGCAGAACGCGTCCTCGATTGCCGGTCTAATGCTCACCACCGAAGCGATGGTTTGCGAGATTCCGGAAGACAAGCCCGCAGCTCCGGCTGGTGGCCCCGGCCACGGCGGCGGCATGGACTACTAATCCGCACCCGCCAGTAAACTCCAGTTCGAACCGCAAAGGGCCGTTCCCGCAAGGGGGCGGCCCTTTGCATGTTTGCGTCATCCTCAGGTTTCCATCTGGAAGTGAACCTGGCGAGAACGTCGTATGCGGTTATCGTTTTCCTTCCCCTAGACACACAGTGTACGGCTGTAGATCGGGCAATGCGCAGGATCCTCACCGCGCCACCCATCAAGGCAGTCCCGGGGACGTCGAACGGTTGTGTCCCAGAGAGGGCGGCCAGCCTTCCCCAGCGCGGATGCCTGAACCCGCTGTAGGTAAGGTTTACGCCTAGGCCCGGAAGATTGGCTGTACTCCCGCCGAGCTGGCGAGGATCTGCTGCCGTTCCGCCAGGCTGAGCGGCTTAAACTCGCGGGCCAGGTCCACTGCCATCTCGAACAACTGGTGATCACCAGGCGGGATGGCGGACGTCACTTCCTCACTCAGCGTGAAGCGGATGCCGTTGCGGGCGGCGTTGCGGTCTGGCGAAGGCTGATACCAACACTTGGGATGCGACCGCTGTTCGCGGGGTAGGTTCTGGGGCCAACTGGTGTAGGCCATCGCCTTCAACGCCAGACGAGCCAGGCCCTTCTTCTTCGCGTGCTCCAGAATCTGCGGGCCGAAATTGCCCTGCTGGTAGTTCACGAAGTTCACTGGGAAGAGGATGGAATCCAGCGGCAGACGGTCCATCAGCGCTATGGCCGCCTCCGCACCGTGTGCCGAGAATCCCATGTAGCGGAACTTTCCCTCCTTGCGGGCCTTCACGAAATACTCGGCTGCCCCACCCGGGCCCAGGATGGTTTCGACATCCTGCATGGTGGTGACGGAGTGGAACTGGTAGAGATCGAAATGATCCGTGCGCAGGCGGCGCAGGCTCTGCTCCATCTCTTGCTGCGCGCCTTCGGCTTTGCGCTGGGTAGTTTTACAGGCAAGGAAGACGTTCTTGCGGAAAGGCTCGAGTGCGGGTCCCAATTTCTGTTCCGCTTCGCCATTGCCATAGCTGGGCGCGACATCGTAGTAGTTGATGCCGGCATCCATCGCATTGGCCACGGTCTGGTTGGCAACCGATTGCTCCTGCCCCACGACGACGATGGCGCCGAAGCCGATGACGGAAAGCAGCCACTCATCGCGGTAAAGGCGGCGCGGCAGGGGATCCTTGGCGGCGGCTCCCTGCAGAAGGGCTTGCGAGGCAATGGTTCCTGCGATACTGGCTTTCACGAAATCTCGGCGCTGCATGGCGGCCTCCTTGTTGGCGATTGCGGTCCTGCGCCCAGCCTACCGCCAGTGAGCGCCGGCGGCAACCCGACGGTGGCGGTGTAGCGTCGGTGCTTAGATTGCTGTGCCTGAGAATTCCGTTAGCATGGTGTCTATCATGTGTTTCAGACTCCTTTTGCTGGTAAGTGTCGCGGCGCTGATCCTCGCGTCACAGCCTGTAAGGGTGCATCCGGAGAACCCGCGCTACCTGGAGTATCAAGGCAAGACATATCTACCGGCGACTTCGGCTGAGCACTATGGCGCGGTGCTAAATGGCGACTTCGATTACCGCAAGTACCTAGCCACGCTTGCCCGTGAGGGCATGAACTACACCCGCATCTTTACAGGCGTCTACGTGGAAGGACCCGGAAGTTTTGGCATCAAGCGCAACACCCTGTCGCCGGTGGAAGGCCGCATTGTTGCCCCTTGGGCGCGCAGCAACACGCCGGGCTACTCGATGGGTGGAAACAAATTTGACCTCACGCAGTGGAACCCCGCCTACTTCGCGCGGCTGAAGGGCTTCATGGCGGAGGCGGCACGGCAGGGCATCGTGGTGGAGGTAACCTTCTTCTCGTCCATCTACAACGAGAAGAACTGGACCCTTGCGCCCTTCCACCCAGAAAACAACATCAACGGTACCCAACTGGCGGACTACAAGCAGGCGCATACCCTGAACAATGGCAACTTGCTTCCTCACCAGGAGCGCATGGTGCGCAAACTTGTACAGGAGCTGAATGGATTCGACAACCTCATCTTCGAGGTTCAGAACGAGCCCTGGCCAGACCAGGGAGTGTTCATCAATACCCGCATCCTTACCTCAGGGAGCCCGTCCGCAACCGCTATCCGAACTCCATCGACCTGCCCACTGAGGCATCGCTTGACTGGCACGACCGGGTGATGCAGTGGGTGGCAGACGAGGAGAGCAATCTGCCGAAGAAGCACTTGCAGGCTTTCAACTACTGCAACTTCTACCACCCCGTGCACCGCGTTCCCAAGCTCGCCTCAATCATCAACTTTCACTACGCCTACCCGGAGGCAGTGCGGATGAACTATGGGCTGGGCAAGGTGATAGGTTATGACGAAAGTGGCTTCCAGATTGGCGACGACTCAATCTACCGCAAGGAGGCATGGCGCTTTTTGCTGGCGGGCGGGGGGCTGTTCAATAGCCTCGATTATTCGTTCAGCGTGGGCAAGGAAGATGGTACTGATCTGGAACCGAACGGCCCCGGTGGCGGCAGCCCAACATTGCGGAAGCAACTCAAGATCCTGCGCGATTTCCTGGAAGGATTTGACCTGCCGAAGATGCGCCCAGACGATGAGGTAGTCCACCATGCGCCGGGCTCTTTCGTCCAGGCACTTGGACAAGCGGGGCAAGCCTACGCCATGCACGTCGATGCCACACCGGAAGTGGGCCCTCTGCAGCTAAGCTTGCCCGAGGGCAGCTACCGCGCCGAGTGGGTGGACCCCTTGACTGGTGGAGTCGTTCAGCGAACAAGCGTTCAAGTACGCGGAACGGGCACAACGCGGGTAAGTCTGCCCGCGGCGGGTAAGGATTTCGGATTGTCGCTGATGAGGGAATAGCACATCCAATAGAGAGCTGCCGCGATTCCGGCCAAGGTGCCAGCGAGAGTGCATCGTGCTGACGGATTCAGGACTGGTACACTCGGCGCTATGAATCGTCGGCTGTTTCTGGCCAGCATGGCCACCCCTCTCCTCGCCGCCACCAAGCCGCTTCCCAACGTGGTGCTCATTGTCGCAGATGACCTCGGATGGGGAGATCTTTCCATCAACGGCGCACCGGACATCAAGACCCCGCACATTGACGGAATCGCGAAGGGGGGAGTGCGATTCACGCAGTCTTACGCGAACGCGCCAGAATGCACACCAACCCGCTGCGCATTGCTTACCGGGCGTTACCAGCAGAGGGTCGGCGGATTAGAATGCGCCATTGGCGTGAATAACATTGGCCGTTATGACGAAGCAGCCTGGCTGCAGCAGCGGGGTGAGTTGGGACTGCCGGCCTCAGAGAACACGCTGGCCATGCGATTCAAGGCACTTGGTTACGACACCGCGTTGACAGGAAAGTGGCACTTGGGGTACCTGCCACAGCATTCGCCCGACATGCATGAGTTTGACTACTCGTTTGGGATCTGGGGAGGGAATGCGGACTACTACACGCACGAAGAGCAAGGAGAGGGCGCAGGCCAGGTGCAGATGTTTGAGCAAGGCAAGCGGACGCGCCGGACTGGGTACATGACGGATGTGATTGCCGAAACGGCCCTCGGCTGGCTGAAGGAGCGGACGTCGAAGCCCTTTTTTCTTTACGTGCCCTTTACCGCGCCGCATACACCGATTCAGGCGAAGGAGGAATTTGACCCTGCGACGGGGACAGCGCCCCATCGGCAGCGGCACCGGCCCACCTACGCGCGTATGGTGGAACGGATGGATGCCTGCATCGGTGACCTGCTCCGGCAACTCGACACCATGAACGCCGCGTCGAATACGATCGTGGTTTTTGTCTCAGACAACGGTGGAGATGCAAACGGACGGAATCATCCCTATAAGGGGTCCAAGAGCTCGGTTTGGGAGGGCGGCATCCGATCCGCGATGCATATCCGCTGGCCGAGTCGAATTCCCGCGTGGCGGCAGGTTGACCAAGTGGCGATGACCATGGACATCGCGCCGACGCTGCTGACGGCAGTCGGGTCCAGTGCGGGCAATACGGATGGCATTGACCTGATGCCCTTTGTCGAGGGTAAGCGCGACGCCGAGGACCGGACGGTTTTTTGGCGCTACAAACGGGGCAAGAACGTTCGGAAGGCAGTTCGCCACGGGAATTGGAAGTATGTGAACGACAGCGGCGCGAAGGCATTGCACGATCTCGCGACGGATGCCGGAGAGACAAAGGACCTATCTTCGGCGCATCCTGAGGTTCTGGCAGACATGGAAGCGAAATTGCGGCAGTGGGAGTTGGAAGTACGCGCGCCGCGCCTGAAGGATTTTCGGCCAGCGTGATAGGCAGAGCAATCACGTCAGTCACATGGTAATGGCACCATAAGAACATTTAATCCCATCACCATCTTGCATTTACTTTGCTTTTGGGCTACCTTAAGACTTGCTGGCAATGTGGCGTGAATTGTACTTGCGCCGCCCAATGCTGGTAAAGAGCTTCTCCGTTGGATTGTATGGTCAACACCCGTTCAGTGGTATCGATTAGCGTTGTAGTAGGCCGCTACGTAGTAGTAGGCCTTCTGCCGCCTGCCTGAACGGACCACGAATTACTCTCTAGGGCCGTTGGCGGGTAACCACCCAGCCGGCGGCCTTTTTTGTTGCGTATTCACCTTCGGGCAGTGCGCAAAAGACGATTCGCGAAGTTCAGCTTCGCTGCCAGTGGCGCCACCGGGAACCCCGGGGCGGCTAGCGGCAAGCGGAACTTGCGGACATTCGGTTCACGAAGATTGTTCGACTCTTAATTGGTGGGAGATGGAATCGCGCTTATGTCTACGCTGATGAACGGTGCCCGGATTCTGCTCGACTGCTTGCAGCAGGAGGGCGTGGAAGCAATTTTTGGTTATCCCGGCGGTGTCACGCTGCCGCTCTACGACGCGCTTTACGATCACGAAATTCGGCATATCCTTGTACGGCATGAACAGAACGCCGCGTTTGCCGCCCAAGGCTTCGCCCGTGCGACAGGGAAAGTTGGGGTGTGCTGCGCCACCTCCGGCCCCGGCGCCACTAACCTTGTCACAGGGTTGGTGGATGCGCTGCTTGATTCCATCCCGGTGGTGGCCATCACTGGGCAGGTACCCAACAAGCTGATTGGCAGCGACGCGTTCCAGGAAGCCGATACCTTCGGCATCACCCGCTCCTGCACCAAGCACAACTATCTGGTAAAGGACATCGCGGACCTGCCACAGATCATCCACGAGGCGTTCTATATCGCAGCGACCGGACGCCCCGGACCCGTGCTCGTAGACATTCCGAAGGATATCTTTATCGGGCAAGCGCACTACCAACCCGTGAAAGCCATTCACCTTCCGGGCTACAAACTGGTGCTTGATGGCCATGCCGGCCAGATCCGCCGTGCTGCCCAGATGATGTGGGAAGCCGAACGCCCGATGATTTACTCGGGAGGCGGCATCATCCACTCTGGCGCTCACGAAGAGCTGCAGGAGATGGTGGAGATTCTGAATGCGCCCTGCGTGAACACGCTGATGGGCTTGGGCGCGCTGCCCGGTAACCATCCGAACTTCATCAGTATGCCTGGGATGCACGGCAGTTATACGGCCAACATGGGCATGTACAACACTGACCTGATGATCGCCCTGGGTGTGCGTTTCGACGATCGTGTCACCGGGCGGCTGAAGGACTTCGCGCCTTATGCCCGCGTGATCCATGTGGACATCGACCCGGCTGAGATCGGTAAGAACCGCGTTGCGGATCTGCCAATCGTGGGCGACTGCAAGCGCGTGATGAAGAAGGTAAACAAAGCGTTGCGTGAACTCGCCCCTGAGTACGCAGCGAAGACTGAGCCCGCGCGCGAGGCATGGCGGCAACAGATCGCAGACTGGAAAGCCGAGCATCCGCTGGAGCCGGTCTTTAGCGACACTGAGATTAAGCCGCAGCACCTGATGGCGGAGATCAACCGCTTGTCGGACGGCAAGGCGATCGTATGTTCTGACGTCGGTCAGCACCAGATGTGGGCTGCGCAGTTGATCCGCTACGACGCACCCCGGCTCTGGATCAACTCCGGCGGTCTGGGTTCAATGGGCTTCGGCCTGCCTTCGGCGATGGGCGCGCAGGTGGCTTGCCCGGATAAACTGGTGTTTGCCGTGTTGGGCGATGGCGGTTTTCAGATGTCGCTGCCGGAACTCTCCACGATCGCTGCGGAACGCCTGCCCATCAAGATCATCGTGATGAACAACGGCTACCTGGGTATGGTGCGCCAGTGGCAGGAACTGTTCTTCAACAACCGGCTCTCGGCTTCCACGCTTTCCTCTTTCCCAACCGTGGAGCATCTTGGCGCCGCGTTCGGGATCCCCGGACTAACCGTGAAGAGGCCTGAGAATCTTCGCGACGTGCTGGAAGCGGCGGTGGCGGAGCCCGGCCCGTACCTGCTGAACATTGAGGTAAGCCCGTTTGAGAACGTGTACCCCATGGTGCCCGCGGGCGGCGCAATCAACGAAATGGTACTGTCACAGCCGAGTCCTGTGCCCGTCCCGTAACCGCCCAGGAGAACTACTATGCTGCAAGTGATTTCATTGCTCGTTGAAAACAAGCCGGGTGCGCTCATGCGGATCACCGGACTCCTGAGCGCCCGAGGCTATAACATTGAGAGCCTCACCGTGGCGCGGACGCTTGACCCTGTGCTTTCGCGCATGACGATCGTGGTGGACGTGGACCCCAGCCTCCGCAAGCTGGTGATTAAGCAGATGAACCGCCTCATCAACGTGCTGCAGGCGAGCGACCTCACTGAGGCGCCTTCGATTTGCCACGAACTGGTGCTCATCCGCGTACGTTCCCCCCGCGAAAACCGCACAGCCATCCTAAAGGAAGCGGAGATCTTTCACGCCCGCGTGGTGGATTCCTCGGTGGAGGGTTTTGTGCTGGAAGTGACCGGAGCGAGCGAGAAGCTCGAAGAATTCATTGCGGTGCTGCAAAGCTATGGCGAGATTGAGGTGACTCGATCCGGCGTGGCGGCTGTCTCGCTGGAAGCCAAGAAGCTGAAGCTGGCTCCCCCCATTCCCACCGGAGCCGGCGACGCCGACAACTACTCGGAAAAGGACGAAGTCGTAAATGCTTAATCGATACTACGAAAAAGATGGCGATCTTTCCCTGCTGAAAGACAAGACCATCGCCATCATTGGCTACGGCAGCCAAGGCCATGCGCACGCGCTGAATCTGCGCGATTCGGGCCTGGATGTAGTGGTCGGCCTGTATGAGGGTTCGAAGAGCTGGGCCAAGGCGGAAGCCGCCGGCCTGAAAGTAGCCACG
This sequence comes from Bryobacterales bacterium, assembly GCA_026129915.1. Taxonomy (GTDB): domain Bacteria; phylum Acidobacteriota; class Terriglobia; order Bryobacterales; family Bryobacteraceae; genus JACTMJ01. The sequence goes on from JAHCHD010000101.1 coordinate 9,126, forward strand.
GTGGCCGAAGCCGCCAAGGTGGCTGACACCATCATGGTGCTGGTTTCTGACCACTTGCAATCCGACCTCTACCGCGATCACATCGCCCCCGGCCTGGAGCCTGGCAACACGCTGATGTTTGCCCATGGGTTCTCCATCCACTTCAAGGAAATCGTGCCGCCGGACTTCATCGACGTGTCGATGATCGCCCCTAAGAGCCCGGGGCACCGCGTACGCGAACTCTTCACGGAAGGCGTGGGCGTGCCTGGACTGCTGGCCGTCCACCAGGATGCCACCGGCAAGGCGAAGGACAATGCTCTTGCTTACGCGCTTGGGCTCGGCTGCTTGAAGGCGGGCGTGATTGAAACAACGTTCAAGGAAGAGACCGAGAGCGATCTTTTCGGCGAGCAGGTGGTGCTTTGCGGCGGCGTGAGCGAACTCATTCGCGCTGGTTTCGAGACGCTCACCGAGGCGGGCTACGCTCCAGAGATCGCCTACTTTGAGTGCTTGCACGAGCTGAAGCTGATTGTGGACCTAATCTACGAGGGCGGCCTCGGCTACATGCGCTATTCGGTATCGGATACCGCGGAGTACGGCGACTACAGCCGCGGACCGCGTGTGGTGAATGCGCAGACCCGCGAAGAAATGCGCAAGATTCTGGCGGAGATTCAAAGCGGCCAGTTTGCACGCGAGTGGATGGACGAGAACCGTTCCGGCCGCGCGAAGTTCCTGGCAATGCGCGAAGAAGGCAAGAACCTTCCCATCGAAGTGGTGGGCAAGGAACTGCGGGCCATGATGCCCTTCCTGAAGCGCGCGAAAGAAGCGGGCGTACCGCTCGAAGCGGAATCCGCCGCGACCAAGTAGTTCCTGCCATTAGGGCGGCCGGTGACCCCGGCCGCCCTAATGCTTTCCTGAAGAGGATGTCCCATGACAACCAGCCCCAAGACCCGTATCTATGTACTCGACACCACGCTTCGTGACGGCACACAGGGCGAGGCGGTCTCGTTTTCCGTGGAAGACAAGCTTGCCATCGCTGAGAAGCTGGATCAATTGGGGATCGACTACATTGAGGGTGGCTGGCCCGGTTCCAACCCCAAGGACAAAGAGTTTTTTGAGCGTGCGCGACACCTCAACCTGAAGCATGCCAAGCTGGCCGCCTTTGGCAGCACCCGCTTCGCCAAGCACACCGTGGAGACCGACCCCAACGTGCGCTGTCTGCTGGAAGCGCAGACCCCCGCGGTGTGCGTCTTCGGCAAGACCTGGGACTTGCACACCCGCAAAGCCCTGGGTGTCACAGAAGCCGAGAACCAAGTGCTGATTCGCGAGACCGTGGGTGTGCTGAAGCGCGACGGACGCGAGGTGATCTTCGACGCGGAACATTTCTTCGATGGCTACAAGGGCAATCGCGACTTCGCGTTGCGCGCGCTTGCCGCGGCCGCGGAAGCGGGAGCCGACGTGCTGTGCCTTTGTGACACCAACGGCGGCTCGATGCCAAATGAACTGGCGGAAATCGTGTCCGACGTGCGAAGTCATTTCGGCGGGCTGATCGGCATCCATACTCATGATGATTCCGGCGTGGGAGTAGCCAATTCGCTGACGGCCGTCCGCGAGGGCGCCACCCATGTGCAGGGTTGCCTGAACGGCTACGGGGAACGCTGCGGCAATGCAAACCTCGCCTCCGTGATCGCGAATCTCGAGTTGAAGATGGGCTACGAAGTGCTGGGCTCCGAGCGGCTTCAGAACCTCACAGGAGTCGCCCGGTTTATCGCTGACCTCGCAAATCTGCCCCTGCCAAATGGTCTACCGTACGTGGGCCAGAGCGCTTTTGCGCACAAGGGCGGTGTGCACGTGGCAGCCGTCCTGAAGGATGCTGCCACTTACGAGCATGTCTCTCCGGAAACGGTGGGCAATCGCCAGCGCGTGCTGCTTAGCGACCTTTCCGGACGAGGGAACATCTTCTATAAGCTCAAGGAGCATGGCCTGGAAGAGAGGCTTTCGGACGAGAGCCGCCGCGTACTGCTCGAACAAATCAAGCAGTTGGAATACGAGGGCTACGAGTTAGAGGCAGCCGAGGGTACCTTTGAACTGCTGGTACGCGAAGCCTTGTACCCGGAGCTGAAGTTCTTTGAAGTGGTGAATATCGAGACCACCACGCGGATGTCGGATTCGCTTTCGCCGCTCACAACGGCTACAGTGACGCTGAAGGTGAACGGCGGCACGCATTCCCATACGGGTATTGGCCATGGTCCGGTGAATGCGCTCGATGAGTGTCTGCGCAGTTGCCTGTCGCAGCACTATCCCGAGATCAAGCGGGTTGCGCTGACGGACTACAAGGTGCGCGTGCTCGACAACAAGAAGGGAACCGCTGCGAAAGTGCGTGTGCTCGTGGAGTGGACCGACCATGAGAAGAGCTGGGCGACGGTAGGGGTATCCGAGAATGTAATCGAAGCTAGCTGGCGCGCCCTTGCCGACGCCATCCGGCTGGAATTGATGCGGTTGCACGACAGCGGTGGTGCCGCCGTGGCTGAGCCTACCGCGGCAGCAGGTTACTGAACATTCGCCACAGAAGGGGGCTTCCGGCATCCAGCGCTAAGATAGGATAGAGCGTACGGGCCCGTAGCTCAGCCGGATAGAGCATCTGCCTTCTAAGCAGAGGGTCGCAGGTTCGAGTCCTGCCGGGCCTACCAGAGCTTGATGGGGATGTTTCCCCGTTACGATCGCAGATATCAACCATGGCCTTGCCCGAATCCGCCGTTGCCTACATTGAACACCAGAAACAGCGCCTGCGCGCATCAGGGAAACGCCCCGTAATCGTGTTTCCGGAAGGTGGCGACACCCGTGTGCAGACCGCAGCCGCTCGACTTGCGCAGGAAGGGCTGGTAACACCGATCCTGCTGGGCAAGCCGGCGATGAATACGCCCTCGGCCATTCAGTGGATCGATCCGGAAGATCCCGTCCGTCGCGACCGCCTCGCTGACCTCTACTTCGAGAGGCGTCGCGCCAAGGGACTGCTGCGCCACGAAGCCCGCGAAGCCACGAAGCACCCGATGCGCTTTGGCTCTTTGATGGTGACCGCTGGCGAAGCCGATGGCGCGGTGGGTAGCGCCGTGTATACTACCGCGGATACGGTTCGCGCCTATCTGCAGTGCATCGGCCTGAAGATGCAGTTCCGCCGGCTTTCCGCATTCCACCTGATGGCGGTGCAGGATATGTCGTTTGGGCACCAGGGCCTGCTTGGGTTTAGCGACGCCGCCATTAATCCGAACCCCACGCCGCCTGAACTGGCTGAGATCGCCATTGCCTCAGCGGGGACCTATCGCCAACTCACCGGGGCGACGCCCAATGTAGCGTTGCTTTCTTTCTCCACGAAGGGCAGCGCCCAGCACAAAGACGCCGACAAGGTGATTGAGGCCATGCGCTACGTGCGTGAACGCGCACCGGACCTGAACGCGGATGGTGAATTGCAGGCCGATGCGGCACTCGTGCCCTCAGTGGGCCAAAGCAAGGCCAAGGGTTCTCCCGCGGCCGGATATGCCAACGTGCTGATTTTCCCAAACCTTGACGCGGCCAATATCGGCTATAAACTTGTCGAGCGCCTTGGCAACGCCGCGCTTATCGTGGTGGTGATGCAGGGTCTCGAGAAGCCGGCCAACCTGATTTCGCGAGGATGCAACGCAGAAGACGCCTATCACTGCGCCATCGTGACCGCGACGCAATCCCTCGGCTAGACGGCGGGATGCATGAACGTGCAAGTATGGAGGCGCGGATGATTCGCCTGGCCTGGACGTTTTTCCTGTTGGCGAGCACGGTTGCCAGCTTCAGTTCCTGTGCGTCTCCCGGCCGGGGGACGCAGGCAGAGGCCCAGCCCCTCACTGACCCCACTCGCCAGCCGGAATATCTGGATGCGATCAACCGGCTTACCGCGCTGAATTCCCAGGCTGAGGAACATTTCACCGCGGGACGCCGGCAGGAAGCAGCCGCCCTCGTGGCTGAGGGTGGTGACCTGGCGAAGAAGTTGCTGGCGGTGTCCCGTCCTAACTTGCCCGCGATGGAGGCGGTGTCGGACCGGGAAGAACTGTACGCGGAGCTGTTATTCGCCAACCGTCACTATGCCCACGCCCGCCAGATGAACCAGCGAAACCTGGCCCGATGGAAACTCTGGCTGCCTCAGACCGACGAGACCAGACGGCGCTACTCCCAGGCGGCGTCTGCGATCGCCCGCTGTGACGAGGCGCTGGCTGCACCCTAGCACGCCATACCTGAGCGCATTCGCTGGCTGGCTGCAGAGCCAGCTGTCGGATTGGCGAACACTCTCGAGACCGTTGCAGTCTGCAGCAATGGAACATCTGCGATGGATCTACCAGAGAGACCGACAGCACAGGCAAGAGAGCAAGATCCGGCCCTGCAGGCGATTCCCGGTCGCTCTGCCCGTGTCTGATCAAGATGGCGTCGCGAGGGGAAACGCCCAGCCCGCCGCGCAGGCGTGCAGACCAGCACCACAAGCCAGCCATACGGGCATGGCGCTCCGCAAGCGCCATGCTACCCTATTAGTAGTCTCCTGACTCTCTCCCCCGAGGTGTGCGTCCTCCCGTGAAAATTGGCTTTATCAGCTTGGGTTGCCCCAAGAATCTCGTTGATACCGAAGTGATGATGGGCGATTTAGTGTCCAAAGGGCACGAGCTTACAGGCTCCCCGGAAGAGGCCGACGTCCTGGTGGTGAACACCTGCAGCTTCATTGACCCCGCCAAAGAGGAGTCCGTCAATACAATTTTGGAGATGGCGGAGTACAAGAGGTCCGGCAAGGCGCAGCGGCTTGTGGTTGCGGGTTGCCTGGTGGAACGATTCCGCGATCAGATTCAGGACATGATTCCGGAAGTGGATGCCGTTATTGGCACCAACGAGTTGGGGAAGATCGCGCCTCTCTGTGAGGGGATTGCTCCGGACAATGGCGTCGCCGAGCCTTACCTCTATCACGACCTGTCGCCGCGCGTGTTCACAACCCCGCGGCACTCGGCTTACGTGAAGATCATCGAAGGATGCGATCATCCCTGCACCTTCTGCGTGATTCCCCAATACCGGGGAAGCTTCCGCAGCCGCCGCTTCGAGAGCGTGGTGAGCGAAGTAACCCGGCTGTTCGCCCAGGGCGTGCGGGAAGTAAACTTGATCGGGCAGGACACCACGAGTTATGGCAGCGATCTTGGCCACAAGGACGGGCTGGCCCGCCTGCTTGAGCGCCTTGCGCAGATTCCTACGTCGCAAGAAACCTGGGTGCGTTTTCTTTACGCCTATCCCAACCGGGTAACACAGGAGTTGCTCGATACCCTGGCCGCGCACCCGCGCCTGTGCAAGTACATCGACATTCCGTTGCAACACGCCAGCGCCGCAGTGCTGAAGCGGATGAAGCGCGGTGCCAACGGCGACATCTTCCTGAAGCTGCTTGAGCGGATGAGGGCCACCATCCCCGGCGTCACCATCCGCACCAGCATGATTGTGGGATTTCCTGGCGAGACCGACGCGGATTTCGAGGAACTTTGCCAGTTCATCGAAGCCGCGCAAGTGGACAATCTGGGTGTCTTCCGCTATTCCGATGAGGACACGTCGAAGAGCTACCTCCTTGACGGCAAGGTGGATAAGCGCACCATCTACAACCGGCAGCGGCGCCTAATGGCCATCCAACGGCGTATCTCCGCCAAGCGCAACAAGCGCTACATTGGCCAGGAGATTCCCGTTCTGGTGGAAGGCCCTTCGGCAGAGACGGAACTGCTTTGGGAAGGGCGGTTCATGGGACAGGCTCCTGAGATCGATGGAATCGTCTACATCAACGACTTCAACGACACGCCGGTGACTCCTGGGCAGATTCGCCTTGTGCGGGTTGAGGAAACTCACGACTACGACATGGTGGGTGGCATCGTGGACGAGCCAGGCAACCAGCATGTTCCTGACGCGCAGGTGATGTTCAATATCCTGCCCTCCGTTCCGGCTGCTGGAGGTGCTCGATCTCGTAGCGTCAGCCAGAGCCTGAAGTCCGGTGCGCCGCGCACGCAGCCCGTTGCGGTGGGATAGGCTGAAAGCGTGATGTCCAGCAAGAAGACCATTCCTTGCCCCATCTGCAAGAAGCCAGTGGCTCTTGCTGCCCCGGAGCTGCCGTTTTGCAGCAAGCGCTGTCAACTGATTGACCTTGGCATGTGGTCGGACGAAGAATACCGCATCGTTGAGCCACTGAATGACTTCGATGCCGAGGGTGCGCCCCAACGTGACGACGACTGAGTTCCGCAACTTCGCCGCACGCACGGTTGCCACTTGGTTTGGTTGCGGCAAGTGGCCGTGGGGCCCCGGCACCGCCGGCTCCCTCGGGGCCATCATTCCTTTACTGCCAATGCTTGGTATAGCTTACGAGGGATGGCGCACCGTGGTGATGCTGTTGCTGGCGGTGCTCCTTGCCCCGGGTATCTGGGCCTCGGCCCGCTATGAACAGCTCGAGGCGAAAAAGGATCCAGGGGCTGTGGTGGTTGACGAAGTGCTTGGACAATGGCTAACGCTAGCGTTCGCTACAAAACTTTCGTGGGCTTCTTTGGGACTTGGTTTCGTTCTGTTCCGAGTGTTTGATATCGTAAAGCCCTTCCCGGTAAGACAGGCCGAGCGTTTTCCTGGCGGTGTGGGGATTGTGGCGGATGACTTGGCCGCAGGTGTCTTTGCAGGTATTGTGTTGTTTTTCGCGGGGTGGTTCAATCTCTATTAGTACGGAAGCGGGGATAACCCCCGAAAGCAAGGGATAATGGTAAATATGCGCCCGGAAATTGCCAGCATCAGCCCCGTCGCCGCCATCAATGGCGGGGAATTCCAGGTGCGCGGAGAGCACTTCTTCCAGGCGGACCGTCCTTTGGTTCGTTTTGGCAAGGTATCGGCTCCGCTCATTGTGGGCTCAGATTCTTACCTGATGGTGCGCGTCCCGGAAGACGCCACGGTGGGCGAGTTAGTGGTGGAAACAGGTGAGGATGCACGCGCTTCCTACACGTGTGGTATTGGGATTCAGATCGCCGACAGCCTGCACCCGGTGACCAGCCCCGCGGTGGATGCTTTTGGCAACCTCTTCACCACCTTCAGTGGCAGCCGTGGCCAGAAGACGCCAGTTTCCATCTATCGCATCGACCATTCCTACGAAACGAAGCCATTCGTCAGCGATTTGATGAACGCGACAGGCCTCGCCTTCGACGCAGAGGGCACGCTCTACGCTTCCAGCCGGTTCGACGGGGTGGTCTACAAGATCTCCCCGACGGGCAACATGACGCAATGGGTTGAGGGAATGGGCGTGGCCACTGGCCTCGCTTTCGATGACGAGGGCAACCTCTTCGTGGGCGACCGCAGTGGCACCATCTTCAAGATCAGCCCGGATCGCCAGATATACGTCTACGCCACGATGGAGCAGTCCGTTAGCGCCTACCACTTGGCTTTCAACTCCCAGGGCGACTTGTTTGTTACTGGTCCCACGACGTCCAGCTACGACGCCGTCTATCGAGTGGATGCCCATGGCGATGTAAATCCGTTTTTCCGAGGGTTGGGCCGTCCGCAAGGGCTGGCCTTTGACGAGTACGACAACCTTTACGTGGCTGGATCGCTGCGAGGTCGCAAGGGTATCGTGAAAATCGACCCCTCAGGTAATGCCGAGTTGTTCGTCTCTGGGCCTAACATCGTCGGACTTGCATTTTCGCCCACCCGAGCGATGATCGTCGCTACAACCAATGCCATCTACCGCGTGGATGTGGAGATCAAAGGGCGGCTGATCCGGTAGCATGGCGAACGCACAGATCATTGCCATCGGCTCCGAGATGCTGACGCCGGAGAAGGTGGATACGAACTCCCTGTTTCTAACCCGGGAACTGAACAATCTGGGAATCGCCGTCGCTGGAAAACGGGTGGTGGGTGACACCCGCGAGGAGATCGCTGAAGCCATCCAGCAGTGTCTGGCGCGCGCCGAGGTGGTGATTGTGTCAGGAGGGTTAGGGCCCACTGAAGACGACCTCACCCGCGATGGCGCTGCCCTTGCCCTAGGCCGGGAACTCAGGTTTCACGAGGAAGTGCTGGCGGGGATTGCCGCTCGCTTACGTAAGTTCAATCGCACGATGACGGAGCGCAATCGTCGCCAGGCCTTCATCCTGGAGGGCGCTCGCGTCCTTGCCAATCCGAATGGAACCGCTCCGGGGCAGGTGATTGAAACAGGCGGCAAACTGTTGTTTCTGCTGCCTGGGCCGCCGCGTGAGCTCGAACCAATGGTGCGTGAACACTGCGTGCCTATCTGGTCAGGCTTCTTCCCGCCCCGAGTGTTGCGCACATTTACCTTCCGTATCGCGCGCATGCCGGAATCGGAAGTGGATGAACGCGCCGCCCCCATCTATACGAAGTTCACAAATCCGGAGACCACAATCCTCGCCGCGGCAGGCGACATCACCCTGCAGTTCCGGGCGGTGGCCGAAACGGAAGACGAGGCAAGCCGCCTGCTGGCCGCAGTAGCTGACCCTATCCGCAACGAGCTTGGCCCGCGCATCTACTCAGAGGACGGCTCCTCACTGGAGTCAACCCTTGCCCGGCACCTGCTGGCGCGAGGGCAGACAATGGCTGTTGCCGAAAGCTGCACCGCCGGGATGCTGGCTTCCCGGTTGGCCGGGGTACCGGGCGTTTCCAAGGTGTTTCTTGGTGGCTTCGTGGTGTATACCAACGAAATGAAGGTGAAACTGACGGGCGTTGACGCCACGCTTATCGAACAACATTCCGCCGTCAGCGAGGAGGTGGCGCTCGCTCTGGCGGCGGAAACCCGTGACCGCACTGGTGCCGATTTTGCCGTCTCCATCACTGGCTATGCGGGACCCGATGGCGGGACTACGAAGGACCCAATCGGTACCGCCTACGTGGGGATTGCAACTCCGGATCGGCTTTTCGCTGAGCGGCTTTCGTTTCCAGGAGACCGGGAGCGCATCCGCCGCTTCACTACTCAATGGGCACTGGACATCCTGCGAGTGGAAGTTTTGAGGTTCCCTGCGCTTCCGGCTTGTGGCGATCTCCAGTAGGAGCGGCGTCTCAACGTGAATGAGGGGGCACAGCGGCCCCCTCAGCCTTCGCCCAGTAGCAGCGACTGCGCGAGGAATCCTTTGTACTCCCACCAGCAGCTTCATGCCGGAGTGGGACGACGCTCAGTCTGAGCGATCAGCATCTACCAATTTCAATCTATACCAAAGACGATCAATTGACCCAAGCCCGCTTCAAATTCTCCCAAGTCACTTCCGTGGGTAGGAGCGGTTTTCCGTACATATCCGCGCATAGTTCCCGCTCATCAGTGAACGCGAGCTGTTGTGCGCTAACGGCGCCAGTCCAGCCGGAAGTGGTACCGGTCGCTACCCCCGCGGCGATCGCTGACGAGAATCACCGTGGTGTAGTTGTTGCGCGGATTCGGCTCTTCCAGCAATTGCACCTGTCCGCGTCCGTCGCGCCGGTCCAGGCGTAACCGCAGTGGACGCCCCACCGGAATGGGTTCGTCCTGTGACCAGCGTTCCACTTCCATGCGGCGACCAAACTGCGTCTGGGCCGTCACCTCATTGCCGCGGATATAGAAGATCACTTCCTCGTCCACGC
>JAHCHD010000102.1 GCA_026129915.1 Bryobacterales bacterium
GAAGATGCCGGCACGCGGCCGGCCCGTGTCGCTTCCGAGGCGCCAGAGGAGCCAACCGGCAAGAGCGCCAGCCAGGATACCACTCCATACAAAGGTATCTTCAACGGATGCGCCGGAGGCGTGAATCAAGCGGCAGAGTCCGACGTACAGAGGGTATCCGGGAGGCTGCGGCTTGTGCTCGCTTGGATTGAAATCCTCAAGCGCGTAGGCCATGTTCACGGAGTCAAAGTAAAACAGATACTTTGGGGCAAGCGGCCAGCGCGACGCGGCAAGCAATAATGCTAAGCCGCCGAAAATGCCAAGGTCGCGTGCCCGCATGGATCTCCAATTGTAACCCGATGCGGGTTGCGGTCCATGATGCCAAAGACTCGGAATGTACCCTCCGTGACTCTAAGGCTACGGCGTGTTCTGCCGGGCCTGCGCTGGGGTGAGGACGACGGTGCCATTGCGCACTTCCACGGAACTGATTCGCGAGAGTGCTTCGCTGATGTCACTATCCTTGTCGTAGGCATCCCGGAGAAGATTCTCACGGCTCAGACTTTCGCGAATGGCGTCTGGAATATAGCTATCCCCCACACGGAGGTCCTGGATATAAGCCACTACTCGACCATCCACCACACCCACAGAGAATACGGCTTTTCCGTTGACGAAGCGGCCTTCGAGTGACGGTGACAACTGGCCCGCCGGGATGCTGATTTCTCCTTCCAGTTGATTCCCAACAATGCGAACCACCACGCCGCTTCCTTCCACCTTGAACTTGGAATGGCGTTGAATGAGTGCATTGATCTCGTCGGCGGAAAGCACAAGTACGTCATCCGCTGCGTATCCTTCGCCTGCAGATCCAAAATTGCCGACGCGACGCTCAAGCGCCTCCATTTCGGCGTCAGATAACTGAACCTGGGGCATGGAGAGCGGGCGTTCCGTAGTGAACTTGTGGGCAATTTGGTCTACCGCCGTCCAGAAGAGCAGATAGGCTGCAATGCCCCCAATCAGTGCAAGCGCTAGCAAAGTGCCGCAGCCAATCAGTAGATACTTCGGAAGCCGCGACGGAGGAGGTGCTGGCGGAAGGGGATGTGGATGGGGTGTGGGAGGGAAGGTCAAGCGGCACTCCTTTCCTGCGGCAACTCAAACGAGGCGACAAAGACAGGTACGAAAGGCGTGATGGTAAAGTTCCCTGGCCACGAAGCACCTTCGTGGTTCACTAGCGTATCAGGTTGCACAGTGGCTGGGTATTGGCGGAGAGAAATTTGGCGGAGAGGTATTTGACCACTAAGTGAGCACAGACAAGCTCGCTACACCAAGAGCAATCCCGATCACGGTTCCCGCAAGCACATCACTCAAGAAATGCATGCCGAGGACGACCCGTGATGCCGCGACGCTCACGGCGCAAAGAAGCAGGGGCACGGCGAGGACGGGATACAACAACACGAGGGGAGTGGCCACCGCGAATGCGGTGATCGTGTGGCCCGACGGAAATGAGAAGCGATCTGGCGGAAGCAGATTGGCCCAGCAATGGGGCCGGATGTGACAGGGACGGGTGCGATTGCAGACGCGCTTTAGTAGCAGAAACAGGGCAATACCCACACTTGCGGCAATGGACGCTGCACCCACTGCGATGAAACGGGTCTCGCCCCCCACGAACAACAGCAACGCGCAAAGGGAATACCACAGCCAGCCATCACCACCTCGCGTTGCGCACACCATCCACCAGCGAATCCACTGTGGCGCGGGCCACGCATGAACCCGTTGCATAAGGCGGTGGTCGCCATCTTCGATGAAGTTCAGCACCAACTGACCGACCGACACAAACTACCTCGATCCAATTTCTGCCGTCACGCGAAGGCGATAACGGGAAATCTCGGCTAGGACCCTGAAGTGGGCCAAATTGACGGTCACCACGGGAAATCCTGTGACTGACTCCAGTTATAGCTGACTACTGCTACAGGCATGTTACTTCCGGAACAAAGTTTGATGAAAACGTTGCATTCCCGAGAACGGGCGGTTAGTTTGATGAAGGAGCAACTACACAAGCGCCACCATGCCAAACATTCAACTGCTGTTCTTCGACGCGGGGGGCGGACATCGCAGCGCAGCCACCGCACTGCAGACGGCATGCAGCCAAAGCCATCCGCACTGGCGCATCGAACTGGTGAACATTGGCAAACTGCTCGAACCGCTGGATTTCTTCCACAAGTACGCGGGGATTGCCGGAGAGGACATCTATAACAAGATTCTACAGCATGGCCTCACCCTGGGGGCGGTTGGCATGCTTCGTGCCACTCAGAAGATCGTCCGGCTGAACGAGCGCGGAATTCGACGGCTGATGGGGGATTATTGGGAGCGGACGAGTCCAGACCTTGTGGTGTCCCTCATCCCGAACTTCAATCGCCCTCTATTCCAAGCGCTCGCCCGGGTACTTCCCGATACGCCCTACATGACCGTCATGACGGACATGGCGGACTTTCCTCCCTCATTTTGGATTGAGCCTCAACTGCAGTATGTTGTCTGCGGTAGCAGCCGGGCAGTGGAGCAGGCGCGCAAGGCCGGCTACAGCGAGGCGCAGATCCGAAAGGCCTCCGGCATGATTCTGCAGCCGCATTTCTATGAACAGCATCCGGTGGATGTCGCGATGGGGAGGCAAGAACTGGGCCTTGATCCAAAGCTGGCAACCGCCTTGGTGCTATTCGGGGGCCATGGCGCGCAGGTGATGGAAGATATCTACGAGAAGCTGCAGGCATCGAGGATGCCGGTGCAAGGGATATTCATCTGCGGGAAGAATGAGCGGCTGGCGCGGGACTTGGCGAAGCGGAGGGGCTCCATGCCAATGCACGTGGAGGGATTCACCAGGGAGGTGCCACGCTTCATGCGCTTGGCGGACTTCTTCATCGGCAAACCCGGACCGGGCAGCATCAGCGAAGCCATCCACATGAACCTGCCGGTAATCGTACAGCGAAATGCCTGGACCCTGCCCCAGGAACGCTACAACACCGATTGGGTGGAGGAGCATCGCGTGGGGATTGTGGTGCGGGGATTCCGCGAGGTAACGCGCGCAGTAGGCCACCTGCTGGAAGGCAACCGTCTGGACGAACTGCGCGCCAACGCGCGGGCCATCTGCAATCGGGCGGTTTTTGAGGTGCCGGAGATGATGGATGACATCATGGCTTTGGGTCCCGCGCGAAACCACCTTCCACCTCCCGCGTTGTCGCGGGTGTAGTGCTAACGGATCGTGTCTGGCCAACGCGGATCCGGCAGTCCTCTCCAACTCGCAGGTGCGACGGATCCTTCGGTTATGATTGTCTAGGGCCAAGGAGGCGCCATCACAATGAGCCAGACTGAAATCCACGCTGAAGGTGCATTTTTGGTGCCCGGACCCTTAGCCCCGCCCACACGTCTGTTGATGGGACCCGGACCCACAATGGTGGAACAGCGGGTGTACGAGGCGATGGCCACGCCGATTGTCAGCCACGTGGACGCCTATTTCTTTGAGGTGGCGGAAGATATCCGCAAGATGCTGCAACTCGCCTTCGCTACGCAGAACAACTTCACGATGGCGATCTCCGGGACGGGTAGTGCGGGCATGGAGGCGGCGGTTGCCAATGTCACCGAACCGGGCATGCGGTTTGCCGTGTTTGCCAATGGTTACTTTTCTGACCGCATGACTGAAATGGCCCAGCGCCAGGGGGCGGAGGTGATCCGCTTTGAAAAGCCATGGGGCGAGGTGTTCAGCGACGAAGAGGCGGATGCGTTTGTCCGCAGGGAGCGTCCTCATGTGGTGGGATATGTGCAGGCAGAAACATCCACTGGTGCTTACCAGCAGGGGAGGGCAATTGCAAAGGCAGCGCGCGATGTGGATGCGCTGGTGATTGCCGACTGCGTGACGAGCCTGGCTGGGATGCCCGTGCTAGTGGACGAAACGGGTATTGACGTAGCCTATTCGGGCACGCAAAAGGCGCTGAGTTGTCCTCCTGGACTGAGCCCTCTCACTCTGAATGAACGCGCTCTGGATAGGGTGCGCGCCCGGAAGGCACCGCTGGCAACGTGGTACCTGGATTTGCGGCTGCTTGACTCCTACTACGGCGACGCGAAGCGTTACCACCATACCGCACCAATTCCCCTCTTCTATGCCTTGCGGGAAGCCCTGCGAATTGTAATGGAAGAGGGGCTGGATGCCCGGTGGCGCAGACACTGGGAGAACCACATGGCTTTCGTGGAAGCCGCATCAGCCTTGGGGATGAAAATGCACGTTGAACCTGGCCACCAACTGTGGACGTTGCATACTCCGCTTCTGCCAGAGGGCGTCAACGACGTGGCGCTTCGCAAGTTCCTGCTGGAAAATGCAGGGATTGAGGTACTGGGCGGATTCGGCCCGCTGCAGGGCAAAGTGCTTCGCATCGGCTTGATGGGAGCATCTTCCACACGCACGCATATCGAGACACTGCTTACGAATCTCCAGCAGGGCCTTGCCGCGCAAGGTCACAGCGGGTCGGGTGATCCCATTGAAGCCGCACGCGCGGTATGGGCAAGCCCGCCCCCAATACCGCACGTTTGAAGAATCCTGGGGAGGAAGCAACCCGGCTAGTTCCCGATTCCCGCGTGTCAGTAACTCCAGCGCCAAAGGCTGGCCCCGGTGGTGAAGCCAGCTCCCACCGCCGCGAATAGCACGAGATCGCCTTTCTGCAGGCGGCCATCGCGGATCGCGTCACGGGTGGCAAGTGGAATGGTGGCGCCCGTGGTATTGCCGTAGTGCTGGATGTTGATCACCACCTGCTCAGGACTTAGCCCAAGTCGCTCCGCCGTGGCATTGATGATCCGCATGTTGGCCTGATGGGGCACCAGCAGTTTGATTTCCGATGTGGACTTACCCGTACGCTCAAGCAGGTTCGAAGCCACTTCGTGCATCCGCCGGACCGCGAACTTGAAGACCTGCTGGCCCTCCTGATGGACGAAGTGCAGCTTGTCGTCGACGGTTTTGTGGCTGGCTGGAATCCGACTGCCTCCAGCCGGCATTTTCAGGGAATCACCCCCAGAGCCGTCGATTTCGTGAATGTAGTCGATGATGCCCTCGTTCGGATCGTCCGTGGCTTCCACGAGCATCGCCCCGGCGCCATCGCCGAACAGAATACAGGTGGCGCGATCGGAGTAGTCGATAATGCGCGACATCGTATCGGCGCCAATCACCAGAACGCGCTGGTGTGAGCCGGAACGCACCAGATCCGCTGCCAGGTCGAGACCGTATAGAAAGCTGCAACAGGCGGCAATGAGGTCAAATCCCCACACTTCCCGCGCACCCAACCTATTCTGCACAAGACATGCCGTAGCGGGAAAGAGCATATCAGGGGTGACGGTGCAGACAAGAATCGCATCAAGTTCTGACGGATCCATGCCACGTTCGCTAAGTGCGACGCGCGCCGCCTCGACGGCTAGGTCGGAAGTAGCCACCTCCGGTTCAGCAATGTGACGCTCGCGGATCCCGGTGCGCTCCAAAATCCACTCGTTGGTTGTGTCTACCATGCTCTCGAGTTCGAAGTTATTCAGTACCTTCGGGGGCACATAACAACCCAGAGCTGTGATTTTTGCTCCGCGCACAAATCCTCCCATTCACACCGAGGTGAAAGCGATTCCTAAACTTGCTATGTTACCGTATGAAGGTCTTCCGTGCATCAACTGCAACTCTTTGAAAGTACGAAGGATATTTACGCACGTGTATTCCGGTGCCTGTGCCCCCGTACAGCGCTGCCGGAGATCGTGATCGCCTTCAAGAGCTATCGGAACGCAAACTGTTACATCCGCTGGAAAAACCAGCGGATTGAGGTGCGCCACGCCGACCTTTTGATGAGTGCCCCACCGGCGGTTACCGAAGCAATCGCCTTCATTTTGCTAGCCCGTTTGTATCGCAAGCAGGTCCCGGAGGAACATGTCGCTGTCTATCGCGCGTTCATGAATGATGGGGGAACCCGCCAGCAAGTGGAGGTACTGCGGCGTGAGCGCAGTGCGAAGCGGATGGCGCCAGCGCAAGGAACTCACTACAACCTGGATCAGCTATTTGACGAAGTGAACCACCAGTGGTTTGAATCTGCTTTGCCGCGGCCGGCGATTGGTTGGACGTTAAGTCCGGCTCGACGAATCCTCGGACACTACGACCCGGTGCATCATGCGATCGTGGTCTCGCGCTTTCTTGACAGCCCGGAAGCTGGCAGAGACCTGGTTCGTTACGTAATGTTCCACGAGATGCTGCATATCAAGCACCCCATCCGTTACGAGGAGGGTCGCCGGGTGATCCATAGCAAGGCGTTTCGCGCGGAAGAGCGCAGATACCCTGGATTCGAGGAACTGAAGGAACACCTGCGAGCCCTCTGCAACGAATCGAGTCTTCCTCGCCGCAGGAGACGGCGACGCTAGACCGAAGACTTCCTGCAAATCTTCCCGGCGTTAGCTGCGTAAGGAAATCTGAAGCCGCAAGGTGTGATGGAAAAGCGCAAAAGGCACGTTCACAAGGAATGCGAACATGCCCTTTCCGATCAATGGCGTGTCGGACAGTCGAGTGCAGGACGGCGTTAGGATCTGGCAACGCCCGGCTGCTGCATCAGTTCCGTAAGGTCGCCAGCTAGAGCACCCATCTTGCGCATCGCCTCCAACAGGTTGTCACAAGAGACCGTTCCGATCCCAACCGCGTAAAGGCGCAGGCGGACCTGGGCCGTCAGTAGCGAACGAAAGAACAGCCACCGCTGTTGGACCAGGGTCTGCGCGATCTCGGGATCGTCAATTCCCGCGCTCACCAGATACTCTTGAAGCAGCGTATATAGACGATGGAAATCCCTCGACATCATCCCGAGGTAGGCAGCGAAAATCCGGACACGCCGGGCACGTAACTCCCTCAAGATCTTTGGGTTAGCTCCCTGTTGCGTCTTGATGAACTCAAAGTCCGCATCCTCCAGGAGACGCTCCATGGGGGCATACGCGGAGAGGGAAAAGGATTGAGCCCATTCAACAGTGACAGGGGCTGTGCTGGCCTTCGTCAGGCGGTAGAGTGCGATAAACAGCGCGGTCATCAAGCCCAGGCCGGTTAGCCCGAGCGCCACTAGCGAATAAATCATGCATTTAACCCTTATTTGGGATACCTCAACATTAAAGCACTCCGGCTCTTGTTGCAATGGGAAAACGGAGTGGGAGCTTCGATCCAGTACTACTGATAGCACAAAGTATGGAGTATTCCCCCCTCAAATGGGGGTAAACGGCTCCTGAACGCAATGGCGGAACTCTCGGCCGGCGGATGGAGACTCACGAACGTACGCCCTTTCGAGGCCGCCACTGTACTTGCAGGCCCTGCACCAGCGCAAGGTTTCTCAAAACCCGCAAGCTATTGTTTCTATTTCGCTTTCACCACTTCAAGAAATTCAGTTGATTCGAACGGCTGTGGCGCCCATTGCGACCTGGATCCATTGCTGATAATGTGCGATTGTTCTCATATAGTTGCTGCTCCACCCGACGAGACTTGGCCACCTAATCCGGCGTTTGCCCTCTCAGATCCGATTCTGCGGTCTCAGGACCACCTATTTTCAAGTGGTTTTTGCGAGAACTTTAGAACAGAATCCTCAATTCAGCGTTGGGAGAGCCGACGAAGCAACGCCCGATGTCCTCCAAGTCAGATAAGTTGCCTGGACAACAGCAGAAACGAGCGAATTCGGACGGTTGGGAAGGGGACTCTGCCAAAACGCGGACGGCAGGCTTCCGGGTAGGTTGAAGTCTAGGCTTGTCGAAGCCGACAACCGCCCGTTGCCTCTGAAGCCTAGCGGCAGCTTCCGGTTTAGAGACGCTTGCGGGTGTCTGCCAGCGAATCGTTAATTGACTGGAGCTTCGCCAACAACGTGCCAGCCTGATTCGCGGAGAGCCGGCTAGGCATGGTGGTCTCAACAGACTCGCCGGCTGGGGTGAGCATGAAATACCAAACCAAGCTTGCCACCACAGCCACAAACGCCGCTGCCAAGTTGAAGATGGGGATGATATCCAGCCCTTTTAGGTTCACCGTCAAAGTTGCCACCGTGATGAATAGGAAGCTGGTAGAGAACACGATGATGTGGACGATCGTATTGCGGCTGAGCCGAATTGGGAAAATGGTAATGAACGAAACTAGCAGTACCAGGAAAACCAGGAGGCTCGTGTAGACCCCGCGGCGAATTACGTTTACCAGGAGGAAGCGATCATTCTCCCCAAACGAGCCGAACTGCACATCAGGAAAGATGCTGAGGACGGAGACAGTGGTGGCGATAACCATTGCCAGGAACAGGACTCTCTGCGATGCGGTTCGCAATTTTGGGTACTTCGCAAGTGCAAAAGAGTACAACTCAAAAATCGCTAACGTGTACGAAATCACCACGACAGGCTCGGTGATTATCCAGAACCGATAGAATCGGGCAACGTTGTCCACGAAAAGTTCTAACAGGCCGTTTCGGATCGACAAGAACCCGACCAGAAACCAGAATGCGGGGTATCTCCGCCCCATTCCGTTCCACCCTAGACGCAGAGCGAGAATGCCCAAAAGTGGCACATTCAGCCACCACAACGCCTTTTCGATCGCTACTGCGTCCATCAAGTTCCGTTATAAAGTGTACCAAGAAGGGTTCGAGTACCCCAACGTAGGGGAACCCCCACTCCTTCGATACGTAAGTTGCTATCTCAGAGTTCGAAGAAAGTTCTACAGAGCGGAGCGTTCGCCTTCCGGCCAGCATCGCTTGTCACCGGGCCAGCAGGTGGGCATCGGCGAGATGTTGGTCGCTACATCGAGTGTGCGTTCGCCTTCCGGCCAGCAGCGCTTGTCACCGGGCCAGCAGGTGGGCATCGGCGAGATATTGGTGGCTACATCGAGTGTGCGTTCGCCTTCCGGCCAGCAGCGCTTGTCACCGGGCCAGCATGTGGGCATCGGTGAGATATTGGTGGCTACATCGAGTGTGCGTTCGCCTTCCGGCCAGCAGCGCTTGTCGCCGGGCCAGCATGTGGGCATCGGTGAAATATTCGTGGTTGAGCGGCTGTCAAACACTCCATCTGCGTCTTGTGTCGCTTTGGCAACTGAAGTAACATTGGTTACGGTGGAATAACCATCCGCAGAACTTGCGGAAGACCAGCAACACAGGGCGAGCGTTGCTGTCAGGAGAACACCTAGTACTTTAAACTTTGTCATCGGTTTGGACCGTATTACTGCTAGGACTCTTCGCCCCTTTTCGAGGCTTGATTCGAGCGTAGAACCGCTGCAAAGTAGTAGTAGCCAGTACTTGAGAGATTTTCTGTTAACAGAACGAATCTCGCGGTTGTCCTGCGTGGGAAGCGCAGTTGATCTCCGGCTGGTTGCTATTTCGCATTACCACAGGCCGGTCTTTTCGGGTGGGAGTGCTCTAAGCGATTGATTCTGTTAGAACGCAGCGGTCAAGATGAACACCCTTCGTCACAACGACGTGCAAGCGCTAGCTAAGGAGTTGAGGCGGGATCTACTGTCCTCAATCCATACGCTATATGGGCGTTTAGTCTTTTTGGGCGGACTGCGTGACCCTAATAGTGGGCAATACGAGCATTTTGAGACGTCCTGCAATTTTGGCGAGGAGGTCTGCCATGTTGTCCTGGAGGCTGAGCACGTCCATGCCTACCGGGATTGGCTGGCGATGAACCTCGAGCAGCAACGTGCTGACCTCATGCTCTATCTTGTGACAGTAGGGCTTAATCGCCGTCAGGTGCTGCAAACCTGGCTTGTTACTTCACCTTTCCGATCTCTCATCCCCTTGCATACACAGCCAGTCGAACAAGAGGTTTTCCTGTCGGACATGAGTGCGCTACTTGCGGTGCTTATGAACGAGTACGGGATTGCCGGACCAGAGGGCGCTGCATAGTCACCCCGATCACCTCGCCGACCAGCTCAATTTCCGAAGGATAGCGAAAACGCTTCGGCGGCTGGTTCGATGACGGGTGGGGGATTGCGATTAAGTCGTCCCCTTCAAGCATGCACCACCGGCAGAGGTAACCCTCTCGTGTTTCCAGAAAGTAGATTGGCCGGTCGAGCTCTGATTGCCAGCCTGACCGCGCGATGCGTTTGCGGGTGTCGTCGATCATAACCATTGAACCTGGCGGGAGAATCGGTGACATCGAGTCGTCCCGGTCGCCAATCATCCCCAGTCGCAGCGGCCTCTTCCGCGCATTTCCCATCACCGATTGCGCGAGCCAGTTGCTTGCAGACGGTTTGGCGGCACTATTCGGGCGTACCATAGTTCTTAGCGAAATTTCGCGTTCGGTTCCCGTTACGCGCGCAGGCGCCGTTGGAGGTTTCTGCTTACTCTGTGCAGGCAGGAGATGCGTGGCGGGCTGACGGCACACCAGCGAATCCTCGGGCAGGCAAGCCGTGGGAATCCCATACCAGCCAAGCAACGCTGGAAGTTCAAGCCGGTAGATGGCGCAGAGGCTGTACAGACGAAATATGGATGGAGGGGTCCCCTTATTCTCGATGTCAGCGAGACGACTTAGCGCGATGATAAACTCATCGTTTCCGTGTCGCTTGGCAATCTCGTGGCTGGCCATCTCTACATCCCGGTAGCGGAGATTCAATCGCAACCTCGCTTCTTTCAGGAGACTTCCCGCGGATTTCATTCACCTCTCCGATATGTGGCGAGTTCGTGCCGCACAACGCTTTGCCGGCGACCAACTAAGCCGCCTCACTGCATAGACGGCCCAGGCTTTCGCATTTCACGGCTTGCGCTTGTTCCGAAAACGGAACAAAGCTGAGGAAAGTGTACCTAATGAAAGTAGTTCTGGCAATCACCGGTGCAAGCGGTTCTATTTATGGAGTGCGGCTTGCCCGGCAACTCGCCAACGATCCGCGTGTGGAACTGCATCTCGTACTTAGCCGCGCCGGGGAACGTACTCTTTTCGAGGAAACGGGAATACGCGCCCAGGAATTGAGGGACCTCGCTTCGTTCAGCTATCCGTTTGAGGATATTGGCTGCCGCCTGGCCAGCGGCTCCTATCAGACGGATGCGATGGTGGTAGCGCCCTGCTCTATCCAGACTATGTCAGCAATCGCACATGGGATCTCGTCGAACCTGATTACCCGCGCTGCGGACGTAATGCTGAAAGAGCGAAGGAAGTTGGTACTAATGGTAAGGGAATCTCCGTTTCATCTGGGACATCTGCGTTCGATGGTGGCTTTGAGCGAGATGGGTGCAATCATTGCACCTCCCGTGCCAGGCTTCTACCACAAGCCAGAAACAGTGCTCGACCTGGTCGACCATAGCATCCACCGAGTGTTGGACCTGATCGGCTGTCCGGACGCGAATGCGCGCCGGTGGGATGTCGAGGGCGGTGGACGGCGTATGGGCAGATCCATTTCCGGCACCGACGAGTCTTCGAGATCCCAACCCGGCGAGGGCGCCGCTGGCAATGACGATTTGCATCTCGGGGCAGGGGATGACGACCAATGAAACGCAAACAACAGAAACTAAAGATCCGTGCGGGTTTTCAGGGGGAGTTTGGGGCATTCAGCCAGCAAGCCGCGGAGAAGTTTCTTGGCGAGGAGGTCGAGGCCGTTCCCTTCCCAAGCTTCACAGGGGTTTTTGATGGTTTAGGATCTGCGGAAATCCATTTTGCAGTGATCCCCATGGAAAACACTCTCCACGGCTCCGTACACGAGAACTATGACAACCTTCTCCGTTATGGCTGCCGGATTCACGCGGAAACCACCATCCGCATCAACCACAACCTGATGGCCGCTCCGGGAGTAACCTTGCGAAAGGTACGCCGCGTGTTCTCCCATCCTGTCGCATTGAACCAGTGCCTCGACTTCTTCCGCGCACACCCTGAGTTGGAAAAGGCGCCCTACTACGACACCGCGGGCAGCGCGAGGATGGTTATGGCGGAGCTTCCCCCGGACGGAGCCGCAATCGCTTCGGCGCGGGCGGCCGAGATTTACGGGGCTCGCATCCTCAAGAAGTCGATTGAAGACGACCGGCAAAATTACACCCGGTTCTTTCTCCTTGGAAGCGATCGGGCCAAGGAACACCTTCCTCCCGTAAATCCCAAAGACTGCGTCTGGAAGACCTCGGTGGTCTTCAGTGTGCCAAATACTCCAGGGAGTCTGTTTCGCTGCATGAGCGCATTCGCGCTGCGGGACCTGAGCCTTACCAAAGTGGAATCGCGCCCCCTGCGCGGAAAGCCATTCGACTATCTGTTCTACCTTGACTTTCTGGGGAGGGTGGGGGAGACCGCCACGGACAACGCTCTGCGCCATCTGGCGGAACTTGCGGATATGATGAAGGTGCTTGGGAGTTACCCACGCGGAGATATCTGAGAAGAGCGGTAGCTCGCTCAGCCATCTGCACCACCGAACCAACTACTGCCATTGCTCCAGCCAGTGGAGGTGTATCCGAATGCGAATCGTTTCCTTGCTGCCAAGCGGTACAGAGGTGGTGGCCGCCTTAGGGCTGGCTCGGCAGATGGTTGCTCGATCGCATGCGTGTGACTACCCGGCCGAAATTGTCCACCTGCCGCCATGCACCATTCCAGCCCGCGGAACTAGTGGCGCCAACCTCCAACAGGATTCCCTGCGACTTCCGGAATCACAACGCGCGCTTTCGGTTTTTCAGGTGGATTGGGATTTGCTGCGAGCAATGAGGCCGACTCATGTTGTCACACAGACTCTTTGTCGCCAATGTGCGGTGAGTGCCGAGGAAGTGCGCGATTCGTTGAAAGAGGAATTGAGTGCAGGAACCGAGTTGATTTGCTTCGAAGCGCTCAGCCTGGACGGAGTGGTGCAGGAGATCCGGCAGGCAGGCAATTCGTTGGGCTGTCCGCAAGCCGGAGATGCGCTTGCAAACCGGATGCTTTCCCGCTTTGCGGCATCCCGTGAGAGAGAGTCCGCTAAACCGCGAGACCACAAGCCTTTGGTAGCCTGCCTGGACTGGTTGGAGCCCCCAATGCTCGCAGGGAACTGGATGCCGGAACTCATCCGCCTTGCGGGCGGTCGCCCCGCCGGAGGGGGAGATGGCGTTCACTCTGGTTGGATGCAGTGGGAGGAACTGGTCGCTGCGGATCCCGACCTGGTAATCGCGATTCCCTGCGGGTATACCCTCGGCCAGTCCAAAGACGGATTGCTTCGGCTGAATCGGCGCTCCGAATGGAAGGAGCTGCGAGCGGTCCGCAATGGCGAGGTGTATGCAGCCGATGGCTCGCAGTTCTTCAACAGGCCCGGTCCCCGCCTGGTAGAGTCTCTGGAGATCCTTGAAGAGATCCTGGGCACAGCAAACCGGGAGCCTGCTCACCGTGGCGTGCACTGGTTCCACGCACCTCTCAGCGCGGCCACCGAAATAGCCTCCTGACTCCCTGTCACGATTCGCGACTTGGGCTGGAGCGAATTTCAAAAAAATCCTGTTCCTGGTGGCCATCCCTCCCGATAAGGAGCTAATAGTCGAAGTTCGTGCGAACGAAGCAGGAACGCAGTTGGAGGTATCAATGGAACGATTTGCTGTGGAAGAAACCAACCCGGAACAGCGCGCAGCCGCAATGATCGTGGAAAGCCAGCCAACATCGAACCCGGTGCAGAACAGCGAACTGGTACAAGCGGTGAGGGCGGTGAACGCTTCAGAGCTGTTCGGCGACGAGAGCGAGTTGACATTTGTCATCGACCGGCGCTCGCAGATGGCCCTTGTTCGGGTGGTGGATAAGGAATCCGGAGAGGTCGTACGGCAGTTCCCACCAGAATACGTCCTGGCCCTAAGCGAAGAGCTAAAAAAACTCATGGAAGGGGACGATTCCGCCGATCTTACCTTTGGTATGTCGTAGCCCCCGTCAATCGCTACCTTGCAGCCAGGTTGATGGCTCCAGGGATCTCCGCTGGTAGCCTGTGGCGAGCCTGTGCGCATCATCGTGACGAATCAGAGTCATGTGGCTGCGGGACACATACGAGTGAACATCACGGGTATCACATCAACCCATGTTCCAAACGTGGGGTCTGGCACGCAACGGAAACGCGGTCATCCCCAGGGCAGAAACGCTTGAGAGAGGAAAGGTTCCTGAAATGCCAGTTCAGCACGAGGAAGCGTATCTGGAAAGCCGGATCTACTCGGCCACCCCCTCCGAATTGATTGTGATTTTGTACGAGACCGCGCTGGGCGCGGTGCGCGAGGCACAGCAGGCGAGTGAACCTTCGGAACTCGCCACCAGAACGCGAGCGATCAGCCGGGCCAGCAGTTGTGTGATGGAGCTTGCGGGCTGTCTGAATCTAGAGGTGAGCGGGGAGCTGGGAATGCGATTGGCGGTGCTTTACGAGTACCTGCTGCATGAACTCCTGGCGGCGAGTGCGCGAAGTTCCCATCACGCCCTGCCAAGCTGCGAACGCGTTCTGGCGGCCCTGCTGGAGGGCTGGACGCATGCCATGCCCCTTATGTCCGTCGCACTCGAGGGAACGGATGCGTCAGGAGTTCGCCCCAACTTCGATTCCCATCGAGCGTTTGCGGTTAGCAATGCGGAAGATCAAAACCCTTCACCAAGACCTACTTTGGACGTGGAAGCCAATGGCGAGATGGTGGAAGCAGACATGGTGGGCGGGCGCTCTTCCTGGTGTGCCTGAGAGGCAGAACTGAAAGTGAACCCGCGCTGGCGGTGCATCACGGAATGGACTTTAGTGACGGGGTGCCCTTGTCCGTGCCCGCTGGCTGCGTTGAGCCCATCGTTCGCTTGACCGCGCGAAACGCCCGGCCCATGGCGCTTCCAGTGGCTCGCCTTCCCGTCTTGAGTGCACTGCCAGTGTGCTTGCCGCCTACCGCTACGCCATCGAGAGTCTCGCCTCCGGCAAGGATTGTCGCTCGGACTGGGGGCAACGCCCGGTTCACCGCAACAATCTTACCGAAGCCGGCCGCGTCGATCTGAGCTATGG
The DNA here is from genome assembly GCA_026129915.1 of Bryobacterales bacterium. Classification (GTDB taxonomy): domain Bacteria; phylum Acidobacteriota; class Terriglobia; order Bryobacterales; family Bryobacteraceae; genus JACTMJ01. The sequence goes on from JAHCHD010000102.1 coordinate 14,906, forward strand.
CGACTGCATCAACCTGTGGCGCCATCTTCGATCGCAGTGGCCATGCGTCCGAAGCCGTCCATACCGCTCCATTCATCGGCCTGCCCGGCTCGCCCACGTTCACCACTCCCACTTGTGGCAGCGGAATCATCTGCGGACAGGTATCGCCGCCACAACCCAATCGGCAGCGCTCCCGTGCCAGATACGAAGCGTGCTTGTTGCGGGAAATCCAAACATCCGGCCCCATCCATTCCGCAACGAGTGTTTCCGCGCGGGCGGCATGACTCACGTCACACACCGTGTTCTGATGCCCTGCGGCAAACCAGTAAAGCGCCCGCCATTCCCAAATCGCGGAGGTGTGGGCGGGCCGTGTCAGGGCTTCAGCGGGTGGCAAGTCACCAGACCGGAGAACCTGGCGCTCCAGCAGCACAGCCACGTGCTCCACATCTAGCGGGTGCGAGAAGCGCCCGCAATCCCTTCCCCATAGATGGTAGAAATGCAATTCAATGCGCGGCGAAGCAGACATCCCATTCACCGGGAAGGCCTGACCATAGATGCGACCGTCCCGCGCGAGTGGCCGTGGCGTGGTCTCGTTGGGAGCAAAGGTGGCAGGCAGTTGGTCACAGTCGATGGCGCTAATGTGAAAGCGTGGCAGAAAGCGTTCTAGAAGGGCTTGTTCCAGCGCATCGGGTAGCCCGTCCCCATCTGCATCGACGGCGCCATTTGCATCGGTTTGGGAGTTCACCCCCGCCGGTGGTGTCTGGGACCATCCCCCTAGTGCGAAGAGCAACACCAGCCATATAGCAGCCATCTCCCAATGGTACCGTGGACGGTTTCGAGGGCTGGCACCGAAGTGCGCCTAACGAAGTGGCTCGTAGGCAAAATCGTCTACCGCTACGTTGCCTTTACCCCGATCAAGAACCCGCACAAACACGGCGGGTTTCAACGAGGCAAACCCACCATGGGCGTTTCCGTGCAGCGCGGAAATGTCCAGGGACCGCTGGTGTTTCGTCCAGCTCTTGCCGTCTTCGCTCCAGTACATGCTGAGTGCATTGTCGATGAGGCGCAACTTCCAGTACTCACAGCGAGCGCAGTCAAATGCGCGACGCTCATCGGCGATGCCTCCCGTAAAGAGCGTTCCCTTTGAACCAGTGCGACCAATGCCAACAAAGGCGTCCGGGCGGAAGTAGAGAACAAGTCCGGTTTCCACATTGCCACCAGGCGACAGACGCACCGAGATCTCAAAATCAGGGTCGGAGTTTTGTGCGTAAAGCACCGTAGGTTTGCCCTGCTGGGCGGGCAGTGTAAGCGTTCCGTCGTTCAGCACGAATTCGGGCGTGAACTGGCTGCCATCAAACTGCCACTGCAGGTTGAGTTCCGAAGACGAGAAATCATCGCTGCTGAGCACGTGGTTACGAATCGTGCGTGCGCGGAACTGGTCTTTGTCTGGCTCAACAAGTTTGAACCAGCCATCCGCCGTCCATGCCACGGGTTCTAGCAGCACCTGCCTGCCATGCTGGCGCAGATTCTTCTGAAAGGCATGGTAGACCGCAAACCACTTGTCGTCGCCCGCGTCGAACACAGTCGCATGGCCCTTTGACCACCAAAACTCCTCGGCGGAATATGTGCGAATGAACGGATTGTGCGGGCTGTTTTCCCAAGGCCCAAGCGGCGAAGCGGAACGGGCAGAGACCGCCATGTGGCTAGTTGCAGGACCGGCAGTTCCACCCTGAGCAGAAACCAGATGGTAGAAGCCTTTGTGGAAAAACAGCTTTGGAGATTCCAGACAGAAACACTCGGCCACCCAATCATCCGGGTACGGCCAACCGGCATACACTGTCTGCGGTTCCCCCTTCACGCTAAGGCCATCCGGGGCGAGTTCCACCGCCTTGCCTGCACTTAGGTGCAGATAGCGTTTCCCGTCCGGCGCAACCACGTGGCCAGGGTCGATACCGCCCACCTTGAGGTTCACGGGATCGCTCCACGGGCCGGCCGGGGACTTAGCTGTCATCACCCAGTTTGTGCCGTTGGCAGGGAAATATAGAAAGAACTGGTCGTCGTGCTTGATCAGCTCTGGCGCCCATACATTTCCAACATAGGTGCGCAGCGCCCGGGTGATCATCTTCCACTCGCGCAGGTTCCTGGAGTGCCAGATGGGCAGCCCCGGAACGGCATGGAACGAAGAATGGGTGAGATAGAAATCCTCGCCATCTCGAACGATGGTGGGGTCAGGAAAATCGCCGTTAAGGATAACCGCCGGGTAATCCTTCTCCACAGCAGTTGGGGTGGCGGACGGAGGAGGGGGAGAGGAGCAGGACATCCACCAGCAGGATGCTGCGAGCCAGATTATTGCAGTGGTAAGCGGCCATCGCGGCAACCGAAGAAAGCACATTGGTTTCCCTGCTCCTCGCGCAACACGTCCGGGTTCCAACGACGCGAACGAGTTCCGGGACATCGTCAACCGGCCATTCCCTTGCTTTTCAGATAACACGTTGCCTTGCTCTTTAGCCAACCGAGAGCATCATATCATCGGGAGTATATCCGGGTCTCGATGTCTTGGACACCATATCTTGGAAACCTCCCGGCGTTTTGCCAATCTGCTTCGACCCGCAAAGTCTCGGCCGGAAGCGACAAAGGTACTTGAGGAAAATGCGTTTCACCTGCCTGACGGTGGAAAGCCCCGAAACTCCATCGGAAGCATTGAGTATCGGGCCAGATAGAGCACGGGTTGTCCTGTCACCGTATGCCACTCATTGCTGTGGTCCTCGTGATAGCCCATGCGCTTCCCGGGCAGGTTTCGAGAACGAGACCCATTTCCACCAAGACACCAACCTGCCGCCCCGTCCATGACGTCCACCCCCAATCCATGGTGCTAACTGTGTAAATTCGCCAGCCCTACCGAAACTGGTCCCGCGTATCTGCCGGATTTTGCCGCAAACTGTACTCAGAGGATTTCCGGCATGAGCTTCCAAGCGAACAACTATGCAAACTTCGTGTCTACGGCAAGCCCTTCCCAAGAGCGGCTCTTCCTGCAGTACATCGGGCCGCGGAACGACTTCGATATCATCGTCGTCGGCTCTGGCATCGGCGGCGGTATCCTCGCCGACGATCTTGGAGAACGCCTCGGCGCAAACAAACGCATCCTCGTCCTGGAAGCCGGTTCGTATCTCTACCCAACCCACGTCTACAACATTTGCCGCTTCCCCAATTCGAGTATCGCCAATCACTTCGGCTGCGACACCTTTTGGCAAACTGGAAACTCGGATTCCCAGTTCTTCATTGGCGGAAAGCCGCAGCTCGGCCTCGGCGGGCGCAGCGTCTTTTGGTCCGGCCTCATCCCCACCCTCCAGCCATGGGAACTCGATTTCTTCCCGCCAAACGTGCGCCAGGCCCTCGCGGGCGGGCTCCTGGATGAGGCTGGCGAATCGATGA
>JAHCHD010000103.1 GCA_026129915.1 Bryobacterales bacterium
CCTGCATATACATCACCACCACTACGCGCAGGTAGTAGTAGGCCGCGAGGGCGCTATTGGCCAAGCCGAGCGCGGCTAGCCAGTAGAACTGGGAGTCAATCGCGGACTTGAAGATATAGAACTTGCCGAAGAACCCACCTGTTAGCGGAATTCCGATGAGAGAGAACATGAAGAATGCGAGGATTGCCGCTAGAAAGGGCTGGTGGATAGCCAGACCGGCGAAGTCCTTCACTTCAGTGTGTGTTTCGCCCTTGCGCGCACAATGGGCGACGACGGCAAAAGCGCCAATGTTCATGAAGGCGTAAGCGGCTAAGTAGAACATCGCTGCGGCTGTGCCGATGTCGGAGTGCGTGGCGATGGCAATGAGCACGTAGCCAGCGTGGGCCACACTGCTATACGCCAACATGCGCTTGATGTTGCTTTGCACAAGGGCCGCGAAATTGCCCACCAGCATTGTGGCTAAGGCTGTGACCCAGATGATGGGTTCCCACTGATCGCTGAAGGGAATGAATGTGGTGAAGAAGACACGCAGGAGCACTGCAAAGGCCGCTGCCTTCGGTCCGGCGGACAGGAAAGCCGCCACAGGGGTGGGAGCACCCTGGTAGACATCGGGTACCCAGACCTGGAAGGGCGCCGCGCCTACCTTGAACGCAAAGCCCGCGAACATCAGGGCGGCTGCGGCAAAAAGCAGTCTATCCGGAGTGGTGAGTCCTCCAGCCATCAACGCCTGCCGGATATCGACGAGGTTAGTAGATCCGGTGGCTCCATAAACCATGGCGATGCCATATAGGAAAAAGGCGGTGGCAAAGGAACCGAGGAGGAAGTACTTGAGTGCGGCTTCGTTGTTTCGAGGGTCCTTGCGAAGGTAACCGGCCAGGACGTAGGAGGAAATCGACGAGATTTCCAAACCTAGGAAAATCATGATGAGTTCGTTGGCCGAAGCCATCAAGCACTGGCCGACGATCGAGAACAAAAGCAGCGCGTAGTATTCGCCGCTCTCGGCGCCCTCACGCTCAAAGTAGGGGCGACTCAGGATGATGGTGAGCGCGCCCACGATCAATACAAGCAGCCGGAAAAATGTGGCGAAGCCGTCAATCAGCAGCATTCCGCCAAAAGCCGGGCCAGGGTTCGTAAAGGTGATCAACGAAAGCGGAATGGCAGCAAGCATTGCGACGAGCGAAAACGTGCCCAGGAAGGACTGGCGGTTCTTGGGCGCCACCGGCTCCAGGGCCATGATGAGCGTGCCCATGATCACCAGGATCAATTCAGGCAGAATTCGGACGAGCTCAGCGGTTTGCGGAACAAACTCAACGGGCAACGGGCACCTCCGGCGGCATCGACACCGCAGCGGGCAGGATGGGAGTGGCGAGCGGAGGGTTGCTTACCTGCAGTTCCCGGTTGGCATTCATCATGCGCAAGATTGCCGCATTCTGATGAGAGATGGCAGGCATGAAGGTCTGCGAATAGATGCCGAGCCACAGTAGGACCGCCACCATCGGAAGCATCGCGCCCCACTCACGAGGCTGCATTTCGTAAATCTCCTGTTGCAATTCTTTGGGCTCAGGCCCGAAGAACACTCGCTGATAGAGCCAGAGCATATAGCAGGCCGAGAAGACGAGAGTAGTGGCCGCGGCGACCCCGATGGGAAAATTGGCTTCCACTGCGCCCTGCAGCGCCAGGAACTCCCCAACAAAGTTGGCCATCAAGGGCAGGCCCACGCTGGCCAACACGAACATCATGAAAACAGCCGACAAGGCCGGCGCGGAGTGCACGAGGCCACCGTAGTCCTTGATTTCGAGTGAGTCTTTGCGGTCTGTAAGGAAGCCCACAAAGATGAAGAGCGCCCCGGTGGAGATGCCGTGCGCGAGCATCAGGAAGACCGCGCCATCAAGCCCCTGCTGGGTGAGGGAGAAGATGCCCACCACCACCAGACCCATGTGACTGACCGAGGAGTAGGCAACCAGCTTCTTCATATTGGGCTGCACCAGCGAAACGAAGGCGCCATAGATGATGCCGATGACGCTGACGGTAAGGATGAGAGGAGCGAACTCGCGGGCCGCGTTTGGGAACAATGGAAGGCAGAAACGAATCATGCTGTAGGTGCCCACCTTCAGCATCAGCGCGGCAAGGTCAACGCTGCCGGCGGTGGGGGCCTCCACGTGGGCGTCTGGCAACCATGTGTGGAATGGGAACAACGGAGTCTTGAATGCAAAGGCGATGAAGAAGGCCCAGAAAAGCAGATTCTCTTCGAGCGTGGTGAACCGCAAGGCGCCGCTGGAAATTTGGCCGAGGATCACCTGGTAATCGAAGCTGCCCACCCTGTTGTAGAGATAGAGGATGGCGGCCAACATCATCACCGAGCCGGTTAAGGTGTAAACAAAGTACTTCACGGCGGCATAAATGCGCCTGTGGTGTCCCCAGATCCCGATCATGAACGAGAGCGGCACCAGTGAAAGTTCCCAGAAGACGTAGTACTGGAAGAGGTCGATGGAAACAAAAATGCCGATGAGGCAGAATTCCAGCAACAGGATGTAGGCGTGAAATTCCTTGAGGCGCGTATCGATGGCTTTCCAGGAAATGAGAATAGCGATGGGCGTCACGAAGGTGGTGAGCAGCACCAACCAGATGCTTAGACCGTCCAGGCCGATCTTGTATTGGATGTTGGGATCCTGTACCCATTGAAACTGCGTAACGTACTGATAGCCATCAGCGCCAAAGTTGAAGTTGAAGACCAGCCCCAGCGAGACCAAGAAGACAATGATGGAGACGATGGTGGAGAAGATGCGAACCGTCTCACCCATTTCCCTGGGTATGAGCAGCACAAGCAAGAAGAGCCCGATCGGCAGAAAGAGAACGACATCAAGCAGTGTAGTCATCGAACACCCCCTGCCATGGTGACAATTACCAGGATGACAACGCTGCCCACCACCACCCAGGAGGCATAGGTTCGAATGGAGCCCGACTGCCAGCTACGCAACACGCGGCCCACGTTTCGAATCTGGGCAGCAATTCCATTCACTGTGCCATCAATGATCCGCGTATCCATCACAGGCCAGAAGAAGGCGCGAGAGGAGTTGATGAGAGGGCGGACGAACAACGTATCGTAGATCTCGTCCACATAGAACTTATTGAGTACCAACCGGTACAGTCCGCCGGCGCCCGAGGCGATCTGCTGCGGAAGCTCCGGCTTCACTATGTAGAAGATATAGGCCGTCAAGATTCCAAGCAGCCCGGCGCCGAGCGCAATTGCGACTAGAGTGAAATCGTGGCCATGATCCCCGAGCGGAAACATTGGTTCAAGGAAATGCGGAACATTCAGGAACCCGCCGCCAAGCGAGAGCAGGGCTAGCGCGACCAAAGGCAGGGTCATGCTGCGGGGAGATTCGTGCGGATGAGCCTCCCCGCGGTAGCTGCCGAAAAACGTGACGAAGAGAGCCCGGAACACATAGAAGGCAGTGACGGCAGCGGTGCCGACCCCCACCCAATACATCCAGGGGGCGTGGTGATGCGCGGCCAGCAAAATCTCATCCTTACTGAAAAATCCAGAGAAAGGATAGACCCCAGCGATGGCGACACCCGCTACCATCAGGGTGGCGAAGGTGATGGGAGTCTTCTTGCGAAGGCCGCCCATCTTCCAGATATCCTGTTCGCCACTGACGGCGTGGATCACGCTGCCCGCGCCAAGGAAGAGCAGCGCCTTGAAGAAGGCGTGGGTCATGACATGGAAGATGCCGGCAGAGTACGCCCCAACCCCAAGAGCGAGGAACATATAGCCAAGCTGGGAAACGGTTGAGTAGGCGAAAATCTTCTTGATGTCGTTCTGCGCCAGACCAATGATGGCCGCAAACACTGCGGTTGCCAAGCCTACCATCGCCACGATATCCAGGACAGCCGGTGTCAACTGGTAGAGCGGAGCCGAGCGCGCCACCATGTAGATGCCCGCGGTAACCATCGTGGCAGCGTGTATGAGGGCGGACACCGGGGTGGGGCCAGCCATGGCGTCTGGCAGCCAAACAAACAGCGGCAACTGGGCGCTCTTGCCAGTAGCGCCAATGAAGAGCAGGAGAGTGATAAGGCCTAGCGCACCAAAGCCTGGGTCAGCTGGAATGGCCGGAAGCTTGGCAAAGATCGCAGCAAAATCAAAGGTGCGGAACTGAACAAAAATCAGGAAGATGGCAAGGATGAAGGCCATATCGCCGATACGATTGACGATGAACGCCTTGTTTCCCGCAGTAGTAGCGTACTGGCGATCGTAGTAGAAGCCAATCAGCAGATAGCTGCACAAGCCCACCCCTTCCCATCCCACGAACAGCAGTGGGAAATTCGCTGCCAGCACCAGAACGAGCATGAAGAACATGAACAGGTTGAGGTAGGAAAAGAAACGTGCGTAGCCTTGCTCATGGGCCATGTAGCCAATTGCATAGGTGTGAATCAGCAAACCAACACCGGTCACCACCAGCAGCATTACCGCGGTAAGCCGGTCTACCGCCATATCGAAGCCAATCCGGAGGTCGCCTGAGAGGATCCACGGGTAACCGCGCTCCACATAGGCGAGGTCCAGCGGCCAGAGTGTGGCGATCACCTTGATAACCAGCGCGAACGATATTGCCACCGAGCCGATGGCAACGAAGTTCACAAAGCGCTTGGGGGCGCGATGACCGAAGATGCCATTGATGGCAAAGCCGATGAGCGGGATCAGTGGTATGAGCCAAAGTTGCATTGATTTAGTTCTTCAACGAGTTGATCCGGTCAATCTGCAGGGTGCCGCGATTTTTGAAGATTGTGAGAATAATGGCGAGGCCCACCGCCGCTTCAGCTGCCGCCACCACCATCACAAAGAACGTGATAATGTGGCCGTCCACCTGGCGCCACATGTAAGAGAAAGTCACAAACGATAGATTCACTGCATTCAGCATCAGCTCGATGCACATAAACACGGTGATGATATTGCGGCGAATGAGAAAGCCAGAAGCGCCAATCGCGAAGAGAATAGCGCTCAGGATCAGATACCAGGAGATGGGAACTCCGCCTTGCACAAAGGGCAGCATCAATCAACCTCCCGCATAGCCAGCACCACCGCGCCGAGAATCGCAATCAGGATAAGCACGGATGTGGCTTCAAAAGGCAGCAAGTATTTTGTGAAAAGCAGTAAGCCGACATCGGCAGCGCCGCCTCCAGTGAAGCTCCCGAAACGGACCTCCTGGGAAGGAGGCGCAACGTCGAGCATCACTACCGATAGCAGGCCCACCATCACCAGCAGAAGAGGCAAGCCCAGAAAGCGGCTGAGGGCATTCACTGGTTCCGTCTCCTCACTTCCCGTATTGAGCAACATGATGACGAAGATAAACAGCACCATGATGGCGCCCGCATAGACGATTACCTGTGCGGCCGCGATGAACTCCGCGCCCAGAAGCAAATAGAGCGCCGCCAGTGAAACCATTACGCCAATCAGTGAGATCGCACTGGAAATCGGATGCGTTTGCAGCACCAGATTTACAGCGCAGCCTACTGCGATGGCGGCAAAAAGGAAAAAGAGGAAGACATCCATGTCAGCAGCCCTCCCATGTTTGAGCAGGTGCCATTAGCTCACCACCGCCACGAGTCCGCTGGTAATGATGAGGTTAATGAGCGCGATGGGGAAAAGAAACTTCCAGGCGAAGGCCATCAACTGGTCGTAGCGGAAGCGCGGCAAGGTTCCTCGCACCCAGATGAACAGGAAAATCAGAACGCCCGCCTTCATCACGAACCAGAAAACCGGTAACAGATAGGGCCAAAGCATCGGAACTGCGAAGATCGCGGCAATTCCAAGAAACACCACCCCAAACAGCGGGAAGGTGATCTTGTCGCGCCAGCGCTCGGCCTGCAAGGCGTGGAAAAACAATATCGCTGCGCCACCCAGAAACAGGAAGGCCGGAACGAAGTTTGAACCTAGTTCCGGGGGGAACAACGGGTTGTATCCGCCGAGGAAGAGCACCGTGCCGATAGAACAGATGGTAACGATACCCGCATACTCCGCCATGAAGAAGCCGGCAAACTTCATACTGCTGTACTCCGTATGAAAACCACCGATGAGCTCATTCTCTGCTTCGGGCATATCGAATGGCAGACGGTTGGTTTCAGCGAAGGCGGCAATCACAAAAATGATGAAGCTGAAGATTTGCGGCCACGGCATCTGGAAGATGTGCCAGCGTGGCAGGAATCCGAAGTAGAAACCGCTTTGAGCCTGGGTGATTTCCTGGAGGCTAAGAGTATTGGCGAGCAACAGAGGAGTAGCAATGGCGATGGTTAATGCCAGTTCGTAGCTAACCATCTGCGCCGAACTGCGCAACGAACCGAGTAGCGAGTACTTGTTGTTGGACGCCCATCCGCCGAGTGCAATGCCGTAAATGCCGATGGAACCAATTGCGAGCACCATCACCAGACCTACCGGCAGATCCGTCAACTGCATCAACGTGGTGATGCCAAAGATCTCGACCTGCGGGCCAAAGGGGATAAGGCAGATAGGAATCAGCGCAAAGAAAACCGCGAAGAAGGGAGCGAGGATGTAGAAGGTGCGGTTGACGTGAGGGGGTACAACGTCTTCCTTGGTGATGAGCTTAATGACGTCCGCAAGCGGTTGCAGGAATCCGTGAGGACCCACCCGGTAGGGGCCGGGACGTCGCTGGATATGGGCTATTACCTTTCGCTCAAGCAACTGAAGATAAGCCAGCGTTGTTAGAAAGATGAACGCGATGATCGCGGCTTTCACAATGGTGAGCAGAAAAAAGTCCATGGATTTCCCAATGTCTCGCGATGAACCGCACAACTTTGTCCAACTCGCACGCCTTGAGGAGCATGCCAGACGCAGTACCCAGCGTAGTCTAGGCTACTGCGTAGCAAGCGCCAGAACATTCTCGCCCTGGTAGAGCGAGCCGGGAGACTCCAGCAAGCTGTCCAGTTTCTTGGAGTAGCTGCCCAAGGTGCCCGATGTGAACTGGGTATCGCGAGCGGAGCGAATCAACGCTGGATCCGTTTCCACTCCAATCTTCACCGCTGGCGGCAAAGTCTGCGCCGCGCCGCCGGTGGCAATGACTGGCAAAGGAACATTATACCCAGCCACCACCTGTTGCATCTCCGCAAACACTTTATCCGTGATCCATGGCCCCATTTGCGACGCCATACCGAGTTCTTTGGCGATTAGCCCAATGATCTCGAGATCGGCTTTGGCGCCCATGGTCTGGGCCGCCTTTGTGAGTCGCTGGACTTCCCCACAGACATTCGTAACCGTACCGAGCTTCTCGTAAAGCGAAGCGGAAGGCAAGAGGACATCGGCCTGTTGCGCGGTAGCGGTGAGGAACAGATCCTGCACGATAACAAACGCCTCTTTGGCTGCCAATCGAGTGTTGCGCAGTGGGTCAGCGTTCACCACCCAAAGTGCACCGAGGTGCTCGTTGGCAAGCATCTGGGGAAGGGTGAGGCCAACGGGCAAGCCGGCAGCAGCGGCAGACTGGTACCCCGGCAGCAGTTCCGGGATGATGCCCATATCCATGGCGCCACGAGAGTTCACGTAATCTACCAGACAGACGTACTTCACCGGGATACCCAGGCTATCGCCGAAACTCACCAATTGGCGAACGGCTTCGCCCTTTACTGAATCGCCAAAGACGATAGCCAGTTCGGACTCTGCGGAGAGTTTGTCGCGGAGTTGCTCAAGGGCATTCATCTCCGCACCTTCCGCAGCTCGAATGGCTGCCACTGTGTGCTGGTCTTCACGGACGGGACCCGCAGTGACGGAATAGGTATGCGCGGCGTGATGACGCCAGTTGGCGCGAATCTGCCAGTGGAGCAATGGATGCTGGTGGGCAAGATCGCTGCCAATTACGAGGACTGCCTTGGCTCGGTAGAGATCGTCGACCGTCGCCAGCGCGTTGGCACGTCCAGCCAGCGCATCAAGCAGGGTGACCACATCGCCACTGCGTTCGTGATCAATGGAATTGGTCCCCAACACTTGGCGGGCAAATTTCTGGAGGTAATAACTCTCTTCGTTGGTGACGCGGCCGGAACCGACTACGCCAATCTGACGGCCCGCCTCTTTTAATTGCTTCAGCTTGCCAGCTACGAAACGAACTGCATCTGACCAGGATGCGGGTTCTAGCTTGCCGCCCTTGCGAATCATGGGCGTTGTAAGGCGCTCTTCGCTCTCGTTGAAGTCAAACGCGTAGCGACCCTTTACGCAGAGGAATTCGCCGTTGATTCCCGACCGGTCGCGATTGTTGCCGCGAATGATCTGGTCGTTCCGCACTCCAAGCGTGGTCTTGCAGCCATTCGAGCAGTGTGTGCAGATTGTTCCCACATGGTTCATTTCCCAAGGGCGGGTCTGATACCGGTAGGTATCGCTTGTGAGCGCACCGACGGGACAAATATCGATGCATGCGCCGCACTCGTCGCATTCCAGGTGGTCTGTATGGTTGGGCGCGATTTCCGCGTAGGCACCGCGCTGCACGACGCCGAGAGCGTTTACGCCCATACCCTCGGAACAGACGCGCACACAGCGATAGCAGAGAATACAACGGGCAGGGTCGAAGTAGACCACAGGAGACCACTGCTGTTCGTCGTGGTGGTGTTTGATTTCCACATAGCGGCTTTCGGAGGCACCATAGCGGAATACCATGTCCTGCAGTTCGCACTCGCCACCCTTGTCGCATACAGGGCAATCCAGCGGATGGTTGGTTAGCAGAAACTCCAGGGTGCCTTTGCGTGCCTCGGCCAGTTTCGGCGTCTCCGTGCGCACCACCATGCCCTCGCCTACCGGTTGGGTACAGGCGGTCATCAGCTTGGGAATGCCTTCGATTTCCACGAGGCACATGCGGCAGGCGGCAACCTGCGAAAAACCATCGTAGTAGCAGAAAGCGGGGATCTCTTTGCCAATCCGGCGCGCCACCTCAATGAGCAGAGAGCCCGGAGCCGCTTCCACCGGGATTCCGTCGATCGTCAGCTTCACTAGATCAGCCATTAGACACCCACCGGCACTTCGGTTTCAGCTTCAGCGACGCTCGCCATGGGCGAGCGCCGGATGTAATCATCAAACTCGTCACGGAACTTTTCGACAATCGAGATCGTCGGCATGGCTGCCGCATCACCCAGCGGGCAGAAGGTGCGGCCCAGCATGTTGTTGGCGAGTTCGTGCAGCAATGCGGGATCGTTTCGTTGTCCCATGCCCGCTTCCACCCGGGTAAGAATCTTCTTCAGCCAAAGGGTGCCTTCGCGGCAGGGAATGCACCATCCGCAGCTCTCATGCTGATAAAAGCGCATAATGCGAAGGGCCACCTTCACCATGTCGGTGGTTTCGTCCATCACCACCACGCCACCGCTGCCCAGCATACTGTTCACAGCTTTGAGCGCGTCGAAATCCATGGCGATATCACATTCCTCAGCCTTGAGGATGGGGCAGGAGGACCCACCAGGGATAACCGCCTTCAGGTGGCGACCGCCCTTCATACCGCCGGCCACCTCATTAATCATGCGCATCAGGTTGAATCCCATGGGCAACTCGTACACGCCAGGCTTATTGACGTGACCGGATATGCAGAACAGGCGCGTGCCACCGTTGCGGGGTGAGCCCAGGTTGGCCCAGGCCTCGCCGCCCATCAGCAGGATGGAAGGGACGGAGGCAAAGGTTTCGACGTTGTTCAAGACGGTTGGACAGCGCCACAAGCCCGCGACCGCCGGAAATGGCGGACGAATGCGCGGAACGCCACGCTTGCCTTCGAGCGATTCCAGCAAGGCGGATTCTTCGCCACACTCGTAGGCGCCTGCACCCGTATGGGTAAACACATCAAAATCAAAGCCCGTGCCCTGGATGTTCTGCCCCAGCCAGCCCTTGGCATAAGCGTCAGCGATGGCGCGATCCATGATGTCGATGAGATAGCGGTACTCGCCGCGAATGTAGATATAGCCGCGCTTTGCGCCCACCGCCAGCGCGCTGATCATCATGCCTTCGATAAGCTGCAGCGGATCGTACTGCATCAGCAGCCGGTCCTTGCAGGTACCGGGCTCGCTCTCATCCGCATTTACCACGATGTATTTGGGCTTGGGGCTGTTGCGCGGCACAAAACCCCACTTCATGCCTGTGGGAAAACCCGCGCCGCCTCGACCGCGGAGATTCGATTTCTTTACCTCGTCGATGATCGCTTCCGGCGTCATCGTCACCGCTTTGCGGAATGCGGCAAAACCTTCGTTAGCGAGGAAGCTGTCCACGGTGTCGGAGTTGGGCAGACCAAAGCGACGGGTGAGCACCTTTGTTTCCAGCGGACTAGGTTCGTTAAACAGCATGGGTTCGTGTTGCCTCTATTGCAATTGCCGCAGGTTGTCGAGCAGCTCGTCGAGCTTCTCGGGGGTAACGAAATGGTGAAAGTCGTAGTTGATCTGGATGGCCGGAGCCCAGCTGCAGGCGCCGATGCATTCGACTTCCTCAAGGGAAATCAGGCCGTCAGCCGAGACTTCCTTGTGACCCAAGCCGAGGCGTTTGCAGGCAAGTTCCCAGAGTTCCGGGCCGCCCGTGAGTTGGCAACTGACGTTGGTGCAGATCTGCACGTGATACTTCCCCATCGGTTTGGGGAAATGAAGCATGGAGTAGTAGGTAAGCACCTCCTCCACCTGCAGCGGAAACACACCCACGCGCCGGGCGACTTCATTCACCAATTCAGGGGTGATTTTGCCGAGGGCATCCTGGCTGTAGAGGAGCAGAGGAACCAGTGCCGACTTCTTGTACTCGGGAGGATATTTGCCAATGATCTCGGAGAACTTCTGCTCCAGTTCCTGGGGAAGCGTCACGGATACTCCTTTCTGAACAAAGCTCTCTTTACTGCTCGTGGACAGAACCAAAGGCCTTTGCTAACGATCCACGTCGCCAAGCACAAAGTCCATGCTGCCCAGGATGGCGATGACATCGGCGATCAGCTTGCCCTGGATCAGGCGCGCAAGCGCCTGCAAATTGCCAAAACTGGGAGTGCGCATATGTACGCGTAACGGTTTGGAAGTGCCATCGCTCACTACGTAGTAGCCTAGTTCCCCACGTGGCGATTCGATCACCTGGTACACTTCACCCGCCGGTACGCGGAAGCCTTCGGTGACAATCTTGAAGTGGTAGATGAGCGCCTCCATCTGCGTCTTCATCTTTTCGCGCTCAGGCAACACTACTTTCGGAGCGTCCGCCTGGAAAGCGCCGCCGGGCATACCGGCACGCGCCTGATTGATGATCTTAATGCTTTCGCGCATCTCTTCAATGCGCACCCGGTATCGCGCATAGACATCATTCTCCGTGAAGGTGGGCACTTCGAAATCGAACTTCTCATAACCGGAGTAGGGGGCATCCTTGCGGGCATCCGTTTTGATTCCCGCCGCCCGCAGCATGGGACCGGTAACACCCAGGTCGACGAGTTCCGCCACGTCCAGTTCGCCAACCCCGATGATTCGATTCATCCAGATGGGGTTCTTCTTGAGCAGGTCCTCGTACTCATCCACCCGGCTGGGGAAGGTCTGCATGAAGCGGCCAACAGCCTGCTCCCAACCGCGCGGAGCGTCAAGCGCCAGGCCGCCGATGCGAATGTAGCTGGTCATCATCCGCTGGCCAGAGAACATTTCAAAGATCCGCAAGAGGTCTTCGCGTTCCCGCATGCAGTAGAAGAACATGGTCATCGCGCCCACATCCATGGCATGCGTGCCCAGCCAGACCAGATGACTGTTAAGGCGGGTTAGCTCCACCAGCATCACACGCATCCACTCTGCACGCGGCGGCACTTCCAACTGCAGGAGCTTCTCTACCGCCAACACGTAGCAGAGATTGTTGGACATGTTGGCGAGGTAATCCACGCGGTCGGTGAGTGTGACTGCCTGTTGATAGGTGAGGTTCTCACACTGTTTCTCAATACCGGTATGAAGGAAACCGATATCGGGGCGCGCGTGGACAACATGCTCGCCATCCAGTTCCAGCACAATGCGAAGCACCCCGTGGGTGGACGGGTGCTGCGGACCCATGTTGAGCACCATCGTGCGGGGACGGGTTTCGGGAGGAGCCTCGAGTACCTGCCGCAAATCGGCGACCACCGGAGCTTCCAAGGTGGGGACTTCACTCATTGGGCGCTTCCTCCTTCCGGCTCCATGTAATCATACCGATGACCGTGGATCGGAAAGTCTTTCCTCAAGGGATGCCCCTGCCAATCCTCCGGCATCAGGATCCGCGTGAGATCCGGGTGGTTCTTGAACTCGATGCCGAAGAGATCGAAAACTTCGCGCTCATACCAGTTGGCGCCGGCCCAAACGGACGTAACGGACTCAAGAGAGGGCGACTCGCCGCCCACCCGCGTCTTCACCCGAATGCGCTGGTTATGAGCCAGCGAGTGCAAATGGTAGACCAGCTCAAATCTGGGTTCTGCCGGGTAGCGGTCGACAGCTGTGATCGTGGAGACCCGCTCGAACTGGTGCATCCTCCTGAGAAACCGACAGGCGTGGACCACTCGGTCCGGCAGGACCTCCACGGTAAGTTCGTTGAGCACGATGTATGCGGCACTAAGCCAGGAGGTACTCTCCTGGCGCATGGCAATTACAACGGGATGAGCAGCGGCAGCCTCGTCGATCATGTGTCCTCGCTAAAGTTTCGTACCCGGCTTCTCCAGTTCACCCCATTCGAGAGCACCCTTCTTCCAGATGTAGAAGAAGCCGGTGAGGATGAGCAGGATGAAGACAAGCATACTGAAGAACGCCAAGAACCCGAGGTCGCGATAAACCACCACCCAGGGAAACAGGAAGATCGCTTCGATGTCGAACAGAATGAACAACATCGCCACAAGGTAAAACTTCACGCTGAAGCGCTGGCGGGCGTCGCCAACGGGCTCCATACCGCACTCGTACGGGGTATCCTTCACCTTGTTCTTGAGCCGGTGGCCGAGAACAGCGGATGCTCCCACCAGCCCAGTAGCAAGCACGAAGGCAATGGCAATTTGCAGCAGGAGGGGAAAGTAGAGTTCCAGGTGGTTTTCAGGCATAGGCTTCGCTGGCGCCTTCAGGCATATGCGATCGGAATGCTTTCAGTATACAGGCATGGCATGGGGGCGTCGCCCGCATCGGCTTTGTGGGCAAAATTCGGATTCCGAAATGTAGTAAACGAGGCGAACAGAGAACCAGGTTGCATTCCGCCATAGGAAACCGTATTCTACGAGCGTCTTCACTGGGAGAGGACAGAAGCAACATGGCAGACCGGAAGAAACCGAGCCGCAGCATGGCTCCAGATCCCGGGCTGGCTCCGGCACCCATTGAACATGCGCAGCGACTGCGTGGCATGTGCAATCACGGATTGATTTCCGAGGAGCAAGCTCAAGAGGTAATCGACAATGTTCAGACTGGCAATCAGTCCGTTGAGGGGGCGATCGAGGAACTGCAGGACAGCTGCACGTGCGGCCTGTTTTTGCCGTCACGGGCGCGACGCATCCTGAATGCGGCGTGCACCTGCGGGCGTTGACGGAGAAGCGCCCAGACAAATGGCCCCTTGGGCAAACTGCGCAATGGCAGGTTGGCGACGACGCCAGATGCAGTCAACCTGCATCAAAGCGAATCTGTGCATGGGTGCCGTTGGAGCTGATGCGGAGAGTGCACTCATTGACCGAGGGTGTGCTTCACTAGACTTCGCGGCGGATGCGGTGCTTTTCCAGCCGGTATATGAGTGTCTTACGGCTGATGTCCAGGTAGCGGGCGGCCTGGGACTGGTTCCAGTTGAATTTCTCCATCGCCCGCTGAATCAAATCCTTCTCGACTGCCTCCAGGCTGATCCCGTCCGGGTTCAGCTCAAGGCTGGTCGCTTCTCCAGCCGATTTCTCGCGGCGCAAGTACTCGGGAAGGTCCGCCGGGGTAATCTGCTCGCCGGGAGTGAGCACCACCAGACGCTCTACAATATTTTCGAGCTCGCGAATGTTGCCAGGCCACGAATAGCGCTGGAAATGAGATAACAATTCGGCGGGCAGACGCAAGCCTGGTCGCCCCAGCCGGGACTTCGCTTTCACAAAAAAATGGCTGACCAACTCGGGGATATCGTCATGCCGCTGGCGTAAAGGTGGCAACTCCAGGGGAATGACGGACAGGCGATAGTAGAGGTCCTCACGGAAACCACCGTCCTCGATCATTGCCAAGAGGTTACGGTGTGTGGCGGCGACTATGCGCACATCCACTTTCAATGGGGCCGGAGCGCCCACCTTCTCCACTTCCCTTTCCTGCACAAGGCGCAAGAGCTTCACCTGGAGTTCCAACGGCATCTCACCCACTTCGTCGAGGAAAACGGTACCCCCATTAGCCGTCTCCACCTTGCCGGTCTTGTGCCCAAGCGCACCCGTAAAGGACCCTTTCACATGGCCAAACAGCTCCGATTCCAGCAGATCCCGCGGAATGGCGCCGCAGTTGATGGTGACAAAGGGCCTCTCCCGGCGCTCGCTGTTGAAATGAATTGCGCGGGCGAGCAGTTCCTTGCCCGTGCCCGTTTCGCCCTGGATGAGCACTGTGGAATCGACACGGGCAGCTCTCGCCGCAAGGTCGAGCACATAAAGCAGCGACTTGGAATGGCCAATGATGTTCTCGAAGCCATATTTCTGATCGAGACTGGCGCGAAGGCTGCGGACTTCCTCGATCAGGCTACGGTGCTCGGCGGCTCGTTTGAGCAGCAGCACCAGTTCTTCGTAGTCAATGGGCTTGGTGATGTAGTCGAACGCGCCTGCGCGCATCGCCTCCACCGCGCTCTGGATGGTGCCAAAGGCGCTGATGATAATCACAAGTGTATCGGGATTCTCTTCGCGGATCCGACGGAGCAATTCCAGGCCGGAAAGCCCCGGCATGATGAGATCAGTGATCACGAGCGGAAACTCGTGGGAGTCAAGCGCGGATAGAGCCGCTTCCGCGTCCTGAGCGGGGTGCACGGAGTAGCCCGCTTCTTCCAGCTGAATCTGCATCACGCGACGGAGGCTTTCATCGTCGTCCACCAGCAAGATTCTGGGCTTAGTCATCTGATTCCCGGTTCTGGGATAGGGGCAGCCCCACGGAGAAGGTCATGCCACGGTCCTCGTTGTGATTCACTTTCAGCATCCCACCAATACTGCGGACGATTTCGTGCGCCACAGGGAGACCGAGCCCGGTTCCCTGTTCCTTGGTGGTAAAGAAAGGGTCAAACAGGCGGTCAACATGTTCTGGTTTCACTCCGCTGCCCTGGTCGCGAACATCTACCCAGAGGCGATCGGAGTCAAGGCGAACGGCGAGCACCACTTCGTCGCTATCCGCGCTTGCCTGAATGGCGTTCATCAACATATTGAGGAGAACTTGTTGAAGCTGTTCGGCATCCACGAACACCTGTGGGATATCATCCTCCAGACGTTTGAGGATGGTAATATTGCGTCTCGCTGGGGCGTGGGTGGCGAGGCTGATTACACGGTCGAGCACCGCGCCGATATCGGCATTGCCTGGCTGGGGTGGTTTGGGCTTTGCGAATTCGAGGAAACTGGTGAGCATTCCGTTCAGGCGCTGGCATTCTTTCTCGATGATCTCCAGCAGTTCCGCATGGGGCGGGGTGGTGGACGCATTTCGACGCAGAATTCCGGCTGCCCCTGAAATACTGGCTAGTGGGTTCCGAATTTCGTGCGCAAGACCCGCCGAAAGCTGTCCGACGGCGAAGAGCCGTTCGGCACGCTTCATTCCCTCAAAGTTTTCGTGCATTTCCGCGTGCGCCTGACGCAATTGTTCCGCCATCCGCTGGTGCTCCTCCACCCGTTTGCGGTGGCGCTGCGAAACCAGCCCCGCAACCAATCCGGTGGCCGCCAATGTAGCAAGGTCAGCCCAACGAAACAGATCTGGGGCGGCCCACTTCCACTCAGAGGCAGCCCAGATCACACCGACCCCGGCGAGCAACCCGATACTCAGGCCCCAGCGCCACCCCAGCAGAAGGCCTGCCAGCATCACCGGGAGGATTTGCAGCCGGCCAAGGACGGCACGGGCAGATGGAGAGTCCGTCGAGAATTGTTCCTCTGCCAGTGAAAGCGCGAGGACGGCGCAGACCAAAGCCACTGCCCAGACGGCCTTGCGGCTGCTCATGGGCGCTCCGGCGGCAAAAAGAAACCGGGGATTGCGATTGCTCTCCCCGGGAAGTCTGAGGAATAGAACGAGTAGACAGCGAAAGAACTCGGCAGGAACCTCGGCCCTCTAGTTCGAAACTGGTGTAGTTGCACCACCAGATGGCCGAATTGCCGCAGCAAAAACTGCGGGAGAAACCCCGCCTCAGGGGATAAGCGGCGTAACCGAACCAGTAGCTGTAAACTCCTGTGTCCACATAAGTAGCACGTTAAATGCGGCATAGCACGTTCCCGCTATGATAACCACGTAAAACACGGTGTTCAAGGTTCGGAATGTGGAAGTTGAGAAAGTTCTCGCCATCGTTTTTGTCATGGTCGCTACCCCCTTCGCTCGGATTCTCTGCAGTAACCGATGCAATTTACATTCCAAACGCAATGCTTACCAGACAACCAGGAAATGTACCTGGAAACAGGCCGACTGGGGTCATATTCGGCCCTAACGGGGGTGCGATAGTGGACGTTTTGGGGCCTCCTGCCCGAAATCGGGCAGGAGGCGTAACGAATCGCAGCACAGGTTTGTCGAGGTGCTTATCGTGAGGCACCATCTACGCGATGAGCTGTTCGCGTTCGGGCTGGCCAAGCAGAGCCAGCACCTCAACCCGGCGCACACCTCCTGGAGTGCGGGCCTCCACCACATCGCCGACACGGTACCCAAGCAGCGCGATGCCCAAGGGGGCAAGGACAGAAAGCGCCTCGCCCTTGCCCCAGGATTGCGCCGGAAATACAAGATGGTGAACGACTTCCCTCCCCGTATCCAGATCGCGCACAAGCACCCTGGAGTTCATGGAGATGACGTCAATGGGGAGTGAGTCAGGATCTACTACTTCGGCACGATCGAGTTCCTCCTCCAGGCGGGCTAGCAGTTCCAATTGCGCACTATGAGTTAGTAGGCGAGCTTCAGTGAGTTGCCGCAGGCGGGCCATGTCGCTTTCGGTGATGTGAATGGCGGATTTGGTCATCGGACACTCCTTTGGTAATGCGAGGGTTGAATGCACGCCGGAGGCCAAACTGGGCCACTTGGGGTAGGACTTGCTGATATCCTGCACTGGCAGGCGCCATGCTTGACTCCCGGTGACAATTACCATAGTTTTTGGGTAGCCGCGCAGACTACAAGATCTGCGTTTCCAGGCGGATCTGACACTTCGATATTGACTAGATGGGCCTGTTGCACCCGCCTACTCAAGAGCGTCGCACCACCGGCAGTTAAGGAGGCACTTTCATGAAGCGTCGCGATTTTCTGGGGTCCAGTTTCTCCGCAGCGGCAGTAACTGGCGCCATGGTAAACGGTTCCGCCATTGCCCAAGATGCGCCGCGCAGTGAGACACTGCCGGCGCGTACCGCTTCGGGTTATCGCAAGCACGCCCTTCCCCACAATCCCCGCACCGCTGGGGCGATGCCTATCCGCAACCTCGGCCTTACCGGGTATCGCGTGGGACAACTCAGTCTAGGGGGCCAGGCCACCATCGAAATACCAGGGAAAGAGGACGAATCGGCCGCGATCATCAACCGTGCGATTGACCTGGGCATCAACTATATTGACTCGGCCGCATCTTACGGCGGGGGCGCCAGCGAGCAGCACATTGGCATGGTGATGAAGTCCCGACGGAAAGAGGTGTTCCTGACGAGCAAGAGCCACGACCGAACCTATGACGGCTCGATGCGACTGATGGACACCACGCTCGAACGGATGCACACTGACCACCTGGACCTGTGGCAGATCCACAATCTGCAAACCCAGGAGCAGTTGGACCAGATTTTCGCCAGCAACGGTGCAATCAAGGCTCTCGAGAAGGCGCGCGACGAGGGCATGGCCAATTTCCTGGGCGTTACCGGTCACTTTGAGCCGATGGTACTGGCAGAGGCTATCCGGCGCTTCCCCTTCGACACCATTCTGATGGCTGTGAACGCAGCGGACCGGCACTACCTTAGCTTCATCGAGCAT
>JAHCHD010000104.1 GCA_026129915.1 Bryobacterales bacterium
CATCTTGAGGGATCTCAGTCAGGCTCTTGAAGCCACCGCCCGTGAACGGGTCATTAACCTCACCTGGACTATCCCCGACCGGGAGCCTCTAGTCTGGGCAGATGCCAGCGCTCTGCGCCGTCTTCTGTTGAACCTTGTCGATAATGCTCTCAAGTACACCCCGCCCGGTGGCGTGGTGACCGTTCGGCTCACGAATGACTACAGGAGTGTTGCGGTAGAGGTGGAAGACAATGGCGTTGGGATAGCACCAGAACACTTACCCCATGTTCTTGAACGCTTTTACCGGGCCGACGCCGCACGCACCCCAGGGAATGGCACAGGTCTGGGGCTCTCCATCGCCAGCATGCTAGCCGAAGTCCACAAAGGCCAAATCAAGATTAGCTCCACCGTTGGAAAAGGAACGCTGGCTCGCTTCACGCTGCCCGAATTGAATCCGGAAGCCATCAACAGCACTCATGCGGTACGCGTCAGTTCCAAACGGCGCTGAGCTCTTGCCTGGGCATGATTACCACCCAAGCTGACCACCTGCCAGATCCACCCACATCCATCGTCAGAACTGGAATCGCAAACCCAACTGCAGCCGCCTCGGTGGGAGTGAGCCTACCGGTTGCCCATAGAATGGCGAACTCTGCGCTCCCACATAGTTCTGGAAGTTCACGCGGTTTAGCACATTGAACGCATCCGCGGAGACCACCAGCATCGTTCCCTCCCGGGAGGCGAACCGAAACTCGCGGAACCAGCGGAGGTCGATACCCAGCAAGCCAGGGCCCAACCCGGTATTCCGGGAAACCCCATCTGGACGATCGAAGGGAAGTCCGTCGCGGTTATCGTCGTTACCCGTCGTTACATTGAACGGCACCCCGGAGAGAATCGAAGCGGTAACGCCCAGGTTCAGCCAGGGATGGAACTTGCCTGTTGCCAGCAAGTTGAACTGGTGACGTCGATCGAGGTCCGTCCGGCCCCACTCTCCCCGAGGTTCGTAGCTGTCTGCGGGAAACCACACCGCAGCCCCGGCATTTGCCAGCGTCTGGCCGAAGCCGTACTGCGACTCGCGAGCGAAGGTGCCCCGATAGCCCGCATAACCGTCGAAATCCGCCATCGTCTTCCCGAACGTGTACTGGGCAATGCCCGTCACCTTCGGTGCGATGGTGCCGCGAAGCGTCACCTCCAGGGCATTGCTCTCGATTCTGCCCGAAGATTCGATGTTCCGGACGATATTGAAACGCTCATCCGGTCGCATTCCCCAGCCAGTGTCTGGCGTAGGCGCATTCAGGTCAAGTGATCGGAACTGCTGGACGCCGCGCAATCCAACGTAGGTGACGGCAAGGGTGGTCTGCCGAGCCAGTTGGCGCTCGATCCCCGCGCTGAATTGCATCATCAGGGGAAGCCCCGCCGCGGGGTCTCGCACCACCCGGGCAACCGGCTGCCCAACCAGAGCCGGTCCGACAAACTGATCAGGATAGCTGGGAGAGTTGATTACGTAGCGCAACAGCCGGTTTCCGTCGTAGCGGAGCAAGTCCCAGACTGGGTACGGTCCCGATCGATCGTAGAAGTACCCCGCCCCACCGCGCAGGACAAGTTTGCGGTTCTGACCAGGGGCATAGGCGAATGCCAGACGGGGCGCGAAGTTGTTGCGGTCACCGAACACGCCCTGCCAGTCGTAGCGTAAGCCGGCACTAATGGACAGGTTGTCCCGGACGCGCCATTCATCCTGCAGGAAAATGCCTACATTCTTCTCGATGAATACAGCCTTCGGGTCGCCCTGTTGTACGGTGGCCAGAAACGGCCGGTTTGCGTAGTAGTCATCCAGCGAGGCGAACGAGAAAGCTCCCTGTCGGTACGCGTAGTCCGCGTAGGCTCGCCGGCTCCAGTCTGGGATGTTCACCCCATACTTCAGGGTGTGATTCCGATAGGACTGCGTGAGGATCCAGGCAATGGCGGTGTGCCCTTCCGTTCGAAGGTTGTCCGCCTGTGCGCCTCCGCCCACAAAGGCGTCCGTCACCGTCAACCTTTGCGCCTGCGTATTACTGGAGAGCGGGGCCCAGTAGCGGCCCACCAGTATCCGAAACTGCGTCAGCAATGTGGGGCTAAGCACTCCGCGGTGGTTGAAGATTAACTCGTCTTCCCGGAAGCGGTACCGGCTGCCTGCCTCCGGAAGCACAATGCCGCCCACTCCCAGATTGTTCTGGTGCTGATCCTGGTAGTTAATCTGCCAGAACACGTCGTGGTTGTCGTTGATCATGTGGCTGATCCGCAGCGAGAGCATCGTGTTGCGATCCGGAGTGGGAACCGTGCCGGTGCGCAGACCGGTGGGGGTCTGTGCATAGACAACTGAGTACAGGTCATCGTTCTCGCGCATGCCGGAAAGCAGGAAAGCGGACTTGCCGCGAGAACCAATCGGGCCAAACAGGCTTCCTTCGAAGATGTTTCTTCGCTCGGGTGGACGTACCCCGGCGAATGCAGGCCGGGCGTTCAGACGGGCATCCCTGAATAGATAGTTCACAGTGCCGTGATATTTGTCCGTAGCGCTCTTCGTGATCACCTCAATGCGGCGTCGGCTCCACCGGGGATACTCCGCCGTGTAGGGGTTTTCGTTGATCCTGATTTCCTGGATGGCCGAGGGCGAAACTCCCGCGCTCCGCATCTCCACTCCATCCACAATCAAGGAATCGCCCCCACCCACGCCACTGCTGTCAAGGAAGCGGGAGAGCGCGGCAATATAGTCCAAATCGGAAACCGGGATATCATCCAGCAGGCCTCGCTCCACGGAGATGGCATTGCGATTCGCATTGATCTCGGCGCTCACACTGTCGTCCCGTTCCTGTACGGTGAGCTCGTCCCGCAGTACAGCCAATTCAAGCCGGATGTTCTGGCGTCTACTCTGGCCGGGGTTGAGCGCAAAGTCCTGCTGCACCCTTTTGAACCCTGGCACTACCAGGGACAGAGAGTAATTCCCTGGAGGAAGGTCGTCGAACTGATAGAGTCCAGTGGGCAACGTGGCCACGATGCGCCGTGAGTCGCTCGATTCCAGGAGCACTTCCACACCGGAAACCGCCACCCGAGTCGGGTCTGTCACCGTCCCTGAGACTCTGGAGGTGCGTGGCCTTGGTTGCGCGAGTGCGATGGAACAAGCCAACACAGCCGCAACCACCAGGAACCCGCTCACTTCAATCCATCTTCGAAGCATCAACATTCTCCTCAGTCCTTGGGCTCGATCGCGGACGTTTAGAGAATGCCGACAGGAACGACGACCAACCGCAGACACCGAGTAAGGCAAGTGTCAGTCTATTGAACCAACCTGAAAACAAGCTGAAAGGCGTGAGCAAAAGCGAGCCTGGAGGGCATTTCTCCCCTTGTTTGCATCATTTTGGCGCGGCGGTCTCATGGGTCTCCAATGCTGGCGCATTGCTCTGCAGACCAATTCCGGATTCAGCCAGGACGAGGGGAGTGAGTGATCTGCACGCCTACGGGAGGCCCCGTATGATCTGGACCAGGAGGCAGAAGGCAGGAGGCGCTAGCGGAGCCAGTCGCCTCCTGGTATCGTTCAGATTCAGTGCTGCGGCATGGGCGGAGGAGCAACACCAACGTTGCCGCGCCGGGAAAAGCGCTCAGCCCAGTTCACGCGTGCCGTCAGTTGCATCACCGCGTAGAGAGTGATGATGGACGCCACGGTCACACAAAGCGCGCTATAGCCCTCCAGGAAAAACGTGTAGGAGAAGCCCACCAGATAGATGAACTGCAGCAGGCCAGCCTCTCGCAACGCGAAGCGCATCCCGGCCACAATGCGCAGATACGACACCACCAGGAAGATCGACACTGCCGCGCTCAACACGAAGGCAACATGGATATCGATGTGGTCCACGGTATAGGCCAGCAGCAGGTGGAAGGCGAAGAAGGCTGCGGCCAGGAAGAAGTAGTTCATCGCATGCAGGTTGATGTTCCGCTGCACGGTTAGGATCAGCAGCAGGAAGAAGTAGAACAACAGCGCCACGGGCGCAAAGAAAGTGATGCGCCCCACCAGGTCACCCGGTTGCAAATGGGCGGGCATGGCCATGCCAATCCCGAGATTCGAGAGCAGGCTGGCGTATTGCCACTCCAGTTCCCAGCCATCCGCGAACTCCTTGCGCGACGTGGCCGCCAGCGTTTCTGCCGGATAGTCGATGCCCCTGAAGTTGGTGCGCATCGTCAGCAGAAAGTCGTTCACCTGCGAAACCCCCTTGGGCAATGCGTAGGTCCACTGGTCAAGTCCCTGGGAACGGTAAGCCACCTCCATCGCCAGTGCTTCACCCGGCGCAAGGGTGCGGGTGGCAGTGAGCGTTGCGTTGGTTAGCGTCTGGCTTACGTCCTCGCCATTCACCGTGGCGGTGAAGCCATCGAAGACCGCCTGGCCCGCGGGCAGCGTAAAGCGCATGGAGACTTCGCGAGGCTCAGCGGTGGTGTTGGTCACGCGGTAAGCCCCGCGGAAATCCACGCCGTAGGTGCTGTACCACACAAGGCCCTTCCGGCGGTGATCCAACGCAAGCGCTGTGGTGATGCGCGATTGTGCCAGGGGCAAATCCACTGCGCAGCCACGCTTCGTCTTCTCGTCATCCTGGCTTTCGGACGCGCCAGACTGGCAGTACCATGCGCGCGGCGACTCCTGGCGTTGAGGACTACCCCATGCCGACTGCACCCCCTGCCGCAGGTTGCCGGCAAACTCGTTGCTGCGCACATACACGGTGGTGCCCAGAATCCACCACGCCGCGCAGGTGCAGAGGTAGATAAGGCCAATGCTGAGAATGTGAGTGGTCACCGCCGGCTCCCTGCTGCAAGAACAGACTCTACCGCGATTGCGGGAGCCAGACCGCCAAACGTGCGGGTGCGGGCATGAAAATCAGCAAGCGCCAGTTCCATCGATTCCCTGCGGAAGTCTGGCCAAAGGGTGGGAGTGAACCACAGTTCAGCGTAAGCGCACTCCCACAGCAGGAAGTCGCTCAGCCGCTGTTCGCCGCCAGTGCGGATCAGCAGATCAACAGCGGGCACTTTGCGGCCCGGCTGGCCGTAAGCGACCGCGAGGGCATAGTCCATGGCAGGGCGGCTGAGGGGCGCCGGCGGCCATTCGGCCGATGCTCCGCTGAGTGCGGCAGCGTGAGCGAGCAGTGCACGCGAGGAATAGTCAATGGCAACGCGCAAGGTGAGCGTCTTGCCGTGGGCAGTCAGACGCTCTGCGTCAGCAATGGCCGTTTGCAGCGAGGCTGGCAGACGATGACGCCAACCCAGGCAGCGCAGTTCCACCCCTTCTTCCGCGCAGCGGGAGATCTCGTCACGGAAATAGCGCTCGAACAGCTTAAACAGCCCCGCGCGTTCTGACTCCGGCCGTTGCCAGTTGTCGGCGCTGAACGCGAAGACCGTGAGGTTACGAATGCCCATCGCTGGGGCTGCCTCCACAATTTCGCGCAAGGCCTTGGCCCCTGCGGCATGACCGCGTTCCCTGGGCAGACCTCGCTCCAGCGCCCAGCGTCCATTGCCATCCATGATGATGGCCACATGCAGGCTTGGCTCGCCATTGCGTGTCGTCAGTGATAAAGTACTTGGTTTCACAAAGTCTTCCTCCAAAAAAATTTAGGGGCGGGCGGCCTCGATCAACCGCTCCATGTGATCGAGGTAGCCGCGCAAGGCTTCCCGGCCGGCGCTGCTAAGCGAAAACGTGGTCTTGGGGGTTCGGCCCTCAAAGGACTTCTGGCACAGCACATAGCCAGCGTCTTCAAGTTTGCGGGCGTGGATGCTGAGGTTGCCGTCGGTGATGGCCAGCAGGTTCTTGAGTTCGCTGAACGACAGGCTTTCGTTCACGGCCAGGCTGCTGACAATCGCCAGCCGCGTGCGCTCGTGAATCAGCGTGTCCGCTACCGGATGGGTTACCACACGCATCACCCTGGGTGACGGTGCTGAGGGCGAAACAGCTTTGCGGGCGGCATTCTTAGCCATGGTGCCTCCAGGCAATGTAAGCGCCAAAGCCCAGGTGTAAACCGCCGAAGCCAGCAAGCAGCAGGACGGGGGTAAAGGCCGCGGGCAGTAGCAGCGCGGCAGCGCCCAACACCAGGAAACCAGCGCCCATCACGGGAACGCTGCGAACGGACGCAAAGCCACCTGTGATGACGCCCGCTCCGTAGAGCAGCAGCCACAGCGGCCCCATCCACTGCTGCTGTCCGGCGCGATACATGGCGAATGTAAGCAGCATGGCCGCGAGCAGCGGGGGAGCCAGATTCAGGGCAAACTTGCGGGCCGGCACGGAAAGCAGACTGGCGCCGGTGAGCCGCGCCTTCACCAGGATGGATGCTCCTCCGGTCACAATGGCAAGGGCCGCGGCGGCGATCCAGACCTCCGTCCATCGCGCTGTGCCTAGCCAAGGCTGGCTGAACCAGTAGGCGCCAGAGCCGACGGCGCCAATTCCCACGAGCCCCCAGCCGGAGACCGCCGTGAACGACCCTGCGCGCTCCATCGCGTCGCGGATAAAGCGCAGGTTTCGTTCGGCGCCCGCGTCGATGCGTGCGACCCGGCCTTCTGAAACCGGAGTAGTCGATCCCGCCATGGTTCTACGTTAGCAGAGATTTTCGGAACTGCCAAGTACTTTGTTGTACCAAGTACCACAAAGCGCGAGACGGTCCGAAAGTGGGTACTCGCCCTGTTCTGCTAGCCAGGTGCGCTGAAGCGCTTGGACATGCGGAGGACGTTCCAGTCACCGCGGCGGAAGTAGTCCCATTGGTCCATCACTTCGCTAATGATCAGCATGCCGCGTCCCCCGTTGGTAAGGGTGGAGGGGTCGCCCGGATCAAAAGCGTTGGCGCGACGGATGGCAGCGTCCAGCATTGCCCGGTCAACTCCGGGGCCGCAGTCCTCCACCTCGAAGTGGATCTCGTCGCTGCGCAACTCCATGCGGAGGCGCACGATGCAGCCCGACTTCCCCTGATAGGCGTGGAGCACGCAGTTCACCAACGCTTCCTGCAGGCATAGCTCAGCCATATCTGCTTCGTGGTCGTCGAGATTCAGCCGCGCAAGAAAGGCGCGCACCGCGGCGGAGACCAGGGTAGCATCCTCCAGGTTGCTATCCATGGTGATCTCAAATGTGCCTGGCGTCATCGCCGGCCTCACTTTCTTCGCGCGGCGTCGGCTCATCCCGTGCATCCGGCCGCACAGTCATGCGCCGGATCGCGTTACGCAACCGGCGCGTAGGCACGCGACCAGCCTCCGCCATCTCTACCCATTCTCCATCACACCACGACGAGCGGAGCCATTTCGTCAGCAGAGCCAGCAATTCCTGCCTGGCTTCGTTCGGATGCACAGTAGCTTCCGCCTCACTCATCCGGAGGGACTGGTGCAGCACTTCCGCTTCAAGGTTCGCCGCGTCCAGGATTCGAGGAGGCTGCAGGTGCCCGCCCCAGACCGGCCAGACAACCGCGTGAGTGGATTGGCTGCCTTTGGCAACCGCAAAACCATGCAGCGCGGATAGCTGTCGCGCAATGCCCAGGCTCGACGGGAAACAGGCAGCCAGTTTCGTGAGGCGCTTATGCAACCGGGCGGCGGATTCAAAGTCGAGTGCTTCGCTGGCAGTCTGCCGTTCCTGCTCAAGGCGCCCCTGCAGACTAGCGCCCCGGGTGGCCAGCAGTGAGAGAAACTCGCGGGCTTCGCCGCGGTAGGCAGCCTCCGCCGGGGCAACCTGGCAGGGACGCAGGCACATGGACATCTCGCCATAGATGCAGCCGGGATGGTCCGGGTGAGGGTCAAGCTCCTCTTCGCAGCGGCGCAGCAGAAACAGATCGAGGGACTGCGCAAGGAACGCCTCTGCCTCGCCCCTGGTGAAGAAGGGGCCAAACGCCGCATCGTCGCGCGCGGGATTGCGGGTAACGATGGCGCGCGGGAAGCGGTCCTCCGAGAGGAGCGCGACATAGTAGGGAAGGCGCAGGCGGAGCATGTGCCGGTAGTTCTCAGGATTGTGCAGCCTCGTCTGCTCCCACACCAGAAGGGCTGAGGCAAGCCCGTTAGGGGCATGCCAATAGCTTAGTTCACGGGCAATCCCGCGAAGGTAGAGCATGCGCGAGAAGCCATGGACGGGGCGGAGCAAGCGGCGCACGCGACGCCACAGGTTGCTGGTGCGGGCGAGATAGGGCTGTTTCGCTTCGCCGAGATCAAGGACGAAGACCGCGGGTGCGCGAGGCAATGCGTCGATCACGGCATCCAAACCGGCATCCGGGGCGGGCAGAGGACACGCGATACGATGCGGTGAGAACACAGTATGCCGTTACCCTTTCCCTTTCAAAACAGCCTTTGGAACAACTCGCCCGGCATGGGAGCAAATCCGCTGAGGCCAAGGTTCTCGGCGACGTGGGCACGCTGGCTCATGCCCACCAGCGCCGTACTCACACCTGGCGCAGACCGAGCAAACTGCAGGGCGCGCTGCGCGTCAGTGACAGCCTCAGGGAATGCGGTCTTCATCTGTTCGGGCAAATTGCGGGCAAGGCGAGCCTGCAGGATGGAAGCGCTGGCGACGACGGCGATTCCAAGTGCCTGGGCGGCCTGCAGCAGGGTAGCTAGCTGGCCGTCCAGAGATTGGTTCCGCTCTGTGAAGGCCTCGGTCATGGCAAGGTTGAAGGGTAACTGGACCACGCGGAAATGGTGTGCCTCACCCGCCACTTCCCGGGCGATCTCCACGAGGCGCGCCAGTTGCAATCCGGGTTCCGCCCCAGCGCGGCGGCGATAGCCATCCCAGGTGGCAGTGCCGTAGACCTGAAGCCAGCCCTTCTCGCAACAGGATTCAAGCGCTTCGAAGGCAAGCCGGATGCGGGCATCGAAGTCCGATTCGTCCAGAGGGCCAAGCTGGGTTTCGGGGTTGTGGAGATAGTGGACGTCGATGGCATCAAGGCCTAGATTCTCCCGGCTGCGCTGCACCTGGTCCTGCAGGAACCCAGGATGCATGGAGTGGACGCCGCGAACAATGTCGCATTCCTGCAGGATGCCCTCGGAAACAGCGCCGGGCGTCAGGAACCCAGCCTTGGTACACACCACCACTTCGTCGCGGGAGACGCTTCCGTCGGCGACGGCCTTGCGGATCGCAGAGCCTACGGCCTTCTCACTGCGCTGATGGCGGTAGTTGATGGCCGTATCGAAGACGTTGATGCCGCCAGCAAGTGCGTCGAGCGTGGCGCCGTAGTAGCCCACGTCAGCTTCGTCGTTCAGCTCACCAAGATAGCTGCCGAGGCCGATACTTGACACGTACCAGCCCATAGCCTGCCGGACGAAGCCATGCGAAACCGCTTGAGGGAAACGGGCGGCGAAGCGTTCCGTTCCCTCCGTGCTGGCTTTTCCTGAAAGCATGTCTGAGTGCTCCTCTGATGGTGGGGTTGCTTCCGCTCAGGCGCGGCCCTCACTGTGACCCGTCATCACCGGCTGCGTCGCATGTTCGGGAAGTTGAGGCCAGGTTTCCAGTGTCACCAGCCATACCAGCACCCAAATCGCCTGGGCCATCAGCAGATGAAGAACCTGCATCCACCCAGGTGCAGCCAGCAGGACGTTCACCACGCCGAAGGCCAGTTGCGTGAATACCGCATGTTGCAGCGCGCGCAAGAGCCGGACGGCATCGCTGCCCCTTGCCTGCTTTTGACGCTGCAGTCCGATGGCCACCCCCAGAACCACCATCGCCGAGAACACCGCCACAATGGGATGCAGGATGCGCAGGCGAACCAGAAAGTGCTGCCCGGCGCTAAGGTCCTCGCGCACCTGGGCGAGCAATCCGCCATCAAGGGCTGGCTGCTTGGGGAATAGGGTATCGCCGAGGGCCGTCACCGCGCCGGTGCTGTTGGTGAGAACAAGCACCACCATCAGGGCCACCAGCACGGCACGGCTAACCACCAGCGGGGAAGCCGTACTGTGGCGTTGCCCGGCCCACCATGCGGCGCTGGCGGCAGCGGCCATCAGCAGCATGGTGTTCACCAGGTGCAGGGAAATCACTACAGCGCGAGAAAGGGAAGCGTCGCCGGCTACAAGTTCCTTCTTCACCAGCACCGCACCCACGAAGCCTTCGACCAGCACAAAGAAGAGCGTGGCTACCGCTGCCCAGAAGACACGTGGGCTTACGCGGCGCGCCCAGCCCACCAGCACCAAGGCAAAAATGCCACACAGCCCGCTGGTGACACGATGGGTAAACTCGATGATGGTTTTGGCTTCAGGCGCCTGAGGGATGACGTCGCCATTGCAGGTGGGCCAGTGATTGCCGCATCCGGCGCCAGCGCCCGCAATACGCACCCAGGCACCGAACAGGATCACCAGCACCAGGTAACCGACAAAGAACCAGGCGAACTTGCGAAAACGCAGATGCTCCATAGCAAACTCCAGCTACTGCCTCTCAGACGATGCGTGGGGCGAAACGGATGGCTTTCCAAACTGCCCAGGGGGGCATCGGCTATAGAAGTTCGTCGAGACCCAGATTTTCCATTTGCTTCACCAGATCCCCAACCCGGTGCGAGAGGCTGCGACGGGTGATTAGCAGGGCGTCCGGGGTATCCACCACAACCAAATCCGCGACGCCCACCAGGGCGATGGTCTTGCCGCCGTCCACGTAGTTGCCTTTGGAATCGATCGTCAGCAGGCGGGCCGCGCGCACGGCATTGCCCGCTTTGTCTTTGTCAGTCAACTCATAGACAGCCTGCCAACTGCCGACATCACTCCAACCGAAGTCATCGGCCACCACGCCGGCCACGTTCTCGGTCTTCTCCATCACGCCATAGTCCACGGAGATGTTCTCGCAGAGAGGGAAGTACTCGGCTAGATCGCGATCGAAGCCCTTGCTGCCCAGCGGAGAGATGGACTCCAGTTGCAGCGAGGTATAGGGCAGGTGAGCATTCAGTGCATCCAGAAAGACCTCAGCCTTCCAGAAGAACATGCCGCTGTTCCAGAAGTAGTTGCCCGCCTGCACGTACATCTGGGCGGTAGCCGCGTCGGGTTTCTCGCGAAAGCTGCTGATGGGCATGGCTCCAGCGGCCACCGTAGCGCCGCGACGAGGAAACTCAAGGTAGCCGTATCCGGTCTCGGCCCAGCGGGGCGGAATGCCCACCACCACCAACTGGTCAGCGGAGGCTGCCTTGTACGCGCGCCGGACTGTACTGACGAACTTGGCGGAATTGGTAACCGCGTGGTCAGCGGGGAAGACGCCCATCACGGCGTCCGGGTCGCGCTGGCGAATCAGTTGTGCACCCAGGCCGATGCACGGCGCAGTGTTTCGCGGCAACGGCTCAGCGATGATCTGTTCCTTGGGAACTCCGGGCAGTTGGCGCAAGAGTTCCGGCCGAAGCGTCGCACTGGTGATGATGAATATGCGCTCGTGCGTGGTAAGCTTAGCCACCCGTTCGACGGTTTGCTGCACCAGGCTTTGCTCGCCGGCGATTGGCAGTACCTGCTTCGGGTGGGACTTCCGGCTGCGTGGCCAAAACCGGGTGCCACGTCCGCCGGCCATAATGAGGGCATACATCTGCGAAGACTTCATGAGGAACGTGTATTCCTTCCGGTGCCGCTTGAATACTTTATTCTACCTGCTCCCCGCGGACCAGCCGAAACGAGCGTTCCCAGCGGGTCTTCGAGAAGAAGCTTCCCATTAAGTAGCGGGCATGTTGCAGGTTCAGAAGCGACCCGTTGGTCCAGCGCTCAGTGGGTGCATCAAAACTCCAGTAGACGATAAGCGGTTTACCGATGACATAGCGGCGCGGGACGAAGCCCCAGTAGCGGCTGTCGGAGCTGTTGTCGCGATTGTCACCCATCACGAAGTAGAAGCCATCCGGCACGATGAGTTCCCCGTTCTCGACGTTCTGCTCGAGCATCCTGGTGGCTGCTTCAGACAGGGAGATGTTGGGCAGCGACGGGAAATTGTCCCGATACGGGTCAATGTAGCCGGATTTGTGCCGGACGTAGTGCTCGGTAACGGCCTTGCCGTTCAGCAGGAGTTGCTGCTCGTTGAATCGGATGTGGTCGCCGGGTTGCCCGATCACGCGTTTCACGAAGGTTTGGCTGGGATCCTCTGGGTAGCGAAAGACGACGATGTCTCCGCGCTTGACCGGGGAATAGGGAAGCACCAGGGAGCCAAAGTTGCCGGCAGGGGCGAAGGAGAGCTTGTCCACGAGCAAGTGGTCCCCGATCAGCAGGGTATCCTCCATCGAGCCGGTTGGGATAACGAAAGCTTGTACCAGGAAAGTGATACCGAAGAGCAAGAGCAATACGGTGATGGCCCATTCGGCTATCGGGTGTCGCTCATCCTCGCTTGCGCGCTTGGGTGGCTCCTCGCTCCCTGCGGAGGCCTCATTCCCTAAAGGTCCCTGTGGCGACCGGTCCGACTGGGGGGTGAGTTCACTCACCTCCGCCAAGGCCGGCGCGGGCACGTCGGGAGTGGGTGCTTCCGGGGTGGGCGTAAGGGGGTCCTGTTCCGTACTCATTGGTCTGATTCCCGGATGCTCAGTCCGTGCTCCGTGCAGGCTCATCAAGGAAAGAGCCCACAAAGGCAACGGACTCCAAGATGGCCAGGTAGAGGTTGAGTGCGCCCAACCCGCTCACCGCGCCACGGAAGTAGGGACTGAGTACCACCGGACGCCAGGTACCCAGCATTGTGAAGAAATAATTATCGCTCCAGTAGGGCATCCAGGGAAACACCAGCAGAAAGGCTCCCACTTCGAGGCAGAAGAGGGTGAGGACCAGTTTCTCAATGCGCCTTCCCCAGGTCATCTTGGGCTTGGTGCCCCCACTCCGGATTGAAGGAGGCGGCACGGGCACAGGACCCTGGACGCTCGTCCCTGGTGGTGGAGGCGACGCAGGTTCACGGGGGGTTCCATGGGCGAGATGCGGGTTGTCCGTGGCCATGCGCTCAGCTTGAGAACAGTTCCATTTGGGCCTCACCGCTAGGCTGGCGCTCCATCAGAGAGCTCCAGCCCAGTGAGGGCAGGGCTGCACAGGCCTCACGTACCGGACGATAGGAGAAGCGATGCTCAGGGGTGGCGCCCTGGGCACGGAGTCCCGCCAAGTGCACGGCAGTGCCGTAGCCCTTGTTGCTCGCCAGTCCGTAACCTGGATAAATCCGTTCCCATTCTCGCATACTCCGGTCGCGGGTCACCTTGGCCAGAATGGAGGCGGCAGCGATCGAGCGGCAGAGAGCATCGCCATGCACGATGGCCTGTTGCGGAAGTGGAAGCTGAACGCGGATGGCGTCAATCAGCAGGTAGTCCGCGGCTTCGGAGAGAGCCTGCACTGCCAGGCGCATGGCCAGACGAGACGCCTCGAGGATATTCATGCGGTCGATGATGGCGGCATCTACCGATGCGGTGGCCCAGCATAGGGCACGCTCTGTAATCTGCTGATAGTAAGAGTCGCGCTCCTCTGGGCTAAGCTGCTTGCTATCGTTTACCCCCCGCAAACCATGGGGATCGCAAAGGATGACGGCCGCGGCAACCACAGGTCCAAACAGGCAGCCGCGCCCTGCTTCGTCCACCCCGGCAATGCGGGTAAAGCCCTGGGCTCGCGCGTCCTGTTCCCAGACAGGATGAATGCGAGTGGCTCCGGAACGCACACGCAGTGTGGTTCCGGAGCCCTTCGCTGCAATAGCCTGGCGCGCCAACGGGGTGGCCCGCCTTACGAGGAGCGACGCACCGCGGAGTCGCGCTCGCGCAGGCGGGCGGCCTTGCCGCGTAGTTTGCGCAGGTAGTAAAGCTTGGCGCGACGCACCTTGCCGGTACGGACGAACTCGATCTTATCGATCACAGGTGCGTGGATGGGGAAGATGCGTTCCACACCGTGTCCGAAGCTGATCTTGCGAACAGTGATGGTTTCGCTGACGCCACTGCGATTGCGGGCAATCACGGTGCCCTCATAAATCTGGATACGCTCCTTGTCGCCTTCACGGATCTTAACGTGCACCTTGATGGTGTCGCCCGGGCGAAACTCCGGAAGATCGGTGCGCTGGAAGCGTGATTGAAACTTCTCGATCGCTGGATGAATCATCTGCTTTGCCTTTCCTTGCAAGAACCAGAGAGGTTTGCCGCGACAAACGTCCAGTTACTTTACTCTTCGCGTCCGGCGGTTTCCCGCGTCGCGCGCACTCGATCGAGAAGGTCCGGCCGCATGCGTGCCGTTTTTTCCCGCGCGGTTTGGTAGCGCCACCGTGCGATTTCCGCATGGGTGCCACTCAATAGCACTTCCGGCACCTTCCAGCCCCGGAAGTCGGCTGGCCGCGTATACTGCGGACAGTCGAGAGAACCCAATTCGTCGGCGCTGTCCCCGAAGGACTCGCACTCTGAGGACGCCTGGTTGCCAAGCACCCCTGGCAACAACCGAGCCACTACGTCCACCACCATCGCCGCGGCCAACTCGCCGCCGCTCAACACAAAATCGCCTACCGAAATCTCTTCGTCGGCCAGGTGCTCAGCCACCCGCTCGTCTACGCCTTCATAGCGGCCGCAGATCAGCAACAACTCGTCGCAGGCAACCAAGCGCCGGGCGAGCGGCTGATCGAACTTGCGGCCCTGCGCCGAAAGCAAAATCGCCTTACGCTTTCCCGCTTCCGGGGGCGCCTCTTCGAGCCCCGCATGCCTTGCGGCACGTTCCGGCCAGATGGCCTCCACCGCCTCGAACAACGGCTGCGGCTTCAGCAACATGCCCTCCCCGCCGCCAAAGGGCCGGTCATCCACCGTGCGGTGCCGGTCGTAGGTCCAGTTCCGCAGGTCGTGGACCAGCAGCTCCAAAATTCCCGCGTCGGCAGCCTTCTTAAGCACCCCGTGTCCAAAAGGCCCCTCAAAGAACTCCGGAAAGATCGTCAGCACATGAAACTTCATTGCTGGTTCAGATTCCGCAAACCCGCGGGTAACCTTACCCGCAATTCACGCCGCACCAAGTCGACGTCCACGCAAATCTCTTTCGCGAACGGGATTTGCCAATGCTCCGGGTCCGCATTGCCCACGCATTGGCTGCCCCTGCTCACTACGTCCACCACACCTGGGCCGACACCCTCCGTAAACCCTGTCACCACGGCTACGGTGTCGCCCGTTTCCAGATCAACCACGGCGAGACCTTTCAGGTCGTCGTAGTAAAACTCGCCTTCGGGCAGCGGATCCCGTTCCCTTTCGTGAACGCAGAGTTCCCCGCCCCGCAATTCTTCGGCATCCTCGATGGAGTCCACATCAGCGAACTTCAGAATCAGTTTGCCGTTATGACTCCAGGCTTGCTCCAGCAACACGTTGCGCGCCGGACGCCTCATCTCTTTCGGGAACCAAACCCGGAAGGCCCGCCCCTCGCGGAAACGTTCCCAATGGTTCGTGTAAGGCAGCGCGAACTGTTCGCCATGGATGCCGCGGGGCTTGCCGAGGATGGCCATTGTCACCCACTCATTGCCCCGTTGCGAAAGGCTTAACGCCGCGCCCGAATCCTGCCCGCTTTCCGTTATCGCCACCGCGTGTTGCCTCCGGCCAAAGAGCCCTTACTCGAGGATCTCCAGCGTGTAGCGCCGCCGTGCCTTCTCGCTCGCCGCGTACAGAATCGACCGGATTGAGCGGGCAGTGCGCCCTTGCTTTCCGATGATCTTGCCGAGGTCAGAGGGGTCTACACGCAGTTCCAGCACCGTCACCTGCGGCGCGTCCACCTGGTTCACTTCCACCTTGTCGGGGACGTCCACCAGTGCCTTTGCGATCTCTTCCACCAATACCCGCATGCTTAGCCCTCAGGGATTTGCACCTCAGCGGCGCAGCTATCCGAACACTACATTGCCCGCCCGCCCAACGCTTCAGGGGCGGGAGCTAGGCAGTCGCTACCGGGGCTTCCGCCGGCTGCGACTTAATCAGTCGCTTCACGGTATCGCTGGGCTGCGCGCCGCACTTCAGCCAGTAGTCAATGCGCTCGTGGTTGAGTTTCAGCTCAGTGGGCTGCGAAACGGGGTTGTAGTGCCCCAGTACTTCAACGGCCCGGCCGTCGCGCGGATTGACCTTTTCAATCACGACCACGCGATAGGTGGGCTTCTTCTTGCTCCCAAAACGGGCCAGACGAATTGCCAGCATAGTTACTCTATCTCCTCACAAAATCCTTTAAAGCCGCTACTTTCCACTGATCGACGCCGGAAGGCGCGGCCAGCAGAGCGACCCATTCCAACCTAAAACGGAAACTTTCCACCGCCCATGCGGCTCATTTGCGCCATGCGCTTGGCCATTTTGCCACCCATGCCGCCCATCATGCCACCCATGCCACTGGTGAGGCTGCGCATCATCTTGCGCGCCTGACCATATTGCTTCAGCAACTGGTTCACTTCCTGCACACTGGTACCGCTGCCGCGAGCAATGCGTCGCCGCCTGCTGCCGTTGATGAGCATGTGGTTGGCACGTTCCTTAGGCGTCATGGAATTGATCATCGCCACGATGCGGTTCAATTCCTTCTCGTCCACCTTCACGCCCTTCATCTGCTCACCCATGCCGGGGATCATCTTCAGCAGGTTTTCGAGCGGACCCAGTTTGCGCACCTGAATTAGCTGGTCACGGAAGTCTTCCAGCGTAAACTCGTTGTGCAGGATCTTGTCCTGCATCTCCAGAGCCTTCTCCTGGTCGAGGTTTTCCTCCACCTTTTCAATGAGGCTCAGCACATCGCCCATGCCCAGGATGCGCTGGGCCATGCGATCCGGGTGAAACTCTTCGAGGGCATCGGTCTTTTCACCCGTGCCCAGAAACTTCACAGGCTGGTCAGTGACCTGTTTGATGGAAAGAGCCGCGCCGCCGCGGGCATCGCCATCGAGCTTGGTAAGGATGACGCCAGTAATGCCAAGGCGCTGGTGGAACTCGGTGGCGGACTTCACCGCATCCTGGCCCGTCATGGCGTCGGCCACGAAAAGAATCTCTGTGGGCTTCAGCGCTTCCTTCAGCTGCTGCAGCTCAGTCATGAGGGTTTCGTCGATGTGGAGGCGACCCGCGGTATCCACCAGCACCACATCACGTCCGCGATCCATGGCTTCGCGCCGCGCCCTGGTTGCCAATTCGAGCGGCTGGTCCATGCCCAGCTCGCCCTCATAGATGGCGGCGCCAATCTGCTTCGCCAGCACCTTCAATTGCTCGCGGGCGGCGGGACGGTAGACGTCCACGGAAACCAGTTGCGGAGCCCTTCCGTTCTTAGTGAGCCAGCGGGCCAGCTTTGCAGTGGACGTGGTCTTGCCGGAACCCTGCAAGCCAACCACCATAATCACCGTGGGAGGCTGGCTTGCGAACTGAATCTTGGCCTGCTTCGCGCCCAGAATCTCAGTAAGTTCGTCGCGGACGATCTTCACCACCTGCTGGGCAGGTGAGAGCGCGGTAAGCACATCCTGCCCCATGGCCTTTTCCCGCACGTTGGCGATGAAGGACTTGACCACCTTGAAGTTCACATCGGCTTCAAGCAGCGCTACCCGGATTTCCTTGAGCGCAGTCTCCATATTTTCGGGCGTGAGTTTGCCCTGGCCCCGAAGGTCCTTGAAGACGCGCTGCAGCTTATCGCTTAAACTCTCGAACATAACTTCCGTGTGATTGCGGAACGGGATGCGCCAAACGAGTTGCCGAGCCAGGGCTAGACCCTGCCGGAACCGCGGGGGCGAACATGGCGTGAAGCGGGCTAAACTTCGGTGCCGCCAGGGACACGAAACCGCACCAGTGCCTCGTACCATTATAGGGAGCGAACACGGTTTCTGTCACGGAGGGCGAGCAAGTACCAGGAATCTGAAGGGTTTGCCGGAAACCGCCAGCAGGTGCAAAGGCTCTCGCACCGCGTGCACGCGATTCGCCCGGGCGTTGAGCAAGATGGCTCCGGAACCCCAGAAAACAGGGGGGAGCGAGTCCGAACTCACCCTCCGCAAGCGGTAGTTGGGAAGGATGTCTTCGTCGTTTAGCGAACAACCGGCGTGTCGTTTGCCACTCCCGATCCGTCTCCCCGCGGTGCGACAGCTCCCTGCGGTGTGTGCGCGGGAGTGCAATC
>JAHCHD010000105.1 GCA_026129915.1 Bryobacterales bacterium
CGCGGCAAACAGTGGGAAGTCGAAACGTTCAATCAGTAAAGGCAAGATGTCCTGCGCCCGGATGCCCTCGAACCCCTCTGTAGAGCAGTCGTGGTTGATGTACTCTTCCTCGTGGCGGTGATAGAGCCGGTTCCACCGATACTCGGTGGGCAGTTCCATCCAGAATGGCCGCATTGCTTCGAGCGCTTCAGGCCATCGCATGTGGCCATTGCGGCCGATCATATCGTTGGTAACAAAATAGCCCCGTGGATGCAGCGCTCGCTTGATTTCATCAAAGAGCCGCTCGAGTTCCACAACATGATGCAGCGCCTGGTTGGCGATCACGCCGGCATATTGGTGCTGAGGATTCCAGATGTTGAAATCGCCTTCAACCATCAGAACGTGATCTTGAAGCCCGGCCTGGCGTGCCGATTCGCGCCCGCGTTCGAGCATGGCAGGAGTAGTCTCAAGACACTCAAACACAAACTCGGAGAGTCCGCCCCGCCGCAACCGCTGGGCTACCCGGACCTCCAGGTCGCCGTTGCCCGCACCGATGCTGATGAATCGGGGAACGCCGCCAGTGCAAGCGTCGGCAGCGCGACGTAAGTACTGGGTGTAGAGGTCCTCGTCGTTCACAAAGCCGCAGGATTGAAGCATCGGCAGCACGTGTCGATTTGACCAGTAATGGAAGATCTCCGGAAGGTCGTGCACTTCCTCCTGGTCCTGGAAGTGCTGCTGCTCAAACCGCAGCTTGCGGGCGTAGTCTTCTGCTTGCACTCGATCTGCGATGCTCCGGCCCCGGCGAATCCAGGCTTCGTTCATGATAGCGCGGCGGGCATAATGGGCCGTATGCACTCAGGCGAAAGCAACCGTCATATAGAATCTCTTGATCGGGTCTCGAAGTAATGGTTTTAAGCGCCTTAAATCTATTGGCGTCAGCAAGTTGCGTGAAACACGCCGGGTTTGACCGATTCCTGGAGTTCCGCTAGAGTAGAAACTGACTCGTGGTTCGTAAAGTTCCCGAAACATTCCCATCCCCGGAGGATCCATGACCCCACAACAGGTGATAAGCCTGGCCAAGGAGAAGGGCGCGGTCCAGTTTGACCTGCGTTTTTCCGACATTCCTGGCCTTTGGCACCATATTTCCTACCCCATCAGCCAGTTGGACGAAGACACGTTCGAGGACGGCACCGGCATTGACGGGTCGAGCATTCGCGCTTGGGCGGCAATCAATGAGAGCGACATGCTGCTGATGCCGGACCCGACCACCGCCTTCATGGATCCTTTCACCGAAAAGCCCACGCTGGTGATGATTGGTGAAGTGGTGGACCCGATCACCCGGCAGCACTACGAGCGCGATCCGCGATGGATTGCCCGTAAGGCTGAATTGCACCTGAAGAACAGCGGCATCGCTGACACCTGCTTCTTCGGCGCCGAAGCCGAGTTCTTCGTGTTCGACAACATCCGCTTTGACCAAACCTACCAGCACGGCTTCTACTTCATCGACGCCGAAGAAGGGCGCTGGAACTCCTCCCGCGAGTTCGACAATCTTGGTTACCGTCCACGCGTGAAGGAAGGCTACTTCCCCTGCCCGCCGACTGACCACCACATGGATCTGCGCACGGAGATGGTGGAAGTGATGGAAGCCTGCGGGCTGATCGTGGAATGCCACCATCACGAAGTGGCCACCGCCGGCCAGTGCGAAATCGACCAGAAGTTCAGCACCCTGCTGAAGACCGCGGACAACATGATGCTGTACAAGTACATCGTCCGCAACACCGCCATCCGTAACGGCAAAACAGTTACCTTCATGCCCAAGCCAATCTTTGGCGACAACGGCAGCGGGATGCACTGCCACCAGAGCCTTTGGAACGAGGGCAAACCCCTGTTTGCGGGCGACGGCTATGCCGGCCTCAGCCAGATGGCGATGTGGTATGTGGGTGGCCTGCTAAAGCACGCCCGCGCTCTCTCCGCGATCATCGCGCCCACCACCAACAGCTACAAGCGGCTGGTCCCCGGCTATGAAGCTCCGGTGAACCTGGCGTACTCGAGGCGCAACCGTTCCGCTGCTGTGCGCGTGCCGATGTACTCGGCCAGTCCCAAAGCGAAGCGCGTTGAGTTCCGTCCGCCAGACCCCTCGGCCAACCCCTACCTGGCCTTCGCCGCCATGATGATGGCCGGCCTCGACGGTGTGCTGAACAAGATCGATCCGGGCGAACCGCTCGACAAGGACATCTACGATCTGAGCCCCGAAGAGCTGAAGAGTGTGCCGTCGATGCCGGCATCGCTCGACGAAGCTCTTGATTGTCTGGAAGAAGATCACGAGTTCCTGCTGAAGGGCGACGTGTTCACTTCCGAGATCATCGAAGCCTTCATCAGCTACAAGCGCAAGGCCGAAGCGGAAGCCGTCCGCCTGCGCCCGCACCCGTACGAGTTCATGCTCTACTACGACATCTAGAGCGAATCTATCCTTCTCAACCGGAAAGCCGGGCACCCTTCGGGGCGCCCGGCTTTTTGCGTAGGGATCAAGTGCTTAGTAAGGCTAGTCCTTCGGATGGATGGTCGCTCTCAAGACTCATTGCGGGTTCCGCCCACACGGGCCATTCGGCTTGGTGCGACTTTCGATATTGGATTTTGTAGAACGACACGTCTAGCGGGAAGCCCGGGAAATAAACTGGGGCTCCAACGCTGAGAAATTCGCCGCTAGTTGAATTCGTTGATCGGAAAGCCCGTATCCATGCGCCCCAGGAGAGACTTTGGCGGTGAGGGACTAAGGAAGGGCAGGGTAAATCGCTGGTGTGGTGCTGGCCACCAAGATTGGGCACTAGGATGGAAACTCTGGAAGGTGGGCGGTCGCGCGCGACAGAATCGGACTGGAGGGGAAGACTAAAGGAAGCGGGCTTACTCGTCCCGCTGGGAGACCCATCAGCGCAAGAACGGGAAGCGCCTGTTTCGGCGCTTCCCGTCGTACGCGATCATGGAGCACAACCAAGAAAAAGTTTGCTCGATGCGGATTGTACTACCTGAACTAACCGCGACGGCGAAGGAATCCCAAGCCAAGTAACGCGGTGCCTACAAGCAGGATCGTT
This sequence comes from Bryobacterales bacterium, assembly GCA_026129915.1. Lineage (GTDB taxonomy): Bacteria > Acidobacteriota > Terriglobia > Bryobacterales > Bryobacteraceae > JACTMJ01. The sequence continues at coordinate 3,069 of JAHCHD010000105.1, forward strand.
GTGGGCTCAGGAATCGGGTCACCACCGTCGTCTTCGCTGTAGTCGTAGGTGATCGTGAGTTCGCCGCGACCCTGAGCAGACTGAGTCCCGTCGAAGCTACCCTCAAAGGTGTTGGTCACCAACAAGGTCGCCACAAGATCAAAATTCAGGTTGCCGTTCCCAATAAAGGCGGCAAGAGCCGCAATGATGTTTGCGTTGGTCGGGCCGTTGGAACCGGACAACGCACTTACTCCGATGGAGGCACCTGAAGCGACAACCTGCAGACCGGTGTCATACAGGACGGGAATCGTCTGTAGCTGGGTGATTAAAAGGGCGTTTGTGACTCGAGAACGGAACTCCCCGAGCAATCGGGCTTCACCCTCACCGTCACCCTCGTTTGTGTAGTTGGAGGAAACCCCCTGCCACGCACTCGTGTAGGAAATTGTTACTCCCGTCAGAGTGCCTAGACTGGCATCAAACTGGGGAAGCACAAAAGTCCCAGTGAAGTTCAGTGTGCCAAACTCGTTACCTGAAGGGCCAGGCACGTAATCTGTGAAAGAAATTGAGGCGGCGGATGCGCCGGCCACAAGAATCAAGGCGGCCAGCATCGGCATCGCCAAACGAATCAAACGTTTCATATAGCTCCTCGCGCTCCAAAATTGATCGCTTGCGAAACGAGCAGGGCCATTCCCCAGCCACTGTTCCTAAGCGTGCATACCAACCTGCGCAGACGCAGGCTTCAGTGCCGTCAATCGTGCCTGGCTCCACTGATCTCCTGCCACTTCGCGTCCGCATCCGCTTACTGGCAGTTCTATGGGTCAGAGAGTCCTTTCGGCCCGTGCCGACACCGCAAGACTTTCCCAGTATGCAGGAAGCCTTAACTGGATGCAAGATCTTACCTATGTCTTCTAGTACTATCTCCTAGTACAAAATGCTGAAAACAAACGCTTGCGACTCGGAACAGAGTTACACAAATTGCACAAAATTCACAGTTGCAACTTGGATTTGACCGAAAAACCACGGATTTGGCAATCTTAGGTACACAATCTCCTAGTACTTTGGTTGCCGATTCCCAGCGGGAACCGCATGCATAGGCCAGAGCTTCCCGGCGCGTCGAGCAACCGAGCATCGCAGGGCAATCTGGGCGGTTCCTAGACCCACCAAACGGACTACTGCACCGCTCGCGAGCAGAGTTTCGCAAGAACAACAGATCGATCTCTGTATTTGGTACCATCTCCCGTCTCCACGAAACAGCTTGTAGGTAATATAAGGAGAGGAACTGTTCGCGGGCTGGGAAGAGAAATGAAGCAAAGCCTGTCCGGTCAATGAGGTTCGGTCCTAGGTGTCATAGCGTGGATTCTAGGAACTTAGCAGTCTTATCGAGAAGATGTGATCATTAAGGATGGCTGGGCAAATCTGTTCGTGGGAGCTTTGACCGGAACTGGCGGCTCCGTGCCTGGGTAAATGCAAGAAAAACATGATTTGATTGGACAAACCGCCAGCGACGCTAGATTTATACTAATCCCACACTATCATCAAGGGGTCCTAGGATGACGCCCGCTTTCGATTCAGCCAGGGTGGTACTTTTTTGTAAATCAATGGTTTGGACAGAAGCGCTCTGAAAATCAGTATTGACAGCATACGGCATTCCGACCAAACTGGTACCAGAACAACGACTGGTGATTCCCTGACTGATGAGGGTAGATATTTCCAGGGAGTCCCGGAGCGGTCGATTGTATTGGTTACCGGTACACCATCGAGTTCACCGGAATAGACCATCAGGGGATGGTCTTGGGATGTCCGGATGTCGGTAAGCTTGGTGGGAAACCGCAGAGGAAGCGAGGATACAACGACAATGTTACGACGATTTTTGGTTGAGGAAGAAGGGCAGGATCTTGTTGAGTACGCGCTGCTCTTGGCGCTTGTTGTGCTCGCTGCCGCTTCGGGTGTTGGCGTATTTGGGGTGAACATTCAGGGCGTATGGAATGGTCTAACTGGTTCCGTCGCCGGGTTCCTTGGGTCTTGACGACCTAGCTACACCCTTCCGTCGCGCCCAATTCAAGATGACGGCGCGTTTGTCGAGCAATCAAGCTCACGGCTTACGCGTTTTGGTGCAAAGCGAGTCGAACGCCACCTCCTGATGAGGTGGCGTTGTTGCGTTTATAGCCGAGCGTTCGGTTCGGATCGCGTATCCTGGCCGATGGAAGTCAAGGCAGTTCCTTTATGAGCAATTTGCGGAACTCCATATAGTAGCCTTCCGCTTCGAGCCCCACGTAGCCGCTCGTAACCGAAGGGTTAAGCCACCTGCTCTGCACGTCACCATTCACCCATAGTCTAATTTCCTCCGGCGAGGCGTGCACCTCAAAGGTATTCCATTCGCCAATGGGAGCCATACGGTTTCCGGTCATCTGTTCGCGGAGGTTGGTACGATTTCGATCACCGTCCTTCGGGAAATCCCCGAATAACCAGCCACCGGCTTCTGCGGTCTGGGCCTGGTAAAACTGGCGTCCGTCTGGGGAGGCCCAGAAGTAGAGGCCGCCGTTGTAGCGAGGTTCTGGAGCATCCACCTGGCGAAATCGCCATTCCGCATGCAGGATGAAGCTGTTGAACTGTTTGGCATCATAACGCGCCCACTCGTGGCCACCGGTCCCATCGATTACAAGCACGCCATTCTGGACAGTCCACTGTTCTTTGGGATCAAGCGCTGCATCGGCGGGAATAGGTACCTTGGTCCAGCCGGGCAAGCCCGGTTGGGGCATCAGATCGGTCCAGCCGGATGGGTTGTTCTCGAAAGCGCTCTTGTTGGGATCGGCAGTGGTAGGCGCCTTCTCCTCGCCTCCGCAGGAGAGCAGCAAGGAAGCCGAGAGGATGGCAAGGGCAAGCAAGATCCGGGTCACGAAATCACCTCCGGCCCCAGTCTTTCACACTTTGCGGTCTGATTTCCACCTAGACCTGAACGCTGTCGGGCGATCGGGTCGCCCAGCAGACCAGATCGTACTCAGGGACCTGAGCGTTCCGCCTGCAACTTTTCCCAGTCCGCCGCTTCGCCGAATCGGAGGCACTTGCGAGCGGCGTCGATGTTACGAAGCAAACCGCTCAGCACCGCGCCAGGGCCAACTTCAATGAACTGCTCGACACCTTCATCCACTAGCCGGAACATGCTCTCCACCCATCGGACGCGGTTGGGAACCTGCTGGAAGAGCCCCTCTCGTACGGCATCCGCTGTTTGGACGAGCGCGGCGTCCCAGTTATTCACAAGGGGGACAGAGAGATCAGTGAACTTCGCGGCATGAAGGTCCTGCTGAAGCCGTGCCTGGGCGGGATCCATCAGCGCGCAATGGAAGGGTGCGCTGACGGGGAGCATCACCACCCGCTTTGCGCCAGCAGCCTTGGCTAGTTCGCCGGCACGTTCGACGGCGGCGCGGTGACCAGCAATTACCGTCTGGTCGGGCGAATTCTCGTTGGCCACAGAGACCACTTCGCCCTGGGGGGCAGCCGCGCAAATCTCCTCGATCCGGTCGATAGGCAATTTGAGGATGGCTGCCATCGCTCCCACTCCAGCGGGCACCGCCTCCTGCATGTAGCGGCCACGATTCCGCACAGTGCGAACCGCATCGGCAAACGAAAGTCCGCCGGCAGCGACCACTGCACTGTATTCTCCAAGGCTATGGCCCGCCACGAACTGCGGACGGATCCCTTGTGCCTCCAAAAACCGGAAGGCGGCGACAGAAGCGGTGAGGATGGCCGGCTGCGTGTGCTCCGTGAGGGTAAGGGTCTCCATGGGTCCTTCGAACATCAGGCTGCTGAGGGAAAAACCCAAGGCTTCATCCGCCTCCTCGAACAGTGCGCGCGCTGGTGCAAAGCCTTCAAATAGAGACCTCGCCATGCCTACTGTCTGCGAGCCTTGCCCTGGAAACAAAAACGCCGTTACCGCCACAGAAACTCCTCTCCCAAATCCCTCAGTATACGCGACGGAGTGCGGACCCAAGACAAGAACGGCGTTGATGAGTATCTACAGAAGTCCCTTCTTGGGACGTTGGTTTCAGACACTCATCAGCGGTATCGGAACGAACGGTGAGTCCTCTGGTGGAGCATTGGATACGAAGGAAAATGTGCGTGCAGACCGTGGCACCCGCTTGGAATACCTCTCAAGCAACTCCGCTTGGAACTGGTGAAACAATTGGGCCAGAATCCACTAACCAATCCGAAATAAAGGGCGCGGCTACTGCCCCGCGTGGGAAGCTTGCGTGCGTTCCTCCAGAACGTGGTGGGTGAGGTAATCGCTCTGGAGCGGAACCTGGTTCTTGAAGCGACAGCGGATAAGCACCTGATAGCGTTCAGGCACGGACTTGAGATCCGGGCTGATGCGCCGCATCATATCGGATAACTGGGTGGGGTTGGAGACATACTCCGCTGCCGCCCAAGTGCCTTCGGTGGTGGGCGACGCCAGCACAAGAATCTCTCCCCAGCCTTTCGCGCCGTGAATGCGGGTGATTACCGCGTAATCGTCCGGGATGTCTTCCACCTCTGGGGCTACCTGGCGACGGTAAACCGCCTGCTCATTTGCCAAGGGACGCAGGTTACGAACCTCCCCTTCCTCGATGACAAAATCCTGCTGGACAGGAAGTTCGTGAATTTGCGGGTTGAACTTTCTCGGACCCACGACAATCAGGTCAGAAGATCGCAGATGCTCGAAGGAAAGAACGCTGCTGCGGCGAATCTGCAAGTTGTTCCTGGCTGGGCTTAGGAACTGGGCGATCCGGAACGCGGCCACGGCTTCCCCGAAAGGTGCCCAACGATGGGTTTCCGCAGCGGGGGTAGGGGAGCCGAGGGCCTCCTGCAGAGCTTCCAGCGGCAATTTTTGGCGAGCCTCGTCCCAACTGTTCACCCATGGATCGCGGAAGTAAGAACTATGGAATCGAATGAAGAGCGGACTGCCCAGAACGACTGTGAGTGGCCGTTCGCTATCGACAAATGGTAGCCAGAACGAGCGCATTTCCGGGCTAGAAAGCGCCACCGGAACCGCGACGCGCATTCCAGGACTGAACCAGAGTGAGAGATTCGCTGCAACCACCACTAGCAAGGCCAGGCCCAAGGCAATCGCTGCCCACTTCCACCGGTTGCTCTCAGCGGGCGGGGCGGGGGGCGGCTGCGGCGGAGCAGTCCGCGTCTCGAGCACCAACTCGAAATGGCCTTTCGGGAGCCGAATCTGGTGCTCAACCGCCTGACCTTCGGTGGCGTAATGCTGATCGAGACGCTGGCGGAGTTTGGAAATCTGCACGCGTACCGAGGAATCGATCCGCGGATCGTAGTCCTCATGCTTGCCCATCACGTCGCGGCCGATTGAGTACTCTTTCAGTTCACGGCTTCGCCCCTCCATGTAGGCCTGCCCCAAGTACGCGAGCATCTTGCGGAGCGCTTCAGAATTCCGCAGGGTTTCACTTTGAAGTAACCGCGTTAACTCCTCCTTGAAAATCTCGGATTCACGCTCCGCAGCCTGCATGCCCATAGTGTATGTGATACAAACCGCATAGGAAACCGGTATACAACCGGTTTCCTGCGGTTGGCTACTTCCTTTTATTGACACAAACGCACAGCATCAGGCTAAGGAATCGTTCGCGTGGGAGCAAGTTTCCCAGCGCGTTGGGTCGAAAAGGAGTTCTCGCTATGCTTCATCCCAGTTTGCTGAAATCGTCTCGTCTCTTGTTACTCGCACTAGTGGCGTTGCTCATGATTCTGCCCGCAGGTCTAGCTCAGGAATCACGTGGCACCATCGTTGGACTGGTGACGGACTCGTCTGGCGCAGCCATCGCCGGAGCCTCTGTGGAAGTAACGAATATGTCCCAAGGAATACGGCAAACCTTCCGGACCAATCAATCCGGTCTCTATCAGGCGCCCTATTTGATTCCTGGTCAGTACGAAGTGGCGGTTACGTTTGAGGGATTCAAACGCTCGGTTCGCCCTTCCGTGGACGTAAAGGTAGGTGACCGCGTTAGCGTGGACTTGACACTGGAAGTGGGCACCACCGAGCAGAGCATCACGGTAACCGCGGAAAGCCCTTTGCTGGAATCAGCCACAGGATCAGTAGGCCAAGTGGTAGATTCCAAGCGAATCACCGAACTGCCGATCGCCCACGGGCAACCATTCGCCCTGATCGGACTGTCGGCTGGTGTCAGCCAGAACAATACGTCGGCCACCCTCGACCGGCCTTTCGAACCAACACATATCATCGGATTCGCCATCAACGGCACACGCCAAAATCGCAGTGACATTACTATTGACGGCATCCCAAGCACGGCCACGGCAAATGCCAACGAAGTGACGGCATCCTACGTGCCGCCGGCCGATATTGTGCAGGAATTCAAGGTGCAGAGCGCGACGTTCGATGCGCAGTTCGGCAACACCGAAGGTGGCGTCACGAATATCAGTATCAAATCGGGCACCAATGAGTTCCACGGTTCGGCTTACTACTACAAAATGGCTCCTACGCTCTTCGCCAACAACTGGTTCGCGAACGCGCAAGGACAGGCCCGCACAGAGTTCGACTACGACCGCTGGGGCGGATCGGCTGGCGGCCCCGTGTACATCCCGAAGTTCTATGATGGGCGAAACCGCACCTTCTTCATGTGGGGCTATGAACAGTTTGCGGAGAGCCGCCCCCGCAACAACGGAGTGAAGACAACGCTTACCGAAGCCAACATGACCGGGGATTTCTCTGCGCTGCTGGGTCTCAGCTCGGCCTATCAAATCTACAATCCGCTCACTCGGCGCGTTAGTACACCGGGCGTATTCCAGGCGGATCCCTTCGCCAATAACCGCATTCCGGATGCACTGATCAGTCCCGTGGCCAAGGGGCTGCTTAACTATTGGCCGAAGCCATTAGGCCCGGGATTAGCAGACGGACGTCAGAATCTGGATGAAACGAACCTGCTCGAGGTGATTGACTACTTCAACCACACGGTTCGCATGGACCACAATTTCACCGATTCTGACCGGCTCTCCACGCGGGTGAGCTGGTACGACAGGGACAGCAACTACAACAACTACTTCAACTCGCTCGCTACAGGCCAGTGGTTCCAGTTCTTCTCGCGCGCGGCGAGCGCCGACTACGTGAAGGTACTCACTCCTACGGTCGTTTGGAACACTCGCTATGGCTATAACCGCTTCATTCGCGTTACGGACATGAATCCGGAGGCAAAGGGCTTTGACCTTACTTCTGTTGGATTCCCGGCAGCATACAACAACCAAATCCCTGCGGACGTTCGAAGTTTCCCCGGCATCGACATCGCCGGCTATCAGGGGACTAACGCGGGTGCGGAGTTCCGCCCCAACGACACGCACTCCTTCGTGAGCACTCTTAACCAGACTCTCGGCTCCCACGCGCTGAAGTACGGGTTCGAGTTCAGAGCCTATCGTGAAAACGCCGTCTTCAGAGGCAACGACGGGGTGGGGCGGTTCGTATTCAACACCGTCTATACGAGAGGTCCCCTGAGCACCGCGCAGCAGGCTCCCAACAATCTGGGCCAGTCCGCAGCGGCATTTCTGCTAGGCCTGCCCACCACCGCGGCTGTCACCCGGTTGGCGAGCTATGCGGAGCAATCCACAACTTACAGTGGATTCGTTCACGACGACTGGCGCGTGAACGACCGGCTAACTCTAAATCTGGGTGTGCGCTATGAGGTGGAAGGTGCACTGCGAGAGCGCTTTGACCGCAGCCTTCGGACGTTTGACGCTGGAGCCAGCACCGTTCTTGGCGGCAATTCCTATCAAGGCCTCGTGACGATGCCTGGGGTAGGTGGCGAACCGTCGTCGCTCTACACCACACCAAAGGCCAACATTCTGCCGCGTTTCGGCTTTGCCTTCAAGCTGAACGACAAGACCGTGATGCGCGGCGGCTATGGCATCTACTACGGATTCCTTGGCCAGCGTCGCGGCGACGTGGTGTTGACGGGGTTCTCCCGAACCACCACGCTGAACGCCACCTCGAACAACATCGACTTTGTAAATACGATGTCGAACATCTTTACTGATCCTATCCTGGAACCGCGCGCGCCAGCGGAGATTCCAGCCAGTCTGATGGGCACGGGATTCACCTTCTTCAATCCCGAACCGAAGACGTCGCAGCAGCAGCGATGGCAGTTGAATCTGCAGCGAGAACTCGGCGGCGGATGGGTAGCTGAGGCCGGCTACGTGGGTAACCGTGGAACTCGCATCGAGATGACGCGGAATATCAACGCACTGCCGAATGTCTACCTGAGCACCACCCCCACCCGGGACAACACGAACAACACGTTCTTGAATGCCCAGGTGGCCAATCCGCTTGCCGGACTGCTTCCTGGCACGACCCTGAACAACGCGAATGTAGCGCGGAGTAACTTGCTTCGGCCCTTCCCGCTCTACGGAGACCTGAATACCACCACCAACCAGGGCTATACCTGGTACCACTCCCTGCAAGCAAGTGCGCAGAAGCGCTTTGCGCAGAACTACACCCTGCTGCTGAGCTACACCTGGTCGAAGTTCATGCAGGCGACAGAGTACCTGAACCCGGCGGACTCCATGCCAACGGAAGTAATTTCCGACGTGGATACACCGCACCGGCTTTCTGTGAGCGGCATCTACGAATTGCCGTTTGGCAGAGGCAAGCAGTTCTTCGCCGATGCAAACCCGGTGGTCTCGCGGGTTATCGGCGGCTGGCAGTTGCAGGGCATCTACACTTACCAGACGGGACGTCCCATCAACTTCAACAACAGCGCCAACAGCGGCATCATTTTTGATGGCAACTTCGCCGACCTGCACGTCGAAAAACCGACGGTGGAGAAATGGTTCAACACGTCCGGGTTCAACAACGTGGTGGCCCAGCAACTCATCAGTAACATACGAACCTTCCCACTGCGTTTCCCGAACTTGCGCTTTGACTCTTTGAGCAACGTGGACTTCTCCGTTATCAAGGGCACTGCGATCACAGAGAACGTGAACCTTCAGTTCCGAGCCGAGGCATTGAATGCGTTCAATACCCCGAATTTCGGCAACGTGGACATCGTGCAGACCAGTGCGACCTTTGGCCGTGTGACTGGCGTTTACAACTACGCTCGACGCATCCAGATTGGCCTTCGGCTGGTTTTCTAGCCCGCGCTTTCGTGTCCTTGGCGGGTGCTGCCCAACAAAACCGGGGAGCACCCGCTTTTTTTGTACTTTTTTGTTGCAGATTCCAAAATCTGCGCTATACTCTGAAAGGTTTGTCGAGAGTTGGGCGATTGCGCCTGAGCTGGCGTGCGCTTCCGCTTTGGCTGGAAGGTGCGATGCCGGAATAGCAGGTGAAAGCGCAGAGCGTACCCGCAAGCGCGCGGGGATCGCCGCCAAGGTCTCGCCAGATCCGTCCCCGGTTCGTCGAATTGCGGATGTGCTGTTTGTGTGCGCCACGTCCTGGCGCAGCGTTCCCGTTCCTCCTTCCCAAAGGGGATTGTTGCGCTTAATCGAACGCGGAATACGAATCTCTGAGGGTGGTGCGGGTGCGCCTGTGCGCGCATCACAGGGGTTCTACGGTACTGCAACTGGACGATGGTGATTTAGTGTAATTTCGTGAACCTTTGACGAGAAATTTTCGTCAATTTGCATGGAGGTAAGAGTGATGATCGCTACTTTGGAACAACCCGTTCAAACGAAGCCGATCGTCCGGGAAGTTGAGGGTTCGGTGTATTGCCCGTTCTGTACCAGAACAGTGGCTGCCACCCTGGTCGCCGTGGGAAAGAGGGCCAAGTCAAAGCCTGGCCAGAAGTGCCCCCGCTGCGGATCTTCTCTGGATGCCGGTTACGTTGTTATGCCGATGCGCGCTGCGTAAGCCGCATCGGCAGTTGTCTACAATCGCATCGGCCATGCTCTTCGGCCCGATGCGTTGCAAACCTGCTTGCGGTTAATGAGTCGCAATTGGGAGATTGCAAGGCAACGTGATAGTGTGAGGAGCATAGCAAGACGCTTGCGAGCCGCAACTTGGCCCATGCGAGCGTGCACCAGAGAGATTGCCGGAACGCGAAGGGTGTTTCCTGCGGTGTTCCGGCAACATCGGGCCCCATCCGAAGCATTGTCGGTTGCTGTGGCAACAGGATGCGAGATCCGAGGTTTTCATTAATGAAGAAGGCGACGACAGTAGCGAAACAAGCCAACGTCAAAGCGTCCGCCAAGGGGCACGCCGGTGCGAAGCGCCCTTCTCGTCGCAATTGCGTGATTTGTGGTTCAGAAGTGGCGCCGTTCTCTGAAGAGAACTTATGTTGGGTGTGCCGCCGGTTGAAGGTGAGCGCCTGGGGCGAGAATACTGACTCGCAGATGTTCGCCGCGGAGTAGTCGTTCCCGCCATTGCACCGCCCAAGCTATACACTCTGTACCGGCAATTTCCCACTCTAGAGTGTCCTCGGCAACCGTTCCCCCACTCCGGCAGCAACCGCCCGCTCAAACACCCAACCTGCCACTGCGGTATCCTGCACCCCTAATCCTGTGGACTTGAAAATCGTGATGTCAGCAGCGCTGAGACGTCCTGGGCGGCGATCTTCGTCTCTAAGCAGTTCCGTCACCTCGCAAATCTGGTCGCTTGGCCAAGGCTCACCTTGATAGGCGCAGAGCAGGTCACCCGCCTCCAGCTCAGCTTGCTCCCATGAGTCAACGGCAATGCATTGGGAACGGCGCACTGTAGCGGGCTCAAGCTCTGAACGGTCCGCCACGTTGGATCCGATCGCGTTGATGTGAGTCCCGTCCATCACTGCAGCGTCGGGAAGAATGGGTTCGGCGGAGCGAGTCGCAGTGACAATGATGTGCGCCCCGTGCGCGGCTTCCCACGCGCTATCCACTGCCCTTACAAGACCGGCTTCAAACTCGCGGAATTCCTCCACGAAGCGCTTGCGGCTTTCAGCGCGCCGCGCAAACACGCGCACTTCGGTTACCGCGCGTACGCTGCAGATGGCATGCAGTTGCGTCCGGGCCTGGTAACCGGTGCCAATCACTCCAACGACCGTCGCATCCGGGCTCGCGAGGCAGTCGGTGACCACGCCGCTGGCGGCCCCGGTTCGAATGCGACCGAGTTCGTTTGCTTCGAGGATTGCTAGCGGCGCACTGTCAGCTGCACGGAAGAGCAGATAGTAGAAGGTCGCGACCGGAGCCCCGCCCAAGGGCCGTGGATGCGTCGCGTAGATCTTGGAGCCAAAATAGTTGCCAAAGGCCCCAGCAAGCGAATGGAGCTGTGCCCCGCTCGGCAAGTTCAGGCGGCGGCGTGGCTGGTTAATGGCAGAGCCATCCCCGAGGGCGCGAAACGACTCTCGCACCAGATCGATGGCGACACTCATCGGCAACAACTGCTTCACTTCCCGTTCGGTGAGAAAAAGCATGGATGTCCTCGACTTGATGATGCCATTGTTTGCATGGAGACTGCCGAAACCATGTGGAAGTTTGCGACAGCGCGCACAACGGTGCAGCCAGTTCGAGGGCGAAATGATTACAAGGACCCGGCCTGACGCTATACTCTCGAATGATGCAGATTCAAGTTGCTTCAGAGCCGTTCGACGCGATCGTGGTGGGGTCAGGGGCCACGGGTGGGTACGCTGCCAAGAAACTCACGGAAGCTGGGATGCGGGTCTGCCTGCTGGAGGCCGGCAAGAACATAACCAAGCGGGACTACAACGAACATACCCCCAGTTGGCAGATGCCGTATCTCGGCATGTCTCCGAAAGTAAAGGAAACCCGCCCCTTGCAGGGCAACTGTTACGCCTGTACTGAGTACAACTACGAGTGGTTCGTCAACGACCTGGAGAATCCCTACACGCAGGACAAGCCTTTTAGCTGGATCCGCATGCGTGTGCTCGGCGGACGCAGCCTGAGTTGGGGCCGCCAGAGCTACCGCATGGGACCGCTGGACTTCAAGGCCGCCAGCCACGATGGCTATGGCGAAGACTGGCCAGTAACCTACGAGGAAATGGTGCCCTATTTCGAAGAAGTGGAGCGCTATGTGGGCATCAGCGGCCAAGCCGAAGGGCTGAAATCACTCCCGGACAGCATTTTTATGCCGCCCATGAAGCTCACCTGCGCGGAAGAACACATGCGCAAGCAGCTGAAGACGAAAATGGACCGGGTGCTCACAATCGGGCGCGTGGCAATCCTCACACGCAACCACCGCGACCGGCAGGCTTGCCATTACTGCGGCCCCTGCGAGCGCGGCTGCATTACTACTTCCTATTTTTCGAGCCCCTACACCACCATCAAGGACGCCAGAGAAACGGGACGTCTTACCCTGATGACCGACGCCGTGGCAAGCCACGTGGTGATGAAGGATGGCAAGGCAGCGGGGATCGCTTACGTGGATCGCGAGTCACGAATGCCGCGCGAGGTGATGGGTAAGATCGTGGTACTCTGCGCCTCCACGCTCGAATCCACGCGCATCCTGATGAACTCGAGTATCTGCAACTCAAGCGGCGTGCTCGGCCACTATTTGATGGACCACATCTACCAGGGAGGAGCCAGCGGTCTGCTACCGGTGGCGGAGACGAAGCCGTGGGCTGGCATGCCACAAAGGCCCAACGGCTTCTACGTGCCGCGCTTCCGGAACGTCGACCGCCCGCATACGAATGGAATGATTCGCGGTTACGGTTACCAGGGAGGCGCGATGCCGGCGTTTTCCCAGAGCGCACCGGGGTTTGGAAAAGCCTACAAGGATGCCGTGCGAGAAGGGCGCTGGACAGGAAGCATGGCCGTGTGGGCGGAGTGCCTGCCGCGGCACGAAAACAAAGTGACGCTTGACCGCAATCGCGTGGACGCTTGGGGAATTCCCACACTTCGTATGGACATGAGCTGGAGCGACAACGAACTCAAGCTGTTCGAGGACGCCAAGCAGGAGGCTGCGGTAATGCTGGAAGCATCCGGCGCCAAAGAAATCCGAATTTTCGGGAATGAACCATCCGTTCCCGGCCACTGTATCCACGAGGTGGGTACCGCGCGCATGGGAGATAGCCCCAAGAAGAGCGTGCTTAGCAAATGGAATCAGGCATGGGACGTCGAGAACATCTTTGTGACTGACGGCGCCGCCTGGGTCAGCCAAGGCTGCGCCAACCCAACGCTAACAATGATGGCAATTACCGTGCGAGCTTGCGACTATATCGCTCGGGAGTATTCCAAGAAGGTGAGCAAGGCCTAGGCTAACCCAATTCTTCGACCAGCAGTATTTTCTACAGCTCTGGTCCGCGTCGTTGTCGCCAGCGCAAGTAATTCCGCGGTCAATCGGTTCTTGGGAAAGAATCCAGTATTGCTCTCGCTCATTTTCGCATGACCGATTCAGTACTACCAGTAGAATGAGGAAGATTCGCGTGCAAGGTATCGGTGCAATATCGAATGGGATCTCACCGATACCCTTCATCAGTAGTACTGGAGGCTGTAAGCTCTTTGGTCTGTCCTCGCTGCTGGCGGTTGTGGCGCTTTCCTGAGCGCGGCGCCAATCAGCGGATTCCCGATGGGTTTGGCAAACCGCCACTGGCCAGCCAGCAGATCTGACCCTTACCTTTCGGACGACGTTCGCAATTGGCGCCGGGTTTTGATCTTTCAGCGATAGCTAAAAGTATGAGTACCATGCAGGCACTATTCAAGAAAGCGGGCTGCACGCCAAATGTGCAGCCCGTCTTCTTATAGTGAAATTACCGCTTACCTATCCGGCAGCGTGAACTGGTCGCCAGTATCGTTCACCCATTGCTTGAGTTGCCCCAGCAGTTTCACCCGTTCCGTGGCGACCGTATTATTGTGGGCGAGGTTGGTGAGTTCATAGGGGTCTTCGTTCAGATTGAACATCTGCCACACCATTCCTTCGAAACATGCGATCTTCCAGCCGTCTTTGGTTACCAGGCCGCGCCATGGCTTATTGATGCTGTTGCCGTGCCCCGTAGGAATCACGCACTGTAGATAGGCTGACTCAGGCTCTGGCTTGCGGGCTGCCTGACGGCTCTGCAGGCGATAGTGTGAATAGTCATGGCCCTCCATCCAACTAGGCTTTTCGATGCCGCACAGGCCAAGAGATGTTGGGGCGATGTCAACATAATTGAGAGGCGCAGTCGGGCGGTTGTTGGTGTAACCTTCATACCGCGGCTGACCCCCGGTAAGGATGAACGGCACACGGATGCTCTCCTCCCAAGGTGAGGTCTTCCGGAACTCTCCGTGGGAACCGTGCATGTCACCATGGTCACTCATGATGATGAGGTGCGTATTGAAGGCCATCTCCACTTCCTTCAGGGCGCGCTGCACGCGGGCGATGTTGTGGTCCCAGTTGGCGATCATGGCGTAGTAGCCAGCCAGTTCGCGCCGGGCCACCTCCTCCGCGCGTCCTCCCCGAGGCACGTTCGCGCGTAGCTCAATTCGCGCTGGCGTATAGCGTTGCATGTACTCCTCTGGAGCCACATACGGGTCATGCGGAGGCTGTACGGAAAGAATCGCGAAGAAGGGTTTGTCGTCGCCGTTCTTCTGGGCCTCCGCGCGGTCCTTGATGTACTTGATGAGCAGGTTGGTTAGTTCGTCGGTTTCGTAGCCCGGCAGGCGGTAGTGGTATGCATCTTTCCCTTCTCCGCCGTGCACCCAGCTATCCCACTGGCTGTTGTTGTTCTCGTAACCCACCCAGTAGTCGAAGCCGCCGCGCTTCCGCGGATCCGTGATGTGCATGGCTGCGCGCCCGGTACGCTCCTTGAACCCAGCAAGGTGCCACTTGCCGATGTAAGCAGTGTGGTACCCGGCCTGCTTGAAAGGTTGTGCAAGGGTGGGCTGGCCGTCTGGCAGAGGGTATTCATGACCAGGCACGCACTTGTGCGGGTAGCGGCTGGTGAGCACGCTGCCGCGGAAGGGGCAGCAGAGGGGAAAACCGGAGACGGCATTCACAAAGTGCGAGCCGAACACCGCGCAGGTATCA
>JAHCHD010000106.1 GCA_026129915.1 Bryobacterales bacterium
CCCCTACCGTGCATCCGACGTCTGCTCATGCGCGGCCTTGCGAGCCAGGAAGTGCGCTACCGGAACATGGAGATGGAAGAAGTCGGTGACTTCGTCCGCCTCACGGTATACCACTGGCTCCAGGTTTGGCCAAAGGGAGGGTAGTTCTCCTTTGGCGAGATCGCCGGGAATGCGAGGGCGGAGATTCGGTGCCTGATGCATCATTAGCGGTGTCTCGATAAGCAGATGCCCGCCAGGCCGGATGGAATCACTGATTCGATGAAGAAGTGCGATGTCGTCGTAAGGCAGCGAAACGTAGACAAGCACCACCAAGTCCCACTTCTCGTGCCCGTAGTCGAAGTCATGGTAGCTTTTCTCGACAAGGTCTATGGAAAGGTTACGAGCGGCGGCAGCCACGCGCGTTACCTCGAGGCCGGTCTCCGACACATCGAACGCAGTAACCTGCCAGTTCCGCGAGGCGAGATAGACGGAATTTCGTCCCGCACCCGAGGCAATATCCAAGGCCCGTCCCGGGTGCAGCCCCTCGACGGCCTGCACCAGAAACGCATTGGGTTCCTGGCTCACGGGTGCTTCAGGCAGACCGTAGAGCCGATTGAAAACGAACCGGCTCTTCTGCGCACGGACCCAATGCTGAGTGCCGGGGCCGAAAGTTCCTGTCTCGGCGGCACGCACGAGTAAATATGCGGCAACGCCGCCAAGGGCGACAACTCCAAAAGCCCCGATTCCCCACAGCAGACCGTTCCGAATCCATCGTCTGCGTCGAATCTGCCTAACGACTTCGTTGGTCATGGCATCACCTCCAGGAAACCTGCAGCACTTCAGACACCGATGTCTGGAAATCGGTTCCATCGGACCGGGCAAGCCGTGCGGGCACCCACAAACTGAAGGTTTCGGCTCGCCTGCCATTTTCTTCACTTTCTCGGGGATGTGGTGTCGCAAAAGCAGATGACTCCTGCGTCATGTGTGAAAGCGCTGTAATAGTGTGCAGCCTGACTGCGAGACACTCTGACGTGGACTCATTCATCACAGTATGGGAGCAGCCTGGCGAGGAGTCACAACCAGTGTCTTCGCAGCTTCAGCGGCTGAGAACCAATGCAGGTCGGCGCACAGCGGAAGCATTTGACCAGTTTCACATGCCTGTGTTTCGATACCTGGCATCCCTCACCCATCGACATGCGGAAGCGGAAGACTTACTCCAAGAGACCTTCTTGCGCTTCTTTCGCGAACTGGCGAACGGCAATTCCGTGCGGGATCCGAAAGCTTGGCTCTTCACAGTGGCGCACAACTTGGCGATGGACCACCACCGCAACGTGGTTGAGTCCTGCGGGGACGCCCAACTGCTCACCCTTGAGGATGGTCGCGTTGACGTCGAAGCGGAGATGCTGGCTGGGGAACGGGACCGTTGGCTCACCGATGCGCTGCTCTCACTCTCGCCGCAGCAGCGTCAATGCCTTGAGTTAAGGGCTGAAGGCCTTCGCTACCGGGAGATCGCGAGCGTACTTGGCGTCCAGATTTCAACCGTAAGGACCTTCATCGTACGGGCAGTCACGCGCTTGTCTGGGGGGCCGAAATAATGCGGATTTTTGATATCACCGCACGTCGGTTTCGGCAGCATCCCACGGATGCTGACTTGGTCCTCCATCTTGAACGCGAGTTAGGGAGCCGCGCAAGCGCTCGCATTCAGAGGCATGCTGGCGAGTGCTGGTCGTGCCGGCAGCGGATGGATGAACTCGAAAGAGGGATCCATGCCTTCGTCGCGCATCGGCGAGCACGACTTGCCGCCTTACAACCGGACGAGGGCCAGGGTCGGAACCGTCTTTTTCTGCGCCTTGCGGCTGAGGAGCGGAACTTCCCCATCACGCAGACGCACGGGATACTCCGGCTGCAACTGAAATGGACGGTTCCCGCGCTCACCGCTCTCGTGGTTGCTGTGCTGCTTGTGTTGCACACCACCCTAGCTCCATCTGTCTCAGCTAAAGAACTTCTGCAACAATCCGCACGTGCGGAGCTAGCCTCGCCCGGGCCAATACCGGCCGCGAGCGAAACCGTGTTGCGTGTGGCGAGGCACAGCGGCGATCACTGGGAGACCGCGCTGGTTTCTCAATCCGATCCGTCCATGCAGGCAGGTGAGGGCGAAGTGGTCGCGGACCTTCATGGGTGGCTGGAAGCGATGGGCCTCGAATGGGACATCGGGCTTTCCGCCGCGAGGTTCCAAGAATGGGCTACCGGCTTGAGGGCGACCCTCACCGCCGAAACTGTCGAGAGGCGCGGCGAGCCATTCTGGAGGATTCGTGCGGTCGCACCAGCACCTGCTGGTTCGCAGTTGGAGATGGCCCTCTTCGTGCGCAGTTCCGACATGTTGCCTGTCGAACACCGGCTAGTCTTTCACCGCGATGGGCAAGTGGTGATCTACGTGTTGTCCAAGGAACCCCTGCCGCTGACAATGCGTGTGAGCAAGGCCAAGATACCTCAGCACTCAGTGGTTCCTGAAGCTGTGGTGCCAACGATGCAGCCGCCGCAGGCGCCCCTTCCTCCCGCGCGATGGCAACTGGATGAGATCGCTGTAGAGGCACACGAAATTCTGCACCGCCTGAATCTGAGCCTGGCTGGCACGATCACCGTGGCAGTCGAAGCGAAAGAAGTGCTGGTGCGGGGTGTGGTTGAGACCGCCGCGGAGCGCGTCAGAGTGGAAGAGTTGTTTGCCGACCGCCCACTCCTGCGCGCCGAAATCTGGTCCGCGGAGGAGGCTGTCACCAGTGCAACAAATGTGCTCCCAACAGTGTTGCCTGCGGACGACAGCTTCACCCAATCGGCGGCGTTCCGGAAAGAGGTGGAAGAGTATCTGGCCGCTCGCCTTTGCCCCACTCTCGCTCCGGAAGAGGCCTTCCGGGAGGTAAGCCGCTTCGGGAGTGAATCGTTGGAAAATTCCCGGTCGCTCACGCAGCATTCATGGGCATTCCGCCGGCTTCGTCAGCAGTTCCTGCCGGGCCAGGTGGAAAGGCTGTCGCCGGCGCACGCGGTGTTGCTGCACGAAATGGCGGCGCATCACGTCCGCGGCATGAACGAGGATCTTGACCGGCTGCGACTTCACCTCCTGCGCGTTCTTCCCGTGGACATTTCGCGGCTACCTGGCCTCGAACGCTTTGAGCCGATCGTCGATGCTTCCGAGCGTATTGATCGGCTGAGTCGCGTGCTGTTCGCGGGTCTGCCGCATGACGGAAGCGTTGCCGCCGTAGCGGGAGAGCTGGCCGCAGCGGTTGAATCCAGCCAGCAGCATCTGGCAACCCAATGCAGTCCATTTCTTGATCTCCTGCAACAGCAGGCGCAACTCAGTGCGCAACCCAAACCCATGCCCATAGGAAGGATCCAGCCATGAAAGCGATTCTGTTGCTCTTCGTCTTCTCTCTTTGCGCGTTTGCGCAAACCGCCCAGATCACCGGTGTCGTTACGGATGGATCAAACTCCGCCATCGTCGGTGTAGAGCTAAACGTCACCAACGTCGAAACCGGGGCCTCGCGCAAGACCAGCACCAACGAGACGGGGAACTACACGGTTCCGCTGCTCCCGCCCGGAATGTACCGCATGACCGTCCAAACCGAGGGTTTTCGCTCAGTCACAAGGGAAAACATCCGTCTGGAGGTTGACCAGGTTCTGCGCGTTGACTTCAGTCTGGAAATTGGTTCGATTTCAGAGTCGGTTACGGTAACAGACACGACACCGCTTCTCCAGACAAGTTCAGGGTCACTGGGGCAGGTGATGGAGTCCAAACAGTTCACCGACATGCCTTTGAACGACCGCGGAGCCTTGGGACTCCTGGCACTAAGCGATGGGGTATCGCCTAGCAGGCAGTTCAACCCGAATTCGTTTTCGAATGCGAATATCTTCAGCGCCAACGGGTCGCGGCCAGGCCAGAACGAGATCCTGCTGGACGGCGCGCCCAATACATTGCCGGGGGTGTGGCCTGGTCGTGGGATTTTGGGGACGCCCGTCCAGGTGGATGCAGTGAAAGAGTTCAAGGTGCAGACCAGTGTGTTCTCCGCGGAATACGGGCGCACGGGCGGCGGACTCGTGAACATGGTAGGCCGCTCAGGCACGAATGAATTTCACGGCAGTCTCTTCCATTTCCTACGGAACTCCGCACTCGATGCAAACGACTTCTTCAATAACCGGTCAGGGGTTTCGCTGGGTGCGTTTCGCCGGAATCAGTTTGGCGGGACCATTGGTGGCCCGGTGGTCATCCCAGGGCTGTATGACGGTCGCCAGAGGACCTTCTTCTTCTTTAACTACCAGGGCACCAGGGCCGCGGAGGCGCGGCAGCGCATCGTCAGTACGCCAACCGCGGCCATGCGGTCGGGGGACTTCTCCGCGCTTACTACTGCGGCTGGCGCGGCCATTCGCATTTTCGATCCGCTCACCACGACGCAGGTTGGGAATAACCCAATGCGCACGCAGTTTCCGGGCAACCTCATTCCTGCCAATCGAATCAACGAGGTGGGAGCGCGCATGGCAACCTATTACCCTCACCCAAACCTGCCGGGCAACATCAATAACCTCAGCCAGGCTGGCGCCTTCCGCCAAGTGAACGACATGATCGGCGTGCGTGTTGACCACACGTTGAACGATAAAAACCAGTTCTTTGTTCGCTACAACCGAACCTTCGATGATGGCCAGAACCCAATCTGGATTGACAATCCCGCGCAAGGCTTCACCGCCTTGGTGCAGACGGTAAACTCCATTGGAGCTGACTATACCTTGACCTTGAATCCTACAACCCTGATGAATTTCCGGTACGGATTCACCGATCGTTCGCACGACAACATCGACCCCGCACAGGGATTGGACCTCACCACGCTGGGTTTCCCAACCAGCGTGAACCAGCAAGCAGACATCCGCGTGTTTCCACGCATCGCCTCCACCGGATATCTAGCCATGGGGAACGACCAGGGACGCAACGATTTCAGCTATCGAAACCATGCTGGCCAGGTTTCGGTAACCAAAGTTCTCACCACGCACACCATCAAGTTCGGGGCGGATATCCGCGCGAACTTTGTTGATCAGCGACGCGGTATTGATCCTAGCGGCAACTACAGCTTCACACGCAATTTCACCCAAGGTCCCAATGCGAATGTCGGGGGAGCCACTGTGGGTGACGGTATCGCATCCATGCTGCTGGGAACCCCTGGCTCGGGCGCCTTCGGGTCTGGCATCAACGCAATCTCATGGAACGAGTACTTCGCGTTCTTCTTCCAGGACGACTGGAAGGTGAGCCGCAAACTCACCTTGAATCTGGGGCTTCGCTACGACCTGGAGATGCCCCGCTACGAAACCTCCAACATGCTTGACTGGTTCGATTATGACGTGACTTCCCCGCTCAGCAGTCAGGTATCCGGGTTCCGGGAAGTCCGGGGAGGCCTGCGCTTCGCCGGCGTCGATGGCAACCCGCGTCGTCACTTCGATACGGACAAGAACAACTTGGCGCCGCGCTTTGGTTTCGCCTACCAGTTGGATAACAAGACTGTCGTCCGCGGTGGGGTGGGAATCTTCTACGCATCGGGAAGCATTGGTGCGGGTGGATTCAACATTGCGTCGCAGGGCTTTGCCCCATCCACTCCATTCGTCGGGGCGCTTGATGGATTGCGGCCAATCAACACCTTGTCGAATCCCTTCCCCGATGGATACGCGACACCGGAAGGTTCGTCCCTCGGTCTGCTTTCTCAGGTGGGCCTTGCGGTTCCCCGGCTCTATGACCGTATGGCGCCCTTGCCCTACAACTTGCAGTGGAACTTCACCCTGCAGCGAGAGTTTGCGGGCATCGCCTGGCAGGCAGCCTACGCCGCCAGCCGGGGCATTCACCTGGGCGACGGGGCCGGTTTCGAGATCAACCAGCTCAGGCCCGAAGCGCTGGAGATGGGAACTGCTCTGCAACAACTCGTTGACAATCCTTTCTTTGGGATAATCACCGCGCCGGGCATTCTGCGAAACCAACAAGTGACGCTGGGGCAGCTAATGCGCCCCTACCCACAGTTCCTCGGTCTCACGGTGTTTAATCCGGCGGCTGGCGCTTCCACCTATCATGGCTTCTCTGTGAAGGCCGAGCGACGGTTCACTAGCGGCCTGGGCTTCCTGGCCTCGTGGACGACATCAAAGAACATCAGTGACTCGCCGGCAACCGTAGGACCCGGCGTAGGACACCAGGATGTTTACAATCGCCGCGCGGACCGGTCACTCGTGGAAGAGGATATCTCGCAGCGCTTTGTGGCCAGTGCGAACTACGAACTGCCATTCGGGCGCGGGAAGGTAATTGGCAACGGGTGGAACCGGGCAACCGATCTGCTACTGGGAGGATGGCAAGTGAACGGCATCTTCACGCGCCAGGTTGGCTTCCCGCTTGCCATCAACACCTCGCCGAACACCGCGAACGCCCAAGGTGGACGGCAGCGCCCGAACTCCACTGGAATCTCCGCTGCTACCACCGGACGGGTACAGGACCGGCTCACCAGCTACCTCAATCCTGCAGCATTTTCGGCGCCCGCGCCTTTCACCTACGGAAACGTCGGACGAACGCTGCCTGACGTGAGAGGGCCCGGGCTCACCAACCTGGACTTCTCACTGTTCAAAACCTTCGCCCTCACCGAGAAGGTGAACCTGCAGTTCCGCGCGGAGGCCTTCAACCTGAGTAACTCTCCCATGTTTGGTCTGCCGAACCAGAGTTTCGGTGCGGCGGCATTCGGGGCAATCACAAACACCGCGAACAATCCGCGACAACTGCAGTTTGCCTTAAGGCTTTTCTTCTAGGGAAACTCAGGAGACATAGGGGCACAGGTTCGTGGGAACGCCAACAGGAACGTTAGCCTGCTTGGAATACCTACATTCGGCGCGACTGCCGCTTGCTCTGCCGGTCCGCCCGCGAGCCCCAGAGGTGTGATTACATAGCGATGATGAACCGACGTACATTTCTTCAGACCAGCACAGTGGGCAGCGCCGGGGCCTCCAGCGCGTTCGCGCAGAACGCCGTGGATCGCCCGAACTTCCTGTTCGTGATCACCGATCAGCAAACCCACAATGCCATGTCTTGCGCGGCTAACCCTTGGCTGAAGACTCCGGCAATGGATTCACTGGCCGAGCGGGGCACGCGGTTCTCGGCGGCTTACTGTACCTATCCCGTTTGCTCACCGTCAAGGGGCTCCATATTCACCGGGCGGATGCCCCATGAGACCGGTGTGCGGCTGAACGGACAAGCGGTGAAGCAGGGCGTAACCACCCTTGGTGAAATCTTCCAGGCTGCTGGCTATGAAACAGCTTATGGGGGAAAGTGGCACTTGCCGCGCAGCTTCGGCGGAGTCACCGGGTTCAAGGAAGTCATCGGCGGCCATGGGCTGGGTGCGCGTATGGACAAGCCCCTTGCGGAAGCCACCGCGCAATGGTTGCGCAACGCGCCCAAACGCCCATTCTTCTACGTTGCGTCATTCATGAATCCGCATGATGTGTGCGACTGGATTCGCCGGCATCCGGGATCGCGCCAGCACTCTGATCCTGACCGCTACCCGCCCCCGCCCGGCAACATGGCCGTGGATCCTCTGGAACCGGAGGCGGTGCAGTTTCACCGGCGTGCCGGCTACGACCTCATGTCGCAGGGCATTGGCATTGCCTCTTCCTGGCGGCGCGATGACGTCAGGCACTACCTGCACGACTACTACCGGATGGTGGAGGACGTCGACCGCTGCGTAGGGCAGGTACTGCAGGCGCTGGACGATTCCGGTTTGCGGGAAAACACCATCGTCGCGTTCATCTCAGACCACGGGGAGGGCCTGGGAGGACACCTTTGGGCGCAAAAGGCGGCCTTCTACGAAGAGTCCGCGCGCATTCCTTTGATTCTGGCTGGGCCTGGCATCCGCGCCGGACATGCTGACTTTCTCTCGCTGGCGTCGCTTGCCGATCTGGTTCCCACCTTCTGCGACTATGCCGGCATCGCTCCCCCAGCCGGGCTCAGCGGTGTAAGCCTGCGGCCGGCCCTGGAGGGGAAACCACTCGGCCGCACCTTTGTGGCGGGCGAACTCATTTACCAGGACAGCACGCGCGAGGGCCGCATGATTCGGACTGCGCGGCATAAATACGTGGTGTTCAATAGCGGGGCGCGACCTGAGCAGCTATTCGATCTCGAGAGCGACCCGGGCGAGGTGCTTAACCTTGCAATGCGCGAAGAGGCGCGGCAGGAACTCATTCAACATCGCGCTTTGCTTCGCGCATGGATTCGCCAGACCAGCGACGACTTCCAAATGCCGGTGGAGACGCAGGGGTAGCCCGCAGCCCTCTAGGCCGCCGAGCCGGCCTCCGAAACCTCGTCATCCAGCGACCTTTGGTAGGAACGCAACTCGAATTCCGCGGCAAGGTGCGATGGCAATCCAAGGTCGCGAATGCTGAGGCTCGTGAAGGCCAGGCCCATGGGTTCCAACTGGAGATTGGCGGCGGCCTTCCATTCGCTGGCCAGGCGGGACCGCCGATCCACCACTGCTTCCACGCTGGCATCCTCCAGCAGCGGAGGCAACTGCACAGTTAGGGCGCCTAGGGCGTACGGGGATAGTTCCTGCAGGTCCGCCGTTGTGCTCGATGAAAACAGCGGGATGCGCTGGAATGCGGCCACTGGACTGTGGATCGTGAATCGGCCATCGAACTGAATTCTGGCCTCCACGTTGTCAGCAAGGGTTGCCGGCACTTTGCCTTCGATCAGTTGCTCGCCGGCGGGTAAGTAAGCCAGTTGATCCACGAAAGGCAGCACAATCACCGTGTTCCCCTCGCCCACCGCATTGATGGCGCGTCCAAAGCGCAGGACTACTGCAACCTTGCCAGCCGGAAGGCGCCGCGTGCTCCGCAGCACCACCACTGCTGCCCCGCCCAGCAGCAAGAGCATTACGAAGAATGTAACAGTCATCGCCGCGACTCCTTTCGCTGATGAGAATGGCGCAAGCGGACCAAAGATCGGCTCGCGGAATGGAAATCAGTAAGGACTGCGGCTGTGGCAAGATCGTGGGCGAGCGAGTCTGCTGGCTCGCCCGGTCCGCCTACTCTGTGTTAGGGCAGTGGTGGGGCCTGGCCCTCAATGTGCCGCTTCAAGAACTCGTAGGCTTGCTTCCCAATGGAGTTGGCGATCTGAAGCCTTCTCAAATGGCTGGACGGAAGTCGACACCACCCCACAACCGAGGCCCTGGGAAAGTGCCGCAAAGACGGCCGAGAACCCGAGGCTTCGGATCTTATTGTCAAACAACTCCGCGGAGAGCTTCTGATACTCGGTGAGGTTGGCGGAAACCTGCAGCACGTCATCGGCCTGCCAGGATGCCTGGGAAACCAAGCCCACTATACCGATACCCTTCGTTGATAAACAGGCGCGTCGCGGAAGGGCGTCTGCGCTCCAGTTGCCAGGGCGTACATCGCTTCGTGGCTGGCGATGGCTGCATCGCCAATTTCCGGGTAGGGCCGGTTGCAGATGTCCAGAAATCCGATGTTGTAGTTCTCTCCGTCGTACCGGCCAAGGGCCGACTGGTCGTACATCGTGAACCAGTGCACACCCACGCAGTTGGCATTGGCCATGGAGTCTTCGGCATAGATGCGATACGCGCGGCCCCGGTCATGCTGGGTGGGCACCCGGCCAAGCCCCGATGCGGGAAGGCCTGCATCAAGGGCGCCAAAGTGCCACTCGCCAATCATCGTCGGCATATTCAGCATGCGCTGGATCTCGTCAGTGAAGCTGGCGGGCACTCTCTGCTGGTAGCAGTTGATGCTGTAAACGTCGAAGTACTTCATGCCCGGCACCGCCCACTTCGGCGGCACTCCAGCCCAACGCATACCCAGGTTCATGTGGTTGGCGTCCACCCGCTTGCAGGCTGCCGAAAGCTCCCGGAAGTAGTGCTCCACCATCGTGCTGCTGAACGCCTCAAGGTCCTTCAGCGCTTCCGGAGTGAACCGCTCGTGCCATGCGCCGGATGCGATCTGCTCGAGGGTAACGGGCATCTTCCACGCGGCAGCAAGAGACTTGGAATCGGCATACTTGGTGCCGAGACTGCGTGCCAGTTCCTGGCGGGTGGCGCAGGCGGGAGTGGCATACATCATGCCCACCGCCGGCAACTCGGAAGAGAAAGCCCACGTCGGCTCGTTCATCAGAAAGTAGCCCAGGAAGGCGGGGTCGTCGCGGGTGCTCCCAAGCTCATCCGCGTAATCGGCGGCATCGTCGGCGAAACGCTTATCGTAGACGTCCGGGAAGTCGCGGTAGATGCTGGCAATGCGCTTAGGGTTGAAACTCATGGGTCGCACATAGGGAAACTCGGCACGGGCAGCGATGTCCCATTCGCTCCAGTTCGCTACCGTGTTAAAGCGCAGACGTTTCATTTCGCTGAGGGCTACCTTGGCCCAGTCTTACCGCCAGGTCTTGGGGCCAAATGCGCGGATGCAGTTGGCGGCGAGGTAGTTGAGACCGCCGCGGCGATCCTCCCAAGCCTCAGCGAAGATGCCCTCACGAGGCGGTGCCCAGGCCAGTGCGCTCTCGAGCCCGCTCACGGCGGCGGTGGCATCCACGCGCACACAATCAAGGCCGGTCGACCAGAAGGCAAACCCATCGGGATCATGCAGCCACCAGCGCTTGCCGTCGTGATGTTTGCCGAAGAAGCGCGTCCCTTCCGTAAGACGCCGCTGCTTCCAGCCCCCCCAACGGGTGAAGCGTTCGGGCCACCTCTGCTTGCCCGCCGCTGCCAGTTGGCTGCGTAAGCGTGCCGTGCAGACTTCAGCGTCCTTCGTCTTGCCGGGCCACTCATGCAGGCGGCTCTGCCCGAGTTCATCCACCAGCGCGCCCATGGGCAAATGAAGCTTGTCGAGCCGCGCGGGTTCCGCCGCGCTCATCGCAATGGGGCTCATCCGCCACCGCGCGACGCTTTCCGCCTTCACATCGATGGTAAACGTGATTCGATCCACCCGGGCGGGGTCCACACGGTCGCCAGAGCAAAGCGGCTTCAGCCACGCGCCCTCGCGCTCGTAGCGCCAGCGGTTGTTCGCCAGCGCTTCTAGTGGCATGCGCATGCGGAAACTGCACTGGTTCAGGCCACCAAACTGGTAGCGAAACACGCGCTGGCTGCCTGCTTCGTGGAAGGCGAGGCGCCAGGCCACGGTATGGATGCCGTCGAGAAGGAAGTCCGCGCTCAGCCACTGTACTTTCCCTAGCGTGCCGGGTGCAATCCGGAACTCAAGACCGTCGCCAGCGTTCTCCGCTTCATACCAGGAGCCGGGGAAGGGAACCGGTCCCTGCGCGATGCGAAGACCGCCGATGGGCTCGCCATCGCCAAGCGTAGGGGTGGCCTGCGCAGAAGCATCGGGGGCCAGGGCACAGCCTGTCATCGCAATCGCACCCGCGATCAATGCGTCGCGGCGGCGCAGCCCGGCAGTGGTCGGCGACTTCATTTCGGATAGCAGCATAGTGCTTCATTGGTATCAGTTCCGCCGGAAGAGAGCAAGGCGGATCTCACGCCCGCAAGACATTGCTGTCATCGTGCATGTACCATGAATCCCAAGCAAGCAGCCATGAGTGAAACGCAAAGGAGTGCAGTATGGGTAAGGAAAAGCGGACAGTGACGGCGCCAGTGGCCACTGTCATGGTGATTGCGCTTCTTCTTGCCGGCTGCGCGCCGTCAAGACCCAGGGAGGGAGGTGCGTCCGTGGAGTACAGCGCGGGCCAGAATTGGGCGAAGACCTTTTCCTACGCGGCGACCAAGGTTGCGGAGCCGCGTACCGTCGCGGAATTGCAGGCGGTCATCCAAGAGAGTGAGCGGCTGAAGCCGTTAGGCTCGCGGCACTCATTCAGCAAAGTGGCCGATACCGAGGGGACGCTGGTCTCCATGCAGCACTTCGCGGAGATCGGCGACGTCGATGCCGCCGCGATGACGGTTACGGTGGGTGGCGGGGTAAAGTACGGCGACCTCTGCGAAAGGCTCGACGCGCAGGGCTATGCGCTGCACAACCTGGCGTCGCTGCCCCACATCTCCATTGCGGGCGCGATTTCCACCGGCACTCATGGCTCAGGCTCAGGCAATGGAAATCTGGCCACAGCGGTGGAAGCGATGGAGTTGGTGACGCCCTCAGGGGAAGTCCGGCGTCTCTCCAGGCAGCAGCAAGGCGAGCAGTTCGACGGTATGGTGGTGGGGTTGGGAACGCTCGGCTTCGTCACGAAAGTCACGCTCCAGGTGCAACCCCGCTTTGAGATGCGGCAGTACGTGTACGAGGATCTTCCGGTCTCTTCGCTGGAGCAGAGTCTGGATGCGGTAATGGATGCCGCCTACAGTGTCAGCCTCTTCACCACGTGGGGCCAGGGCGGCATCGAAGAAGTCTGGGTGAAGACGCGTACCGGCGCAGGGCAGCCCTTCGCCGCGCCATCCACGTTTCATGGGGCCAAGGCAGCCACGAAGAATCTGCACCCGATCCGTGAACTGTCTCCGGAACACTGCACGCCGCAGATGGGCATCCCAGGACCTTGGTATGAAAGGCTCCCCCACTTCAAGATGGGTTTCACTCCATCCAGCGGGGAGGAACTGCAATCAGAATTTTTCGTCGCCCGGAAGGATGCGCTGCCTGCGATGAGGGCGATCTTCGCGCTGCACGACAAGGTAGCGCCCGTGCTACAGATTTCCGAAGTGCGGGCGATCAAAGGCGACAACTTCTGGCTGAGTCCGGCCTTCGGGCGCGACTCCATTGCCATCCATTTCACATGGAAGAAAGACGAAGCAGGAGTGCTTGCCGTGCTCCCGTTGGTAGAGGCAGCGCTAAAGCCCTACGGCGCCCGTCCGCACTGGGGCAAAGTGTTTACGATGGCGCCGGGCGAACTACAGCAACAGTATCCAAAGCTGGAGTCCTTCCGCGCCCTGATGCGCGAGTTTGACCCCGCCGGCAAACTGCGGAACAGGTTCTCAGAAGCCTACCTGAATCCATAAGTCCTTCGCCATAGCGCGCAAGCCCGTCCGTTCTCGCCTTTCTCGTCAGGATGTGGCCGATCCGTTCGTCGAAACCGGGCTTGCGCGGCTGTTCGTGTTCGCCGGTCCTTGTGTTGGGTCTCCCGGTCCATTCACGTCCAAACTTGCGGATCGCGAGATCTGCGAAATTAAATCACAGACATATTGTCAACAATGTGTGTACTATGCTACTGTAATCCAGAAGTCGCCGGTCTCAAGGAATCTCGCCGCACGTCCGAAGTCTCGTTCTGGGGGAGACTCAGAGAACTGAACCCGGTGCCAGTAAGGAGTGGGGAATCCTGCGATTATCCTGTTGGCCTGTTTGGCTCGCCCATTTTGGCGAGTCGCTAGCCGAAGCTCTCTTGCCTTTCCGAGATGGCCTTGGTGCTTCTCCGAAACATCAGGGTCATGGAATGGATTCCCATCGGAATTACTGATTTGCGCCACCGCCCACATGCCCGCAGATGCGGAGGTGGCGAATGTTTGTCCTCCGGACCCTGTCGACGAGGACTTGGCGAGACAACGTCTCGCGCCGCAGCGTGCGAGGGTGCTTCCCTTCCGCCGCGCTGGGGTGCCTGAGGCTCCGGCCCGCCCTTGCCGATAGGGCACCGGTCAACGACGATATTCAGTGAACTAATTGAGGAGAAACATGTTACGCGATCGAAGAAAGCGGTCTTTCAACGCGATTACGCTACTAGCGTTCAGCCTCGCATTGTCGCTATCCGCCCTGCAGGCCCAAGTTACGGGAACAATCACCGGATCGGTGTTTGACGAATCGGGAGCCGCAGTTCCAGCGGCCACCATCACAGCAACGCTTGTCCAGCAGAACTTGCTGCGTACCACTGAATCCGTCGAAGATGGGCGCTACGTGTTCAACGCTCTCCCGCCCGGTCAATATACCCTTGCGGTGGAACTTCCAGGATTCCAGCGCCTTGTTCGCTCAGATATCTCTCTGGCCGTGAACCAGAACCTGCGCGTGGATCTTGTAATGCATCTCGGCTCCGTCTCCGAAGTCGTGGAGGTCACGGGAGCAGCGGCAATTGTCGATACAGTGTCGGCATCGCTCTCGAGTCTGGTGGACGATCGCCGCGTGGTTGATCTTCCGTTGAACGGGCGCAACGTGATTGCGCTCTCGGCCACCCTGCCCGGAGTTGTGAGTGTGAACGCACCTCAGCAATTGAGCGATGCTCGAAGCGGCCCCACCATGAACGTCAACGGAAGCCTGGAAACCATGAACCTGTTCACGTTCAATGGCGGAGTATTCATCAATCCGTCGCGCAACACCGGTCTGAACTACCCCCCGCCCGATGCGCTGCAAGAGTTCAGCATCCAGACACAGAACTTCTCAGCCGAGTACGGCCGCAACGCTGGTTCCCAGGTGAACGTGGTTTCGAAGGCGGGCACCAACAGCTTTCATGGCGCCGCTTGGGAGTTCCTGCGAAACGACGTCCTGAATGCCCGCAACTTCTTTGCAACCAGGAGACCGGCCCAGATCCAGAACCAATTCGGTGCAGCTGCTGGCGGTCCCATTGTTAGAAACAAGCTTTTCATCTTCGGGTCCTACCAGGGACTTCGGGATCGACGTGAAGCGGTCAGTACCACCGTGGTCGTGCCGTCGGCTGCAGAGCGGAGTGGCGACTTCACCGGCCTTAACAGGACAATCACCAACCCCATCGACACGCGCACCGGTCAGCCATTTCGGGATTCCTCGGGTAGCCCTTGCGTGGCCGGGAACCGCATCAGCCCTTCATGCATCAGCCCGGTCGCCGTCAATCTCTTGCAGTACATTCCGCAGACGCCATCGGGCGCATTCACATTGATCGATCCACAGCCGCGGAATGGGGATATGTACATGATCCGCGGGGACTGGAACCAGCATGATAGGCACGTCGTTTCCGCGCACGTCTTCGTCGACAAGAATAAACTCGACCGGCCGCAACTGGCGGGTGGAAACGTTCCCGGCTATCTCGGAAGTTTCACCGACCAACAGACCACCATGGCAACTCTGAACGATACCATCACGTTCAGCCCAACCGTTCTCAATCAATCAACCGTCACATTCTTGAGATCGTTCTCGAATGCAAACGCCACGGATACCGTACCTCACGATCAGATTGGCGTGGATCTTCCGTTCTATCCGGAATTCGGCCGCCTAGGGGTCACCGTCGGCAATGTGTCGTTAGGTAGCCGCAGCCGTTTTCTGGCCGTAAGTAACAACTGGCAGGTACGAAACCAGACAAGCTGGGTAAAGGGGAAGCACAACCTCAAGTTTGGCGGCGAATGGTTACACCTCACCTTCCTTCAGATCTTTCTGGGTTCCACGAGCATGCAGTTCAACGGCAGCCGCACAGGCTACGAAGTTTCAGACTTCCTCCTTGGCGCATTTCGCCAAGTAAGCGGTGGCTTTGGCGTGCGAACGAATGACAACATTCAGGATGCTCCCAGCCTTTTCTTTCACGACAACTTCAAAGTACATCCGCGTCTAACTCTAAGTCTTGGTGTCCGTTGGGAACCGATGCTCCCTTGGGTTGACAAATACGACCGCCTGACGAGCCTCGCCCAAGTGGGAACCACTGCCAGGTCGACTCGCTTTCCGGATGCGCCTCCGGGCATTCTCTTTGCGGGGGACCCCGGAATACCGCGGACGATTACAACTTCGGATTTGAACAACTTCGCTCCCCGTTTCGGATTTGCCTGGGATGTCTTCGGTGATGGACGCACAAGCGTGCGAGGGTCCTACGGCCTGTTCTACGATTCCATCAAGGCGGACTCTGTGTCTCAGGAAGGGGCTCCCTGGGCTGGAAACTTCCAGATCTTCGATGGCCGAGCGGAGAATCCCTTCGGCTCGTTGGGACTCGTGGCTCCGCCGGTGGTGCCTGCCGGAGAAGGCTTTGGATGCGTCGATATTCCATCGTTTCCTGGGGTACGCTGCGACCGCTTTCCCGTTCCAATCGCGGGACTCTTCGTCGATAGCAACCTGAGGACTCCGTATGTGCAGAGTTGGAACTTCACCCTGCAGCGCCAGGTTACCTCTGACATCATGGTGCAAGGTTCATATCTGGGAAAAGTGGGAACCAAGCTGGATGGCTGGCGGAACTTCAACCCTGCGCTCTACATGGACGACCCGATTACGGGAGCGGCTCCTTCCCTGCAGAATGTGAATAACCGGGTCGCTATCGCGCCTGGGATTCTCGCGTCGAACGTGCGCAGACTGGAGAGTAGTTTCCGCAGCTCCTATCACAGTTTCCAGGGTCAGTTGATCAAACGATTCTCCCGCGGCGTCTCCTTCTCGGCAGCATACACTTTGTCGAAATCAATCGACATGATGTCGAGCAACATCTTCAGCCGCATGCTCGACAATCCGCTCGATGCTCGCGCAAATCGCGGTCGTTCCGACTTCGACCGCAGGCATGCCTTCGTCACTTCGTGGCTCTGGTCGCCCGATCTCCGGTTCTCGAACTCGTTGGCGAAAGGTGCTCTCGGCGGATGGACGTTTACGGGCATCCATACGGTCCAGAGCGGTGCCCCATTCTCTGTACGCATGGGTGACGACGTGGCACAAGACGGTGCTGGCAGCCGCCAACGCGCACAGCTCGTGCCCGGGGCAGTGGTGGAGCGTTCCCATGGCAGCCGTGCCGACATGATTTCCCAGTTCTTCAACACTGCTGCCTTTGTGCCAACCAACCAAGTCGCGCGAGGCATCTACGGGGACTCCGGTCGGAATTTCATCAGTGGTCCGGGCATGGCCGATACCAACTTCTCTGCAATCAAGGACTTTCCCGTGAGGGAAGGGCTGAAGCTGCAATTCCGGTCGGAATTCTTCAATCTCTTCAATCAGGTCAGGCTGGGATGCCGTGAGACAACCGGCGGGTGCAACGATCCTGATAGCAACGTAAATTCCCGAACGTTTGGGCAAATTCGCAGCGCGGGCGCGCCGCGAGAAATCCAGTTCGCCCTCAAACTACTCTGGTAGCCAACCTCAACGAGCAATCGGCAGCGATCATTCACCGCTGCCGATTGCTTTCAATGCGGCCTCGCGAATCGAACGATCGGGACTGCCCATCGCCTTTTCACAATGCCCTACAGCAAGAGCTCGATTCCCGCTAACGCGCTCCAGGTTCCCCAGGTTCAGGTGTGCCGCAAAGTAATCCGGCTTCAGCTCCAGCACCCTCTCGAACTCCCTCTTAGCACCGGAGTAATCCTTGCTCATCCCGAGCGCGGCACCGAGGTTGTAGTGTGTCTCCGCGACATCAGGAGCAGCCTCGGTCGCTCTGCGATAGTGCGCGATCGCGGCAATAAGCTCCTGTCCCATCGCCAGCAGGTTTGCAAGATGCAAGGACCCAGGCTTTCGCCGCAATGCTTCTTCGTAGTTCCGAATGGCAAAGCGATGCCGGCCGTCCGCCCGGTATGCCTGCGCCACCGCGAGGTACAGCTCATTCTCGGCTGTGTCTGGCAGCTTTGGAGGATAGTAGAGAACAACCTCACCGAACTTTCTGCGTGCGTTGTCTTCAGAGCGCCTCGCTGTCAGGTCGCACAGCCGGCACAAACTTGGTTTCAGACGATGCGGCAGACTATGCAAATGGATCGCAATATCCTGTACGGTTCGCCCTTGCGCGATCTGCTGGCGCCGGACGTGTCAGGGAATCG